>JAFOVN010000014.1 GCA_017392345.1 Alphaproteobacteria bacterium | reverse complement strand
TCACAGAAAATAAACAAACTTTATGAAAACAATGCATAATCCCCACCCTTTCAAAGAATTTCCTTACTTCAATGGTACCAATATTGCAAATTTTTGTAAAGTACAAAATTGATTAAAAATAAAAAATCTGCACCAAAACGTTTTACCGCATTGGACGCAGACCTTTGTTTGTTGTTGTTTTGTATGCACATATTATACCACAAAAAAATTAAAATAAAAATATTTTTCATTGCAATCGTGAAATTTTTTGTGAAAAATATGCGCGCGAAAATAACAACAATAAAAAGGAGACACCATGAGTAATAAATGGGTTTATACATTTGGCGACGGCCATGCCGAAGGTCGCGCCGATATGCGCAACTTGCTTGGTGGCAAGGGTGCAAATTTAGCGGAAATGAACTTGGTTGGTTTGCCGGTTCCGGCGGGCTTTACCGTCACGACAGAGGTTTGCACATATTACTATGAAAACAACCAAACATATCCATCCGATTTGATGGACCAGGTTCGCGCCGGCATCGCACACATTGAAAATATTATGGGCAAAAAATTTGCCGATATGGAAAATCCACTTTTGGTGTCGGTGCGTTCGGGTGCGCGCGTTTCTATGCCGGGTATGATGGACACGGTTTTGAATTTGGGTTTGAATGATGAAACGGTTCGGGCGTTGGCAAAAATCTCTGGTAACGAAAGATTTGCATACGATTCATATCGCCGCTTTATCATGATGTTTAGTGACGTTGTGTTGGGTGCGGATATCGATTTGTTCGAACATACTTTGGAACGCATGAAGGAAGAAAAGGGATACAAGGTTGACACCGAACTGACCGCCGACGATTTGAAACAATTGGTCGAACAATTCAAAGAAATCGGTGTAAAAATCGGCAAAGTTTTCCCCCAGGATCCATGGGAACAGTTAAAACTTGGTATCGGCGCAGTGTTCGGTTCGTGGATGAGCAAAAAGGCCATCACATACCGCAAACTGAACAATATCCCGGGCGATTGGGGCACCGCCGTCAATGTCCAGGCGATGGTCTTTGGAAATGGTGGTAACGATTGTGCGACCGGCGTGTGTTTCAGCCGTGACCCTGCAACCGGCGAAAACAAATACTATGGTGAATACCTGATTAACGCCCAAGGCGAAGACGTTGTTGCCGGTATTCGTACCCCCCAACCGATGAGCAAGGATGATTCCGGCCGCGTGTCATTGGAAGAAGCCATGCCAAATGTTTATCGTGAACTTTGCGATGTGCGCGAAAAATTGGAAAAGCACTATAAAGATATGCAAGATATGGAATTCACCATCGAACATGGGAAACTTTGGATGTTGCAATGCCGTAATGGTAAACGCACGGCGGCGGCGGCGGTTCGCATGGCGGTTGAAATGGTGAACGAAGGTTTACTAACCAAGGAAGAAGCAATTTTGCGCGTTGGTGCCGACCAATTGAATCACTTGTTGCACCCAATGTTGGACCCAAAAGCGGAACGCAAGGTTATTGCAAACGGACTTCCGGCATCGCCGGGTGCCGCGGTGGGTATGGCGGTGTTCAATGCCGAAGATGCCGAAAAGTGGGCGGCCGCGGGTAAAAAAGTTATGCTTATCCGTGTTGAAACATCGCCCGAAGATATCGCGGGTATGAACGCGGCCCAAGGTGTGATTACCGCACGTGGTGGTATGACATCGCACGCGGCGGTGGTTGCACGCGGTATGGGAACACCATGCGTTTCGGGCAGTCCGGATATCAAAATCGATTATGAATCCAAAACGATGAAAACTACATCCGGCGCGGTTATCCACGAAGGCGATTGGGTTTCCATTGACGGGGCCAAGGGTCAGATTATCGAAGGCGCGGTCCCAACGGTTTCTGTGGAATTGACGGGTAATTTTGGAACACTTATGCAGTGGGTTGATGAAATCAAAACACTTACCGTCAAGGCGAACGCCGAAACGCCCAAGGACGCGAAACAGGCGCGCGATTTTGGCGCCGAAGGTATCGGACTTGCGCGGACGGAACATATGTTCTTTGACCCGGCGCGTATCCAAGATATGCGGGAAATGATTTTGGCCGAAGATGAAGACGGTCGCCGTGCGGCATTGGCAAAACTGTTGCCGTATCAAAAGGCGGACTTTA
>JAFOVN010000013.1 GCA_017392345.1 Alphaproteobacteria bacterium | reverse complement strand
TGTGGCATAGTGTCCGTTTCACGACGCGCCGAGCCGCCACAGGCGGGGCAGGTTGTCTTTATCCAATCGGTCGCCCGCGCAAGTGGACTTTCGCCGGTATCGGTTGGCTTGTAATCTTCCATATACGGTTGCAACAGTGGCAATTCAGATTCAGGCACCGGCACCCAACCACACTTTTCACAATACACCATCGGAATTGGTTCACCCCAATACATTTGACGCGAAAAACCCCAATCTTTCAGTTTATATTTCTTGGTTCCGCGCGCAAAGCCGCGTTCGGTTCCATATTTTATCGCGGTGGCAATCGCGGTACCTTTATCCATACCATCAAGGAAAGACGAATTTATATGTGTGCCGTCACCTTCCCATACTTTATCGGGTTCGCCACCCGAAAGAACCGGAATAATTTCCAACCCGAATTTCTTGGCAAAATCCCAGTCACGCGAATCATGTGCCGGCACCGCCATAATCGCACCGAAACCATAGTCCGCCAAAACATAATCTGATATAAAGATTGGAATTTCACGACCATTAAACGGATTTGTTGCCATCACACCATCTAACTTTACGCCCGTCTTGTCTTTCGTAACATCTGTCCGTTCAATTTCAGATTTTGCCTTTGCCGCGGCGATATAGTCACGTACCGCCCCGGCATTTTTTATTTTGCCTTCATCCAACCATTTTTTTACCAATTTATGTTCCGGCGCAATAACACAGAACGTCACACCAAATATGGTATCCACACGCGTGGTATAGACCGTCATAATATCGTCACCGACCCGAAAATCCACATCTGCGCCATATGAACGCCCAATCCAATTGATTTGCATTGTTTTAACCTTTTCAGGATAATCAACCAAAGCCAAATCGTCGATTAAACGGTCCGCGTATTTTGTTATTGCCAAATTCCATTGCAATTTCATTTTCTTTTCAACCGGCCCATGACAACGTTCACAAGCCCCATCTTCCAATTCTTCGTTGGTAAGGTTCGTCTTGCAATTCGGGCACCAATTCATCGGCAATTCAGATTTATATGCCAAACCCGCATGCCAGAATTGAATAAACATCCATTGTGTCCATTTGATATATTCCGCATCCGATGTCGCAATTTTTGATTCCGGGTCAAACGAAAGCCCCATAACGGAAATATCTTTTTCAAAGATTTTAATCAGTTCTGCGACGGAATCCCGTGGATGCTTTCCAATCTTGGTCGCATATTTTTCGGACGAAATACCCATAGAATCATATCCAATCGGAAACAAAACATCAAATCCACGCATACGTTTATATCGCGCCATAACATCCATCCCCGTGTACGGCAACATATGTCCCACATGCAACCCCGAACCCGACGGAAAGGGAAATTCAATCAAATTATAGTATTTCGGCTTTGAACCGTCGTTTTTCGGCACAAACGCGCGCGCATCGCGCCATCGCGCCTGCCATTTTTCATCACGTTCAATCACTTTCTTTATATCATCAGATGCCATATCGCGCCCCTTTGGAATAAATCGACAACGCCAAGATTACCAAACTTATCCCTGATTATCAAGTTTTTTATGTTTTGCGGTATAATAATACCATAACGATTTTTCTTGACTTTTCTGCATGCTTGGGCAATAATGTGCCACGAACTTTTAATAAAACAAAGGGTAAAACAAAAATGGTGGCGACAAAATCGTTAAAAAAGTGCGAATTAGATGCCAAATGGTATCTGATTGACGCAACCGATTGCACGCTGGGGCGTTTGGCGGCATATACCGCGAACATCTTGCGGGGCAAGAATAAACCAACATGGACACCGAACATGGATTGCGGCGATCATGTTATCATTATCAACGCTGATAAAGTGGCTCTTTCGGGAACCAAGGCGGACAAGACAAAATTCTATTGGCACACAACATATCCCGGCGGAATCAAAGAACGCACATTGGGTCAAATGCGCGCTGAAAAGCCGACATTGCTTGTCAAAAATGCCGTTAAACGCATGATGGGTCGTCGCACGGCGGTTGCGTTGGCGGATAAACGCCTGACGAAACTGCACGTGTATGCGGGGGCGGAACATAAACATGCCGCACAAAATCCGGTTGTGATTGACTTTGCGGGATTGAATCGTAAAAACAAAAGGGGCGAATAATGGCAACAGAGACAAAAAAGACAACCGCCAAGGCGACAACTGTAAAGAAAGCGGCCCCGGCAAAGAAAACGGCAACGCCAAAGGCCACGACCAAGGCAACGGTTAAAACCGCCGCGGCGAAAAAAACCGCCACAACGGTTGCAACGCCAAAATTAAACAACGCAATCTATGCCACGGGCAAGCGCAAGGATTCTGTGGCGCGCGTATATATGTTGCCGGGCAAGGGCAACATCGTTATCAACGAACGCCCAATGGCGCAGTATTTTCGCCGTCCGGTGCTGCAAATGATTTTGAATCAACCATTTGCGGTCACCAAACGCGAAGGTGCATACGACGTATTCGTCATGGTTATGGGCGGTGGTTTATCGGGCCAGGCGGGTGCGGTAAAACACGGAATTTCCAAGGCATTGGAAAAATCGGAACCGGATTTGCGTGCGGCGTTAAAGGCCGCCGGGTTCCTTACCCGCGATAGCCGCGTTGTCGAACGTAAACACTATGGCTATCACAAGGCACGTCGTTCAACACAGTTCAGCAAACGTTAATGTTAGTGATAGTGTTCGTGATAAGTGCAAGTGCAAAAACCGCCCCTGGGCGGTTTTTGTTGACAATAACATGAATTAGTGATACACATCATCATATGATTTATACGTATATGCAATATTTTTTAGATATGAGCTATTACCGCGACACCATCGCACGGTTATGTAGAAAGGGTAAAGAGCAGGGTATAACACTGTCAGCCGACGCCCAACGTTTTCGACAAAAAATCAGAGACATGGGCGCACTTGATTTGACAGACAAAAACATCGCACAACAGATTCCCGCGCCATAT
>JAFOVN010000012.1 GCA_017392345.1 Alphaproteobacteria bacterium | reverse complement strand
TTACAGCCGGTTTCTGCCCAGTACCAACAACGTAAAGACCAACAAAAACTGGCTGAACCTGGTAAAATTCTACAACGACACAGATTATTGCGAATCTGAACATTCCGAACTGACGACCCATGAGTTACAAGCGTGCAGAGAGGCTAATAAGCAAGCGACCATTAAGCTAGCAACAGCCAAACCTATGATAAACTGCAGAGAGGCTTACAAGGAACGGTTTAACAGAGCCATAATTGAAGAGTGCCACATATCTCTTTGTATGGGTTGTAACGATTTCAACTTCGTACGCGACTCTGTGCAAAAATGGGGGAAAGACCACCTTTGTGTCATTGACGAAGAGTGGGATACTAGTTTGAGTCGTCTATTCTATAACCGACATTAGTTCCGCTACATACACCATCACATTGACCGGATGTGTAACTATTCTATACCACCCTGTACCCCCTACCCCCCTATGTACGTACGACTAAGTTCCTAATGTAAGACCAAAGCATGCTTTCCCTGCCACTCCCGCCGCATTCTTACCCATAGTCATCCCCCCTTAGTTCTAATTCCCCCTGGTGATAGGATCAAAGTTTTCCGGATATTTCCCTAAATGTTCAGCAATCGCCTGTATGACTTCCAGCATGCTTGAATCCCGTACGTATTGGGCTGTTCGTATGATTTCCGGATATAGTGTGTTCCAATTTTTCTCGATAATGGTGCGCCACGAATTCAAGACCGACCGTTTATGGTCGGTTTTTATTTTGAATTCCATATTTTTTATGGTATAATTCTGTAAAACAAAAGGAGTTTTTGATGGAAAAATATATGAGTGTCGATGAATTTTTGGAAAAATACTATACCGCGTTAAACCGTGGTGATTGGGGGGCACTTTTCTTTTGGTCTATGGCCTCTGAAACACCACAGAAATTTTTTAAATGGTATGAAGAACATAAAACTCAAATTAAAACACCAGAATTGCAAGAATTGTATGCGGAGTTGGCCAAAGCCATGCAATCGGGAACACCAGATGCCAAGAATTTTCTTTATACAATTCAAGTATTAACCGCATTTTATGATTCAAATGTTCTTACTGGGAAACTTGAAGAATATACCAAGGTTATTTTGTATGCCATCGAAAAAGGAACAATTAAAAATCCAAAAAATAGTTACCAATTATTAGAGGGTGTTAATAGACATTTTCAAGGAAAGAACCAAGACGTGGCGCGAACCCTTGCCATGCATCCGTTGGCCACACCGTATGATGTGCAATCATGGTTATCATATTATCTTAACGGTCCTTATTATGGATATCCAATGTATACGTATAAAGCAAATGGTTTAAGTACACCAAAATTTGTTGGTTCAATAAATGACGCAAAGAAAAAATTAAATGATTTGGTCGCCGTTACTAAAACTAATATGGATAACGAGCTCAATAAACCAATGCCAGATATTAATACAATAGAATACCTTGGTGTTTCCGTTATTCCCAGTATAGCACTACAGATTCTTACGATTGTGGCACACTTTGCAAAATCAAGCATGGATGGTCAAACCGAAGAAGATGTTGCCAAGGCGAAGGCCGTAGCGGATGAGTTAGCACGTGAATTTGATATGGACAAGATACTTGATGTTTCAAATGGAAACTATGTTCAGCAATACGCGGATCAGGCGGAAATACAACTTGCCGAAATGCGTCCGGCATTTGAAAAAATGCAACAAGAATTGGAAACTTTGCGTCCGGAACGTATTAAAATGACTAACATGTGGGATGAGGAACGTCAGAAAGTTCAAAAATTAGAAGGCGATAAAGAAAAATTATTGCGTGAAAATAATAATTTGATATCAACAATAGATTTTCTTAAAGGCAAAATAAAGTTGTTCTTGGCGGCGTTTAAGAGGCGCGCCGAAGAACGCGAATTGCCGATAAAGAAAGCAAAGGGACTGCAAGAAGTTGTTGCAAATGATTTAGAAGGTGCCGTTAATATCGAACAAATCGAAAGAGACCTTAGCACGGCACGGCAACGACAAACGGAAATTATGCGTAATAGTCCGGTTAGAATATAAAACAAACGCCCCGAACGGGGCGTTGTTTTTTAACCTTTTTACTTTTTAATTCTGTGCCGGTGTGTCGGT
The DNA here is from genome assembly GCA_017392345.1 of Alphaproteobacteria bacterium. Lineage (GTDB taxonomy): Bacteria > Pseudomonadota > Alphaproteobacteria > Rs-D84 > Rs-D84 > Enterousia. Next base: position 20,674 of record JAFOVN010000012.1, on the reverse strand, counting down.
TGTTTGAACCGGTTCGGCGGGCGTTGTGTCACCGGTCGCATCGGGTGCGGGGGTTGGTTCGTTTGCCAATTCATCCGCCGCAAGTTCAGTGCGAAGTTCGCTTTGCGTATTATTTGCGGTTTTGGACGATACAATCGCCAGTGCCGCGCACAACACGAAAAAGATTATCGCAAGCCATGTGGTTAGTTTCGTTAGGAAATTTCCCGCTGCCGCACCGGTCAGCGCGCCGCCAAACATAGATGCCGCGGACGAACCGGACATGCCACTGCCCTCTGATTTCTGCAGCAAAATAATTCCGGTCATAAATACCGCAACGATTATCAGTAATACCAGTAAAATTGAAAACATTTTTTGTCCTTTTATTTTTACCACATTTTAACCATCAATTTTCTTGGTTGCAAGTATTTTCAGTAATTCAGCCGCGGCGGCGGAGCCGGCGGATTTTTTCGAAGGGCCGTCACCACTTGCACTTTCGCCCATGGCGGTGACCGTCACGGTGAACACGGGACTGTGGTCTTCGCCGGTTTTTTCCGCATCGGCATAGACCGGCAATGCGCCGTCCGCATGTTTTTGCACAAATTCTTGGAGCATTGTTTTGGGGTCTTTTGGTGGGCGCAGTTCCGCCGCCGCCAAATCATGCCAAATGCCACATACAAAGCGTTGCGCGTTATCAAAACCACCGTCAAAGAATATCGCACCGATTACCGCCTCCATCGCGTTGGCAAGCATGTGCCGCGTGCGTCCGGCGGTCATATGACTGTGTCGAACCTCTTTATGCAAATCGAACGAACGCGCGACATCCGCCAATGTTTCGGTTGACACCAGCGATGCAAAACGACGTGCAAGTTCGCCTTCGTTTTCGTTCGGGTACATCGCGTAAAGCATGGCCGCAACACTTAGCCCCAAGACGCGGTCGCCCACGAATTCAAGGCGTTCATTGTTATGATGACTGTTCACGCCGCGTTGCGTCAGCGCAAGTTCCAACAATGATTTGTCTTTGAATTTATAATAAAGCTTCATTTTAATTTATACCTTTGCCAAATCTGTTCCAGCGCATTTTAGCATTCCAATTCCAAAAAGCAACCATTGGCGATGCATAATTGTGCGAATACCACACAAACCACACGCGTCCCAAGACATTATCAACCGGAACAAATCCAACATCCGCGCGGCTATCGTTGCTGTTGTCGCGATTATCGCCCATAAAGAACAAATGATTTTCCGGCACCAGGTATTCCATCGTATTATCCATCGGACCATTGTCGGTGTATTCAATTATGCTGTGTTCGATGCCGTTCGGCAAAACCTCGGTATATTCCGTAGCCGGAAAAACACCGCAAAGGCCCGGCGTAGTGCGGCAAACGTGGTCGCCCTTGTATTCAATCGTATAGTTAAAGTTCGCCGGCGCACCGTCGACATAAATCTTGTTCCCGCGCACCTGCATATTTTCATAGTAATAACCAGTGCTGCGCAGGGAACGGGGCAAAACCGCAACGACATAGGGCCGCGGGTCGCGCCGTTCAACCATTTCACCATTGATATACAGGCGCCCGTCGCGCATTTGAATCGTATCCCCCGGCAGGCCAATCAGGCGTTTTACATAGTCCAGCGACTCATTCTTTGGATTACGAAATACGATAACATCGCCAACCTTTGGCATACTTTTGAATATGCGACCATTCCACAGGTGCCATGACCCAAACGGGAACGAATACCGCGAATAACCATATGACCATTTAGTAATAAAAATATGGTCACCAATATGCAGCGTCGGTATCATAGACCCCGACGGGATATTAAACGGTTCAAGAAACAAACTGCGGAAAACGACGGCGATAAGGATTCCGTAAAACAGTGTATCAAACCATTCACGCAGGCGATTTTTGGGCTTTTTTAACATTTTCTTTCCTTTCTTTGTCAATTTTGCGTTTTGCATTTTAGGACTTGAATTCGATTATGGCAAGTATATAATACAAAAACCATGATTTCTTTGGCTTCTATTATTTTTAACGGAATGGATGCGATAAAAATTGATGTCCAGGTGCAAATTTCCGCGGGCCTTGGGAAACCTGACTTCAAAATTATCGGGCTTGCCGACCGCGCGGTTAAGGAATCTGCGGAACGCATTGTAAATGTTCTTTCGGCGTTGGGCCTGCAATTACCACCAAAGCGGTTGACCGTAAACCTTTCGCCGGCGGATGTTGAAAAAAGTGGCGCGCATTTTGATTTGCCGATATTGTGTGGGATACTTTGCGCATTTGACATTTTGCCCCAAGATAAATTATCAAAATATATTATTATTGGCGAAGTCGGCCTGAACGGTACGGTTGCAAAGACAAACGGTGTTTTGGCGGCGGCCGTATGGGCCAAGAAAAACGGATTTGGTATAGTATGTCCCGGCGACCAAGGGGCCGAAGCGCGATGGGCCGGCGATTTGGATATTCTTGCACCATTCCATGTTTTGGAACTTATCAACCATTTTAATGGAAAAAATCCACTTTTGTTGCCGGATTTGCCAGTGGCGCATACGGAAAACATAAACACGACCGCCGACATGGCCGAAGTGCATGGCCAGGCGGCGGCAAAACGCGCCATCGAAATTGCGGCGGCGGGCGGGCATGCAATGTTGATGGTTGGGCCACCGGGGTCGGGGAAAACAATGCTTGCATCACGATTGGCCACGATTATGCCGGAAATGACCGCGGATGAAGTTTTGGAAACATCGATAATTTATTCCATCGCCGGTAAATTAGATAACAAAACATTAGTTGCGCGTCGCCCGTTCCGCAGTGTGCATCATACTTCAAGTCCGGTTTCACTTGCGGGCGGTGGTTCGGATGCGCGCCCGGGGGAAATATCACTTGCGCACAATGGTGTTTTGTTTTTGGACGAATTGCCGGAATTTAATCGCGCGACACTGGAAATTTTGCGACAGCCGATGGAATCAGGGAAAATTATGATTTCCCGCGCAAAACGCAATGCGACATATCCCGCGCGGTTTCAACTTATCGCCGCAATGAATCCATGCCCGTGCGGACATTTGGGGAACGCCGCCCTTTCATGTTCCCGCGCACCCAGGTGTGCCGAAGCGTATCAGAATAAAATTTCGGGACCACTGCTTGACCGTATTGATTTGCATGTTGATGTTGACCCGGTGAACCCGTGGGAAATGAAAAATAGCGCGCCATCGGAATCCAGTAAAACAATACGCGCCCGTGTGGTTGCCGCACGCGAACGACAAATTTCCCGTCAAGGGTATGTGAATGCATTGCTGGACGGCGCAGATTTGGAAAAATATGTCGTCCTGGGCGATGAACTTACGACATTCCTAAATAATGCGGCGGAAAAGATGGGAATGTCGGCGCGCGGATATAATCGTATAAAGCGAATTGCACGAACGATTGCCGACCTGCGCGGGGGCAACGATATCACGATGGATGATTTGGCCGAAGCGATTTCGTACCGCCCAATAAACCGCGGAAAATATGGCGTTAAATTAAAGAACTAAAATTCAACACGCAGTCCCAACATAACATTTGCGTATATCAAATTTTTCGCACTAAACCAATCAAGGTGACGCGTTCCGTCCGAATTGGACAGCGTATATTTTACACGCGGTAAATACGCCGCACGTAACCCGAAATCGATAAATATATTTTCATCGATTCCTAATGAAAACCCAAGTGCCGCAAGACCTGCAACATTCGTCGTATTTGTGGTTGAACGATTAAACTGTAAAACCCCATTTGAATTTATTGTACCAAAATTGGTTAAATCTTCGACTTCGGATAAATCACCCCATGGGTCGGCCAAATTCATCACCGTTTGCGTATCGGCGTAGCCAAAGCCCAAACCGATATATGGTATCATTTCGCGAATCGGTTTTTGGATTCCGTCAAAGAAATCATAAAATGCCATAAAACTTATGATGTCGGTCGTTATTGTGGATTGAACACTGCCACTATCTACATGCACTGAATACCCTTCGGAAAGTGGCATGTTGCCTGAAAATAATGGGGAATGATTATAATCAACCTTGGCAAAATGGTCCCATCCCAATTCCAAACGCCATTGTGGTGTATTCGGCAAAACCCAACCGATACTTGCGCCCGCCGAAAAACCAATCTCTTGCAAATTTTCCGCACCCAATGCCCCAAGTGATCCGGTGCCTGCGTATTCCGCCCCGGTGTATGAATTACAACTGCCCGTGGCAGCATCGGTTGGAAACACGGCACCCGTTTCGGGATCAACACAGTATGAATATATTATCGACCCAACCTCGTTCTTTATTTTGGAAAATGCAAGTGATGCCCCGCCACGCAAAGATATCGCGGCGCGCGAACCATTATCACCATAGCCCGTGTCATACAAATATCCACCGGTATATTGCCAATTTGCAAGCGCCGAACCCGCGTAAAGCCCGCATAAAACGGCGACAAAAGATAAAATCCTACTTCTCATAACGATGGTATTATATCATAAATTTTCAGAATAATAAACATAAAAGTGTTAGTCCTTCACGACCGCGACGCGGTCATGCCGCGACAAGTGTAAGTGATTAGTGGTTAGTGGGGTATTTGCAAAAAAAACATGGGGCGATACCCCATGTTTTTCTATTATTCATATTTTCTGTCTCCATACCCCCTGAAAGGCCACAACCTGTCCTTGATTTTGCTCGGCCCATTTTTGAGGTCGGCCATTTTGTTTTTGAATTTTTCCCATCCTCTTGGGGAAATGTAATCGGCTGATTCCACTTCGCGCAGGAATCTTGCAACCAGATCTGGCTGTGCGTGCCACGCTGTGTTATCGCCATAGGAGCCCCATATCATTTGGTTATCATCAGTCGCCACACTCTTGCTAACAATATCTACAATTTTATTGGGATCTATCTGTTTAGTGGCATAAATTCCATCAACAAAATCTTTGCCGTTCAAATGTTTGTTCAGAGCATCTACGATATCTTTAAGTTCTTTGGAATTCAGATTGTTTGAACTTGTATACAAACGTCCGTTACGATCAACGGTTAACATCGGTCGCCAAACGCCAGTTTTACTGTATTCGTCCCATCCATCAAAGTAAAAAGGTACCCTAAGTCCATTGACATCGACGACAACCATTGCGTGTCCGTTATTATTTATGATTGGATTAGTATGACCATCCAAATCAAGTAATTTAACCGGCACACCACGGATTTCCATTAACGGATAAGAAACCAAACGATTTCTTAAATCAAGGTGTTTGTCGCGCGGATGCCGATTTTCAAAATCTGGTTTTTGATGCTCAAATTCAAACCGTTTTGCCAAGATATCGACATCACGTTCTTTACGTTCGGGTTCCAAAGGCAGCCGTTCTTCCGGTTGTTCTTCGCGCATCGGCATTTCGAAAACCATTTGTGGTTGTTGCCTATCTGCCTCGCGTTGCGCAATTTCTGCCAGTTTTTCTTCCAAACGGCTACGTTTCGGTGTGGCGAAACGAAGTTTTGATTCATACAAAGAATCCGCACCCCCAAGGGCCGCAATTTTATCAAGTAATTTTGTACGTTCATCTTCCCACTTTTGGACACGCCATAACGGCACATCAGTTCCGGATGGTTCATTACGCATATGACGTTCGTATTCCGCAATTCGGTCCTTTAACTTTTTGCGACGTTCAATTTCAGCCAAAGCCTGTTCAATTTCAAACGCCGATGGGTTTCCAAGTTCCGCCGTAAACGAATTTATTTCATCCGTAAGATGCTTCGCCTGTTTGCGCAGTTTAAGGAATTTATCTGCGCGCGTGGACCGACTTTTCATTTCCGCACGAATTGTCGCAAGTTGTTTATGCAAGTTATTCCAACGTTCGGCCTGGGCCTCGGTCAATGCGAAATCAGAATATGGTTCATATTTCCGGCTTTCGGGATCCGGCAACGCAACCGGCATATCTTCAAAGTGCCATTGTACAGGTTGAACCGGTTCTTGCACGCGTGACGGTTCGACACTGGGTTTCTTAATATCTTTGAACAAAGGTTTCGGGAACAATTTTTCTGGTGGAATTGGTGGCACCATAAATTCTCGGCGCGCTGGCGACGGGGTATTTTCCCCTGTGGTGCGCAATTCTTCGTCCCGTTCACCTAAGATGACCGGTGGTAATTGTTGTTCCTGGGGTTCATCCAATGTAAATGTTGGTATTTCTTCTTCTCGTTCATCATTGCTAATAAACGGTGGGATATCTTCTGTCACAGGTTCATTGTGATGCTTGCTGCGAATACGGTCAAGGAATGAACCAATACGCTTATGCAATTCACCTATGCGGTCACGTCGTGGATAATTTCCAAAGGCACCATAACCCGCCCTGACATCAACAGGTTCGGGTTTAACATCAGATGTTGGTTCATACTTTGCCACCTGGTCAATGACGGTTTCGGTGGTTTCGGTCGGCAACTCTGTAATCGGCGAATAGGTTCTGTTTGTAAACTCCCCGACCGGCCCCACTTCCCCCTGTTTGCCAAAATGATGCAAATCTAAATAGCTTGCCGCCTTTATACCCTCAGAATTATATGTTCCGCCATCAACTGCATGCGAAGCCAAATCTATCAATTCTTGGGGAACCCCGTTCGCTTTGGCCCACCCAGGGGTATAGGTCAAACGCGACGGTTGTGATGTCTTCATTGCGTGCAATATACGATACGGGTCAAGGTTTGTATCATGGTCAATGTTATATTGATTTATGGCATCAATATCTTGTTGCAATATTTCCGGGTGATTTGGATAATCGTGTGCGTACCAATCTTCAACGGCATCCTTGGCGCTTTCTAACATGTTGTCAGAATAGTGTCTAATGATTCTTTCGTGTGTGATTTCATCCGAAATTTTTTCTGGTTCGCCCGCAACCGCGGTTTTATTATTAAACCAAGCATTATCTGGATTCCATTGGTTATACTTGCCTATGCCATATTGTGCAAAACTTTTTCCGCCAAGTGCACCCAAAATGACCGACGCAACGCTTGCAATTGTCCATGCAATCTTTTGACGTTGCGACATCCCGGAATCTTGCATAGATTGGAACATTCTGCGTCCGTTATTATATGCCCCAAGTGCCACCGCACCAATACCAACACCCATTGCCGCTTCGGCCCAACCCTTTATCCCAAGCACCATTGCAACAATTGCAAGGCCACTGGTTCCAAGGGACCGCAACAAGTGTTTGTTTTCCTTAAATTCTTCCCATGTGATTGGCAAATGCTTCTTTTTCTGATTTCTAATCCAACGTGCAACTTGGAATCCCATAATACCAAGCGCCGCGCCGCCGCCAACCAGTGCAAGTCCCGATGCAAGTGTCAATCCCATCTTTGCCGCCGCCGCGGTTGCAATTGTCGTTATAAGTGCACTTGCGATGAACGAACTGCCAAATCCCGTTATAACACGTCCGGCAAAATTACGACGTTGTTTACGACGTTCCACCGCCGCGCGGGGCATACGAACATCCGCCATATCATCAACATATTCAAGCGAACTGTTCACTTCCTTCCAAAGTTTTTTAAGGTTTTTGCCGTCGCCACCAACCTTGTTCCTTAGACGGGCAAACCACCCAACCGTTGCATCGGTTTGTGTTTCGATTGCAACATTATACCCGTTATTAGAAATTACGACCCCATACCCGTCCGGTTCAAGCATTTTTTCAAAACTTTCGCGAAACGTTTGGTCGGCAAATTGCTCTGGGGTTTTGGTTGCACCCCGGGCAATTTGGTCCGCAGCATAAATTTCGTATAACTTGATTAAAAGTTTCGCGTTAAATTCATTTTCGATTGCTTTTGCATCAATCTTGGCATTAACATCCGCAACGTATCTTTTTGCAATATCATGTTTTACAAGTTCAATGATTGCTTCATATCGGCTGTCATCCAAAATTTCAAAACCTTTCTTATAATCTTTATGTTCTACGCCGTTTTTATCAATAAATTGCGGTATTACGTTCCCCTTGGAATCTAACATTTCGCACTTTATAAACTTTTCCCAAATATCACCACGAATTTCAGACCGGTTCAAAGCTTTATAAATTTTATTCCAACGTTCAGATAATTTGTCGACGTCTGTTGGTTTTAATTTATCCAAATTCCATGCTTCATCGTAATCTTTGGCTATCTTTTTTGCATAATCGCTATTCGCCTTTATTTCATTTTGTTTCTCATCGGATGCATCAGCCATCCGCGCATCAAGCATAATAGCAAAATCTTCATTTTCGTTTGCGATATTTGACATATTTATCAGTGGCCATTCATTTTGACGGACCACCATACCACCGGAATTTGCAAAATCCGCCGACAAATCGTCGATGCGCTTTGCAAGTTTATTAAGACGGACCTGCTGGCTTTTATCACCGTTTTGTACGCGTACAGATATGGCGCGATACGCGTAACCCAAAATCGCGGGCGTGGCCAAGTCCAGTCCCGACATATCTTCACCAATAAATGCGTCACAGAAATCCGACCGAAAACCGTCCGGCATATTCGGGATATCTTTGATAATGTCATTTATCGCATCAATATCATGCAAAAGCACCGCACGACGTACATTACGTGAAGTGACCAAACGAATTTTATCACTGTTGTATGCCACGGCAATCCGCTTTGCAAAGCGTGCCACTTCTTTGTCATACATTTTTTGTGTGTCTTTTTCGTTTAATTTTTCATTTGTCGGCATGATATTATTCTCCCTTTTGTTTGTTTTTTGTATTTTATCACAAAAGTTGTTATAAGAAAAGTTTTTTTATGATAATATGTTTCGTATGTTGGTATCACTTGTTTTATTGGCTGTTGGTTTTGTACTGCTGGTGCGCGGGGCGGATGCCTTTGTTGATGGCGCGGTGGACGTTGCGCGACGTTTTGGTATTCCGCCGATTATAATTGGAACAACACTTGTCGCCATTGGCACCAGTGCGCCAGAGGCCGCAATTAGTATCACCGCCGCAATTGCCGGGTCGGACGGCGTTTCAATCGGGAATATTATCGGCAGCAATATAACAAACATTTTCCTTATCTTGGGGATGACCGCGGTTATCGGGGCGTTGCCAATTCGCAAGAATACTAAATTCTATGAATTGCCGTTTGTGGGGATTATAACACTGATGCTCTGTTTATTAGGTCTGTGGTTTGGGGAAATATCGCGCGGGGCGGCGGCGGTGTTTTTGGCACTGTTTGTCGGGTTTATAGTTTACACAATTATTATCGCAAAAAAGTCAAACGAACCGACAGAAGATTACAAAAAAATTCCAATGGTTGAAACAGTTGTTATGATTATCGCCGGTATTGCCGCACTTGTTATCGGCAGCAATTTAATCGTGGATTCCGCAACGGATATTGCGGCGCGTGTTGGTGTATCGGAACGCGTGATTGGACTTACACTTGTGGCATTGGGGACCAGTTTGCCCGAATTGGTGGTATGCATTGCCGCGGCGATAAAGCGTGAATATGATATGGCGGTTGGGAACATCGTTGGATCGAATATTTTCAACATTTTGTTCGTCCTGGGCGCGACGGCGGCGATAAGCCCCCTGCCCTTTATGAGTGCGTTTGTGATGGACGGGTTGGTGGCGTTGTTGGCGGTCGCAATGCTAATGATTTTTGTGGCGCGCCGGTCACGTCTTTCGCGCGTTGGCGGTGTTTTATTTCTGATTGTGTATGCGGTTTATGTTTTGTATTTGGTTTTATAAACCGCGTTGCCGTTTCATTTTACAAAAATATTTGTTTTTAAGGATTCGCATATCTGATTCCAAGTCCCTAATACGAAAAACGTCGCAATTTTGGGTTGGATAAATTCGTCTTTTTTCCCAACATGAGCCCACATTAAACTCGGTCTTGTTTTCCAAATAGCACATCATAAGATACAAAATCGTGCTGTGCGTCACAGCCAGAATATTTCTGTCATAATCAATTGATTCAAGGAAATTGCCAACTCGCACAAAAGCACTTTCAAAAGGTTCGGCATCGAAATTGTCTACCGGATTCACAAGAAATTTTTGCAACGTGGTGGGGGATAATTCCTTTGCACTATGTCCCGTCAGTGTACCGTAATTATATTCATTTAGGCGACAATCGTATTTAATCGGTATATTCAGTACATCTGCCGCGATTTCGGCGCTTCGTTGCGCACGCGTAATATCCGATGAAACTATATATTCCAAATTAAAAGGTTTTAACCTGACCGCAACATTCACCGCCTGAACCCGTCCAAAGTCGCTTAGTTCAATTGTATTGTCCGTTCCCTGGATGATATCAGGTTTTTTTGTAGTATAAGAATGTCTTAGTAATAACAACATGCCGGGATTATAGAATGGAAAGTGGCGAAAGGCAAATTAAAAAGTTTCTGGAATTTTTGTCCGCCTGCGCCAGTGCTTAATTTCGATTGATAAATTCTGTGTGTTTGTAAGTTATCTTCGGTAAACGCGCTAGCTACGGCGAGACACTCAATTTTCTTAAACAAAAAACCGCCGTTTGGCGGTTTTTATTAACGAAAATTGGTGGTGGAGCTGATCGGACTCGAACCGACGACCCCTTGCATGCCATGCAAGTGCTCTACCAACTGAGCTACAACCCCATATCGAACAGGTATTTTATATTTCTTCTTGCCAAATGTCAAATGGATTTGCTAACCTGTACCCAACAAGCAAGGAGATATATATATGGACTATCAATCTTTGAAATCAGAAGTTGAACAAAAAACCGCACAAACATTGGATGTTTTGCGTGATGAATACGCGGGACTCCGCACGGGGCGTGCATCGGTGCATTTGCTTGATGGGGTGCGGGTGCAAACGTATGGTTCCGATATGCCGTTGAATCAATTGGCGACCGTATCAACGCCGGATAATCAGACACTTTCCGTCACCGTTTGGGATATTGGAAATGTCGGTGCCGTTGAAAAGGCGATTCGTGATTCTGGACTGGGGCTGAACCCGATGAGTGCGGGTGGCGTTATCCGACTAAATATGCCGCCACTTACCGAAGAACGGCGCCGGGAACTTACCAAAGTCGCGGGCAAATACGCCGAAGAAGCAAAAATTTCTATGCGTAATATCCGCCAAGATGCAATGGGCAAAATTAAACGCGCCGTCACCGACAAGGAAATTTCTGAAGACGACCAACGGAAATATGAATCCGACCTGCAAAAGGTGTTTGATGCGCGCGGCGGCGAAGTTGACGCGATTGCCAAGCAGAAAGAAGCGGATATTATGTCGGTATAACCAAACCAAAAGCGAAAAAAATGTTTAAAATGTTTAAAAAGAGAGAGAAAACCGCACAACCGGTAAAAATTCCAAAGCATGTTGCGTTTATTTGCGACGGGAATCGTCGCTGGGCCGAAGCGCGTGGTTTGCCACCACTTTTGGGGCATCGGGCGGGGATTGCAAATTTTGAAACCTTGGTCGATTGGTTCATCGCGCGCGGTGTGACAACGGTGACGTTCTTTATATTTTCAACGGAAAATTGGAACCGGTCCGAAGAAGAAGTGAATTTCCTTATGGACCTGTTTTATACCGAATTGGAAAAGAATTTGAAACACGCATTGGAAAAAAATCTGCGCTATCGGGTGATTGGGACGCGCGATAGACTTCCCAAAAAATTGGCAAAAATGTGTGACGAATTGGAAGAAAAATCCGCAGAAAACACCGGTGGCACGGTTGTGTTCGCACTGAACTATGGCGGGCAAGATGAAATTGTGAACGCCGTAAATGCCGCGATTGATGCGGGCGCGCCAGTCACACGTGAAACATTTGAAACATTCCTTGATACGGGGGATTTGTTACCCATTGATTTAATGGTGCGGACAAGTAATGAATTTAGGATTTCGAATTTCTTGCTGTGGAAATTGGCGTATGCGGAATTGCTGTTTGTGCCAGAACATTGGCCGGATTTGGTAAAGTCCGAAAAACTTTGGCAATTTGTTTTGGACGAATATGCCAAGCGCAATCGACGCTTTGGTGGTGGCAAGAAAGCAAATTATTCTGGGAAAAAAGGATAAATAAAAAATGTCGGATACAATGAACAGGGTTTTGGTCGCGGCCGGTTTGGCATTCGTTATCGGTGCCGTTGCATGGTTGGAATTTTTGGGGATTCACGGTGTTTATTGGCTTTGTATCATCGTGGGTTTGGCGATGATTGGCGAATTTGCGTATTGCCTTTGGAATGCGCCACGCGCGGTTATGTTCAGTGTAAAAAATCTTGGTCTGTTTGGATTGTTCCTTGGCCTGTTAGGGATTGATTTTGCGTCGCTTTTGGTTTTGGGACATCGGCCGATGTTATTGCTGTTCGTGTTGTGCGTGATATGCGCGGCGGATGTTTGTGCGTGGCTGTTTGGGCGCATAATCGGTGGCGATAAACTTTGGGAACGAATTTCTGAACATAAAACCTGGGCTGGGCAAATTTTCGGTGTTGTTGGCGGAACGGCGGTCGCGGTTTTGTATGGATATCTGACAATGGGTGTGTTCGCGCCACAGTTGCTCTGGATTGGGATAAGTGTTTCGTTGCTGTCGCAATATGGCGATTTGACCGCAAGTTTTGTTAAACGCAGACTTAAAATAAAAGATTTTAGTCATATACTTGGCGCGCATGGTGGAATTATTGACCGCACGGATGGTTGGATTTATGTGTTGCCACTGATTTGGATGATACTTGCGTAAAAGGGGGGAAAAAAGAAAATGCATACGATAACAACAATTATTGCGTTACTGATTGTCCTTGGGGTCGTGGTGTTTATTCACGAACTTGGGCATTTTTTGGCGGCGCGGTGGGCCGGCGTGCGCGTTGATGCGTTTTCTATTGGATTCGGCCCCGCGATTATAAAGTGGCATGATAAAAAGGGAACTGTGTGGAAGATTGCGTGCCTGCCCCTTGGGGGATATGTTTCCATTTATGGTCAAGAAGATATGTTCAACCGCAAAAAATATAACGAATTACCAAAAGAAAAAAAGGTTGGGCATTATCTTTCCGCGCCGGCGTGGAAACAATTTATTATAATCGGTGCGGGCGTTTTTATGAATTTTGTTTTGGCGTGGGCAATTTATTCTGCGATATTTATGTTCAAACCGCGCGATGTGCAATTACCCGTTGTGGGTCAGGTTATTCAAGAAAGTGTCGCATTTAATGCCGGCGTTAAACCGGGCGATATTATCCTCAAAATTGATGATGCGGAAATTACAAATTGGGGTGAATTGGTTATTGCCAAGGAATTGGCCGGCACGCATGATGCGGATGTTGTGATTTCGCGTGGCGGTGAAATTATAAATGTAAAATTGTCGCCGGCGGCGCGGTGGGGACTGGTTGCGGACGGGTCAAAAACCGAACTTCGTAAAAAGGGGTTCTTTGGGGCGCTGTATGCCGGCGCGCGTGAAACATATTATCAATCGCGGACATTGGTTGTTGTGTTAAAACAGATTATAACCGGTGACCGTTCGTCAAAACAACTTGGTTCGTTCATCACAATTGCCCAGGTATCCGGCCAGGCATTGGCGGCGGGATTCTTTGCGTTGCTGTCCATTATTGCGTTGTTGTCGGTGAATTTGGGTGTGATAAACCTGCTTCCGTTGCCGGTGTTGGACGGCGGTTATTTGCTGATATTACTTATCGAAGCGGTGACACGCAAAAAATTAGGTGGCAAGGGTATGGAAATCGTAATCGTGTGCGGTTGGATCTTTTTGGGTTTTGTATTCATGCTGACCATGTGGAATGATATAGCGCGGGTGTTTGGGTTATGATGAAAAAGATTGTTTTTTGTTTGGCTTTATTTGTAATGGGCGTGGCGCACGCGGGTATTTCGCGCATCGATGTTATGGGCAATAAACGTATGGATGCGGAATCTGTTCGAATTCTGGCGGATGTTAAACGCGGCGAAAATGTGGGGGTGGAACGCGCAAACCAAATTGCGAAAAAATTGCAAGAAAGTGGATATTTTTCCAAGGTATCCGTGCAAAATGTTGGCGATGTGCTTCAAATCCGCGTGACCGAGGCCCCAATTGTGAATATGGTCACGGTCGAAGGGAACGATGATGTTTCAACCGATGATTTGAAAAAGGAAATTAAACTTGCCGAACGCGCGGCGTTTGATGAATCGGTCGTTGGTGCGGATGTTGGTCGCATCCTTACGGTTTACCAGCGCAAGGGTTTTTTCGGCACAAAGGTTGAACCCAAAAAAATCTTGTTGGACGACAACCGCGTGAATGTTGTCTATGAAATTACCGAAGGTCATCCGACATATATTGATACAATTGAATTCGAAGGCAACGAACGGTTTAGTGACCGGACATTGCGCGGGGAAATTCTTTCGCGCGAACACGCGTGGTGGCGTTTTATGTCGCAATTTGATGTGTATGACGAAGATAGAATTCAATACGATCAACAAATGCTGCGTCAATTTTATTTGCGTAATGGGTATGTCGATTTTCAGGTTAAAAGTGCCAAGGGAACATTTACGCCCGACCGACAATTTTATTCTGTTGTTTTCAATGTGGACGAAGGCGAAAAATACAAGATTGGCAAGGTTGAATTGGATAATCCTTTTTCGGATGTCACGGATGCGGAGCTGTTTGATGTTATGAAGATTTCCACCGGCGACACGTATAATGTTGATGATGTTGAGGCAACGATTTCCGCGCTTCGTGGTGCGGTTGCGGATTATGGCTATGCATTCATAAGTGTTGACCCGATTCCACAGAAAAACGATGACACGCGCACGATTGATTTGAAATTCAAAATTCAAAAAACAAATCGAATTTATTTGAATTCTATCAATATACTTGGCAATGTACGGACGTTTGATTCCGTGATAAATCAATTGATTCCGATGCGCGCGGGCGACCCGTTTTCGTTGCAAACAATTGAACAGGGTCGGCAACGTTTGATGCGCACGCGTTATTTCAAAGATGTTCAAATGGTGCCAAGTCGTATTCCCGATGCAAATATGATGAATTTGGATATCAAGGTCGAAGAACAACCGACGGGCGAATTGTCGGGCGGGTTTGGTTGGTCGAATATAAACGGGTTTATGGTTGATGCGGGCATTACGGAAAATAACTTTATGGGACGCGGTCAAACGGTGCAATTGCGCGGTTCAATCGCCCAGTATCAAAAGCAAGCGTTGTTCAGTTTCACCGAACCGTTCCTGTTTGGGCGTGCGCTATCGGCCGGATTTGATGTGTCGTATACAATGTATAACTATAAAAAACTTGGTGGTTTTGGATATGACCGCGATTCACTTACCATTGCAGGGCGGCTTGGGTGGCAACTGACCGACCATTGGACCCAGATTTTACGCCTTTCCGCGGCATTTGATCAAAACTATGACTTGCAAGAAGGCGGGTGGCGCGATGCGACGCTGTATACCCTTGGGACATATTTTAAGTATCATAATTTGAATACGAATTTTGAACAAAACACCCACACCGGTGTTGTTGGAAATATCGGCGTTGCGTATACCGGGTTTGGCGGAACGGAAGAATTTTTCCGGTATAATGCCGACGTGATTGGAATGGTGAATTTTTGGGACGACCGGTGGCAATTGCGTTCTTCGTTAGAATTTGGTTATATTCAAACGATTGGTGGCGATTATGTGCCGCGTGTGTATCGGTACTTTTTGGGTGGTGAATCATTGCGCGGGTTTGATGTTGCCGGCGTGGGCAGTCGTAATTGGGCATACCCGTCATATTCATTGGGCGGTATGTGGAAGGCGAACGGTTCAACGCAACTAAATTTCCCGATATTTATTCCGGACGAATATCAGATAAAGGGTTTTGTGTTTATGGATTACGGTATACTTGGCAAACCGCCCGCGCGCGAAGATACTTATCTTGGGCAACCGAACTATATCGAAAGTGGGCTGCGCACATCCGCGGGGTTTGGTATTTATTGGAACACGCCAATGGGGCCGATGAATTTCAGTTGGGGTTGGCCACTTAAAACCGGTCCACACGACCGCGAACGCCGTTTCTTGCTTTCGTTTGAAACACAGTTTTAATTACGAAATAATTTGACTTTACGGGAAAAAAATAGTATAAATCCCGGTGGAGCAGAGAATGTCGCCAAATAACAAAAGGACACGTTATGTCGACATCATACGGTGATTATGTTTCAAAAAAACACAGTGCAAGTATTCAACGCGACCCATATAACATAGGTAAAATACCCGCGGAAGAATTAAATTATGAACTGTGTTGTGTGGCGGTGAAAAAGGCCGCCGGGGATTGTGAATTCTTTAAGTGGTTTTCTAAAAAATATTCAAAATTTATGGATGAAAATTTATGTAAAATCGCCGTTAGTGCCAATCCAAAGAAAAAATATGTTCGCTCTGTCGAGTCTATGAGTGATCCAGACGGAACCACTTATTATGATGATGAATATAAATATTTTGACCCTGTGATAAAATATGTGCCGGAAAAATTCCGGACGGTTGATGTTTGCATTGCATCAGCAAAATATGATTGGCGGACATTGCAATTTGTGCCGGTTGCGGTTCAACTGGCGGATCAACGGGTCTGTGAAACCGCGATAAACAAGTGCGATAAAATCATGACCGATGATGTCGATTTTGGAAAAGAAAATCGAAAGAAAGTGATTTTTGACGCGTTAAACAAATCCGTATTCGAAAAATTCCCAAATATTTTTGATGGCGAATATACACTGGACAACGTGTCCAAAAAATGGATAATGGCAAACCCAGACAAAGTCAAAACCGTTTTATTGAAACAACCCGAACATATTAAAAAATTACCAAATGATTTTCGTAAAAAACATACTAATGATGTTATACGCGGTGTGGTCGAACAGAATAATGCCATTTGGACATATTTATTGGCATCGGAACAAAAGGGATTACACGATATTATACGAGATAGGGCGATACAACACCCCGAAATATTAGCATCTTTATCCGCAGAAGAGCAACAGTTAGTAATCGATTTGGTTGAAAAGGCATTAAAAAACGGTAAAATTTCCCTTGGTGGTGTTAAACCATCCGCACAAATGTTGATAAAGGAAACATGTGTCGCCAAATTGACGGTTGATCCTTTTGAGATGCGTTGGTATGGGGTATCGTGGGCGCATGAACCTACACCCGCATTAAACCTAAAATACTTATGTGCGGATTTACAAAAAGAAAATGTAGAGCTGATAAAAAAACTGGTGTGCGAACATCTTGAACTGTTAGAAGATGTTAAAAAAGAGGTTTTGATTGACCACCCCGAAATATATACGACGGCGATTGAAAAATGGGGTGCAATGGTGTACGAGAAAATTCCACAGGATGTTTTTGCCAAGTACCCGGATTTATACGAACAATTGTTTCAAAAGTGTCCAAGGATATTGCCGCAATTGCCAAAGAAATTACAAACACCCGAAAAATGGCGCACCTTGTTCAAAATTGCCCCTGTATATGCCGATAGCGCACCGAGAGGGTATATAACCGTTCAGGACTATGAAGCCGCATTTGCAAACGGGGTACATATATCGCTGTATAACATTCCGCCACGTTTCAGAACCTATGAAATATGTAAGTTTAGTCTTGGATGTTATGAGAATAATTTGGATAAAGTTCCGAATAAAGTAAAAAAGGAACATCCAGATGTTTGTGAAGTCCCAATTGCGGAATACCCAAGACAAATTGAAAAAGTTCCGGAATCTGTTCAAATGGAAAACCCATACCTGTGCAAAATGGCGGTGACCGGCGACCCAATGACATTAAAATTTGTGAAACGTTCTGTGCAACGGAAATATCCGGAAATTTGTCGTCTGGCGATGGCCCAGTTGATAAGAGATTTTGGTTGGGTATTTGACGACAAATCAGAAAAGAAACTGGAAGCGGAAAAGGAAGAGTTTTATAAGGCGATTGCACCAGATGTGTTGAAAGAGCATTGGGATTATATAAATGATATAAAGGGCGTAATTACCGTTGCAAAGTCTTTTGATTATCGTAGATAGTAGTTTACGTATAAAATCTGTATTTTCTCTCCATATTGCACTTGACCGGGGGCGGAAGATTTTTTTATAATCAAAAAAAGCAAAGGGGGAAAGTGATGAAAAAGTTTATACTTGCCATGTTTGTTGGGTTGACGCTTGCCGGCTGTGGCCAGATTTATGACCGCGAACCGGTTGGAATCGGTTATGACACAAACGAATTGAAACTTAGTCCGTGCGCATGCATCATGGTCTATCGCGCATAGTGGGCGTGGCACCGCGTAGGGGGGAATTTTGGATTACCCAGAAGATTTTGATACGCCCGCATTTCCCGCAGGGAAACGGATTGCGATTTCCCGCACGTTTGGTGTGTGGGTGATGGTTGCGTTCTTTTTGACCATCGCATGCTGTGTCGCGATACCGTGGTTGCAAAACAGTCGCACTGTTAGTCCGTATGTGATTTATGTTGATGGTATGCGCGGAAATTGGCAATTGGTGGGCCAGGTTCGGCCGAATATCGTTGTGCCGTATTATGATTCAGCCCAGCGTGCATTGGCCGGAATTTTTACGAAAAAATGGTTCACTATTTCCGATAACCCGACATTGAATGCAAAAAATTGGGCGACGTGTAATCGGGGTGCCGATTGCGCCGACCGCATAAGCAACACTTTTGAATCGGATGCCGGTTGCGACCTTTATTGTATGGCGGGCGACAATATGTTTCGTTCCTTTGTCGAAAAAGTTTTGCCGATGTATCGGTCGTATGAATCTATGGGGCAACGTTGGTATGTTGATACGAAAAAAATTAGTGTTATGCCCAGTGGCGAAACAACCAAAGATGGTGGAACCTGGGTCGTGCGGACGTCGGTGCGGTCGAATTTGAACGGCGATTTTGATGTGATTGCGTATGTAAAAATTGCGCGTGATGTGGAACGGTATCCGCAAACACTTGGGTTTTATGTGACGGAATTTAACGCGTTCAGGGAACAGTAATGAAGAAACTTTTTGGATTTTTGTTCGGATTTGCGACCATGATTATGGTCTTTGGTGCGATTTATATTGCCGCGTCGATTTATGACACATCCGAACGGTTCGCCGTTGAACCGCGTTTTTTACGCACCAGTATTCAATCTAACGATTTGCCCGGCATGCCACATTCCTGGGCCGAGGTTGGAAAACGCAAGTTGCGCGATTGGCTTGTTCAAAAATATGTGACGGAATACTTTTATGCCGTGCCGGACGAAGAAAACATTGCGCGACGGACAACACGGCGGTCAACACTGGCGCGGATGTCGGGGACGGCGGCGTTTGATTATTGGCGGCAAAATGAATTGCCGGAAATAGAAGGTTTGGTTGCAAATGGTGCGCGGCGGACGGTGACGGTGTTTAATGAAATCTATCGCCCGGCGTCAAGTAATTATTGGCGGGTTGATTATGAACTTAAAACATGGTATAAACCAAATGACATGTCGGAAAGTCCAAAGATAACGCGCGGGACAATGTATCTTGATTTGGGTGATGATGATTGGGTAAGCAGTATCGGCAATGTCCGCGAAGGCGATGTTCACGGTGCATTAAAAGATGGTATTGATCCGGCATTGGTGTTTGTGTTCAATGTGCAACGGGTCTTGGTCGAAGAGAAATAAAGTTGAAAAAAATTATTGTTGGAATTTTTGTATGTTTGCTTTTAATCTGCGCGCGCGCGGATGAATTTGATGATGTATTGGCCGATGAAAATATCAATTTTGATGATTACTATATCGAAACGCCGGATACGGGTGATATGGAATGCAGTTTGGATACGATGTCACTGAATGCCGGTGCGACGGTGTTGCCGGTGGCGGACTTTGATATTGCGGGGATAATGTTGGGCATGGATTTTGACGAGGTTAAATTTATCGCCGCCGTCGATGGGCTTTATACCGAACGGCCGAAAAATAGTGTTGTGTATTCGATACACCCGGATTGGAAATATAATCTTGATTATGAATGCCGGCAACAGAAAATCTATGCGCCGGCGGCGTTGGAAAAATGTATAAATTCACTTGCGCGGAATCGTGGGGTTTTGTATGCGTCGGAATTGCACCTGGTGCGGGATGTTACGGGCGAAACGATTGATGTGTTTTTCACAAGCAACGCAACCGATAATGTCGTGTGGAAAATCGTATATCGAAATGACACAGATGAAATAGAGGGCGACGCGGAAAAATTCGAAAATCAACGCGACAAGAAAACAATGTATTGGTGGCAAAATGTTGTTGATAAATACGGTGCACCAAATGCCGGTAATTCGCGTTGGGCAAGTTCAGATAATTCTTTTGACCCGATGATGACGGCGTATTCGGGCGAATTGGAATTGATTGATTGCGGCAAACATACGGAAGACGGTGCCCTTAACGCGCAACATTCCCAAGATAACTTTGCCGCGAAACCGTATGCGTTTTAAGATATGGATTCTTATAAAACTGGAATTTTTTCAGAATTTTTTGCGTGCGTGTTTTTAATTCTGCACGGGTTTAGGATTTTGCATCGACGTTATACAACCGGGCGAAACACTGGGCGCGCAGAAATTGATATAATCGCGAAACGTGGAAAGTTGATTATTTTTGTTGAAGTAAAAAAACGCAAAGATGTAATGACCGCGTGGGGTGCGATTACGCCCGCGCAACAAAGGCGGTTGCGATTGGCGGCGGAAACATATTTACTGCAACGGCGATGGATGGGCGATGCACGGTTCGATGTTATAATTGTCCACGGCCG
>JAFOVN010000011.1 GCA_017392345.1 Alphaproteobacteria bacterium | reverse complement strand
GCTGTGCATTGATGATGATACGGCGGCGGCAACGGCGGAAATTGTTTATGAATTGATGAAACGCGCAGATTGGCAGGCGGACTTTGTTGTATGGCGTTTGTTGATGACAGCGATTATTACGGACACGGGTTGCTTTAAGTATGTGAAAAACGGAAATGTGTTGCGAATTGCGGCGGATTTGGTGGATGCGGGTGTTGATATTCAACGCACAATTAGTGGTCTTAATAACAAACCGCGAAAAACAATTGTGACCGAAGCCGCATCTGTGGGTGCAACGGAATTTTATTTCAAAAATCGTTTGGCACTTGCGATAATTGATAATCATCAATACAAAAATATCGATGGTCGTGGGGAAACGGTTTTGAATTTGCTTGGGCAAATGCACGGGGTGGAATACATCGTGCTGTTAAAGGAACAAAAACCGGACCAAATTGGGGTTTCGTTGCGTGGACGCGGCCGACCGGTGAATACGATTGCGGTTGCACTTGGCGGTGGCGGGCATGAATTTGCCGCGGGTGCGGTCATGCACGACAGTTTGGAAAATGTTAAAAAGAAAGTTTTAGATTTGTTCGGAAAGGAGGTAAGAAAAAAATGTTAAAAAAATTTTTGTTTATGTTTTTTGCTTTGTTGCCGTTGAATGTTTTCGCGGCGGTTGATTCGGCTGTGGTTGCGCGTGCGGAAAAATATCTGAATGCGATTACCGGCATAACCGGCGATTTTGTTCAGACGAATAATGGAAAACAAGAGCCGGGAACTTTTTCACTGTTGCGGCCGGGGCGTGTTAGATTGGATTATAAAAATTTGCCGGTTCAATTGATGGCGGACGGTTCGGATTTGTATTTCTATGACGAATCGTTGGACCAGATTACGACTGTGCCACTGACCAGTACGCCGGCCGGAATTTTGGTGCGCAAAAAAATCGATTTGCAAAACGCCGACATCAATGTCGTTGATACGACCGAAGGTGCGCGCACTTTTGCGTTAAAGATGAACCTGCGTGGCCAAGAAGGTTTGGGAAATATGACAATTGTGTTTGATAAAAAACCGGTTGCAATCAATTCTTGGACGATTGTTGATGCGGTTGGGAACAAAACGGATGTCGTATTCAATAATTTGAAAACTAAAACCGATTTTGGTAAAAACTATTTTCAAATTCAACGCCACAAAACGGTCAGCACAAGTGGTGGCGACGATTTTTACGATTAAAAATGTTTGGAATAAGTTGGGCGGAATTTATCGTTATTTTGTTGGTTGCCGTTTTGGTGATACCGGCACGGTATTGGCCTGATGTTGCGCGGGCACTCGCGCGGGCGGTGAAATTTATTCGTGGTATATTGTGGAAAATAACGGACGCGTCCGAAAAAATCAAAGAACAAATTGAACTTGAACAACCGATAACCGATATTGTGAATACAACAACGCGCGATATGTTGGATACTATTTCGGTGCGTCGTAAAAAACGAAAGACGAAAAAATGAAAAAGATGACAATCATGCAACATTTCGTCGAACTGCGCCGCCGCATTTTGTGGGTGGTTGCGTTTTTCGTGGCGGCGTTTGTTGGTGGTTGGTTTGTTGCGCCGTTTGTGCAAGGTTTTTTGACCGCGCCGTTGTTGGGTGTGTGGCGCGATGCGCAATTGCTCTATACGGGAATAACCGATGGTTTGATGATTCAGTTGTCTATCGCTTTTTTGGTTGCGATTATGGTGACAACACCGTTCGCATTGTATCAGGTATGGCGGTATGTTGCGCCGGGATTGCATAAAAATGAAAAAAAATTCGTGGTTTCGATTTTTGTGTTTTCGCCACTGTTGTTTGTTGCGGGCGTTGCGTTTGCGTTTTATTTGCTGTTCCCGTTTGTGTTCAGGTTTTTTATAGAACTAAACGAATCGGCACCGGTGCCGGCGGTGATAATGCCCGCGGTGCGCGACTATATCGGTTTTGCGATTGGTTTGTTAAAGGTTTTTGGAATCGCGTTTCAATTGCCATTGGTTTTGGTGCTATTGAATCGCGCCGGTGTGTTGCCACGCGCCCGTGTTGTCGCGATGCGGCGATACGCGATAATTTTTATCGTAATTGCGGCGGCGGTTTTAACGCCACCCGACATAGTGTCACAGATTTTACTTGCCGTGCCAATGTTGGCATTATTTGAATTGAGCATTTTGTTTATGAAAAAGTAGATTTTTTTATTGAAACGTATCTAATTTATTTTATGCATTTTTTGTGATATAATTACTGTATGAAAAGATTTATCCGGGTTATCGCGGTCTGGGCTTTTGGCGCGTTGGTTGCGTCGTGTGATTTGCAACCTAAAATTGTTGCGTTGCCTGATACGGTTGGGGAATTTATTTCATCGCGATATCCAACATTACTTGCCGACCCAAAGACGGAACCGGAAATTTATAATTCGGCGGTTTCGGATTATGGTGTGTATGCGTCGCCTGATTTATATGGGACGGGGGCGGTTGATGAATATATAAACTATTCCACGGTGGATGATTATGTGTTGCCGGAACAAATCGAAGATGCGGAAGACGCGCCGCAAGAACCGGAATCAATTGCTGAATCGGAAACGCCCGCGCCGGTCGAAGAAGTTGAGGTTGAACAAGAAGAAATTGCATCGGTTGAAACCGAATCGGATGTGTTGGAAATTCCCGATTACGAACCGGATGAAATTGTTGTGCCTGCGCGTGCGGTGGCGGGAACCGTTGTGGTGAAACGTGGCGATACACTGTATGCGATTGCGCGCGCGAATAACATGACGGTTGATGAAATTGCAAAGATAAATAACATTGCCGCGCCATATACGATTCGAATTGGCGATGTTTTGAAAATTGAAAAGCCGATTGAAAAACCAAAACCGGTTGTTGAAAATAAACCCGCTATAAAACCGAAAGCGGAACCAAAGGTTGAACCAAAAGCGGAACCGGTTGTGAAAGAAAAACCGAAAGACATGCCAAAAGAAACCCCAAAAGAATCGCCGAAAGAAAAAGTTGATGTGCGTGTGCCGGTGAAGACGATAAAGGTTGAAAAGGGCGATACTTTGTATTCGCTTTCGCGGCGCTATGCGGTGCCGGTCAATGATTTGGCGGTGATGAATAATTTGTCCGCGCCGTTTGCGTTGCGCGTGGGTGACAGTTTGCGTGTGCCGGATTTGGCGGAACGCGTGCCGGTGAAAAAAGATGTGACGCCGAAAGTTGAACCAGTAAAAGTGCAACCGAAAACAGAAACCAAACCGAAAGAGCAGGCGAAAACAAATGTGAAAAAAGAAACAAAGTCGCAGACAAAGACACAAACAAAATCTGAATCAAAGACGCAAACAAAGCCCGCGCAAAAAACAACGGAAAAAACGAATCAGAAAAAAGTAGCCGAAACGAAAAAGAAACTCGATAAAAAAACAACAGAGAAAAAAGTTGAAACGAAAAAAGTTGCGCCCGCAAAAACGGAAACACCAAAAATTGCGGCGCGGTCATCAAGTAAGTTTTCTTGGCCGGTGCGTGGAAAAATCTTGTCGAATTTTGGCGCGAAAGATGGGGGGCTGTATAACGACGGAATCAACATATCGGCGGCGTTTGATTCGACGGTTTCCGCGGCGGAAAATGGCGTTGTTGCGTATGCGGGGAACGAAGTGCGCGGTATGGGCAACCTTATTATCATTCAACATAGTGACGGGTGGATGACGGTTTATGCGCATTTGAATTCTATGTCGGTGCGACGTGGCGCGCGTGTTAGCGTTGGGCAAAAAATTGGAACCGTTGGTCAGACGGGTAAAGTTTCGGTTCCACAATTGCACTTTGAAATTCGCAACGGAACCAAGGCGCACAACCCGATAAATTATTTGAAAAAATAAAAGGTAAAATATGTATTTTGGACATAAAAAAATTATTTTTGATAAATCTAAAAAAAGAATAAAGGACGTAGAACCGAAAAATTATGGTTCCACGGGTGCACGGATTCTTAAAAAAGAAGAATTGAAAGACATCATAGATGAACCGTGCCTTAGGGTGTGTGAAGAGTTATTTGATAAAAATATAAGAACAATTGATTCAGGGTGTAGCAAATTATGCCCAAACGAGGCATATGTGGTAATTGCGTATGATAGTTTAGATTGGAAAAACCAGCTTGCTGCACAAGGATTGATTATGAAAAAATTGGCGCATTTTGATAAAGGAGATGGTAGTAGTCGTGCGTTAGAAGATACTTTGAGATTGTCCGTTCATACAACCTCGGAAGATTTTGTTAGTGATGTGTCGACCAAATTGGCTAAGATGGCGAATGTGTTCAAACCGCAAGAAAAAATGAAAGAACGTAATCCGACCATACAGTGGGATTTTAACTATCAGAACAAAGGGATTAAACCTAACCCAGATTTTCTTCCGATGGAACAACGAGAAATATATCGTCAGTGGTTAGAGCAGATTGAAGCAAAACATTAATGAAAAAATAAAACCGCCGATTTTGTCGGCGGATTATGTTTTTTGTTTTATGTTATTTCGTTATCGGTTGAACCTGGCCCCAAGATGCCTGGTACCCGCCGTCGCGTGTCAAAACAACCTTGGCATTTTTCAAATCAGAACAATCAAGGTCGCGGATTTTATAGGTCTTGGTGAAACGGCCTGGTTCGTCCACAGACAATGTTGGCAAATTCAAATCCATACATTTTGATTCACAACAATTAAAGTCGCCGCAATCGCCACATTGATAAATTTTCATTTTGTAATCTTTGCCCGGGCGCAGGTCGGTTAAATCCACCATCATTTTTACGCAATCGTCACCCTGTTTGAATTTGATGTGTCCCATTGGCGATGTGCCACCGTTGCCGTTGCGTGTGTACATTTGCGCCTTTCATACCGTGATGCGCCATCGGTTGCATTTCGACAACTTCGACGGCTTCGGCTTCGTATACCATGACCGGTTGGTGGGTGCCATATTCGCGATGGTGTTTCTTTGCGCCGTCCATTTGGTGATGGCCACCGCAAGTTGTGGAACATGCCGCAAGTAATGCGGTCGCCGCAATTGTTAATGTGACGGTTGATACTTTTTTCAAGATGTTTGTCATTTTTTACCCCCTTTGGTTGTGACGAAAAAATTATATTCTATTTTGTTTCATTTTTCGTCAGGTATGATTCCCTATGGAAAAATTCCCCGCGGGTGCGGGGAATATCGATGCATTATGAACAAACGAATTAGAACATATAGCGCATGCCAATATCGCCGGCAAAATTATGAATGCCGGAATTGACATCTGCGTAGGTATAGCGGAACGCAAGGTCAACCGCAAATATGCGCCAATCAAATGTCACACCCAGTGCGCCCATCGCGGAAAACTTTGTCGGGTCGTTTTTGTTTGAACCAACACCCGCGACATCGCGCGTCTGTTCAACGAACGCGACACCGGCACCAAGCCCGATGAACGGACGTATAATTTCATAGTCGCCAAAGTCCATATATGCGTTCATCAACAATGTGTTTAATTTTGTGTCAACATTTACCTGGGATGCGCCAAAGGTGTTGTCATCTTTTAATTTAGTTAGCATTGACCATTCGATTTCGGTTCGCGCCCTGTGGCACCACATAGACAAACCAAGTGCGGCACGGGCGTGCATTTCTTGGTCACTAAGTGATTCTTTGTATCCGTCAAACCGATAGTTCAGGTTAGTATAACCCGCACCAACACGCAACGCGATATACGGGTCCAACGAATCCCAGAACGATTCGTGGTGATATTGACCCGCCATAGCAGGACATGCAATGACCGCGGCCAAAACAGGGATAGCAACTTTTTTCATTTTTTCTCCTTTTTGTTTTTATGGGCGCGTTATGCACCCGTTGACATTTATAATGATAACATGGGCCTGCGCCACTTTGCATAGGTATGGATACCTTTGGGGGATTTTGGGGCGTGCGATAAAAACTTGCATTTTTGTAAAAACAGTATATAATTTGCGGGTCATAAAAGGTTTTTGACCCATGGGTGCATAGCTCAGTTGGTAGAGCAACTGACTCTTAATCAGTGGGTCTGGGGTTCGAGTCCCCATGCGCCCACCACAAAAATTTGTTAGCCCGTGCAATGAAGCACGGGCTTAAAAGTTTTTAGTGTCGCGCCGTAGCCATGCGTTTATTGAAAATAATTTATTAAATACTAAAAATTTACCATTCGAAATTAAGCACCGGCGAAGGCGGACAATTTAATGTGAGGACGAGAACCCCATTGGGGTTCGACACGATGGCCGGATTTAATTTTGGTTTGGTGAAATTTTTTACTTTAAGAATTTTGTCCCATATGGTAAAATTGTGGGCATGAAAAAAGTGATAAAATTCCTTTGTAATTTTGCGTTATGTTTTGTCGCAATAGATGCGTGGGGGGTCACGATACAGGATGGGGTCTTATCTGTACAGGCGGGTGAGACATACGATATTGATTCGGAAAGTTTTTTATCAATTTTTAATTTTGGCACGGTTACGGGGAATATGACTGTTAGCGGTGGGGCGCAGGTTATAATTCAAAATTATGGAACGATGAGTTTGCTGTGCAACAATAGTTCATCTTGTGTGGGTGTAAATCAGGTTATTACCGGAAATGGGGATATAAATCCAATTGCCGGTTTGTCGGGGCATAGCGTTGTTGTTGTAAATAATGCCACCGAAATAAGTTTGGCTGATGTAATTGCGGTTGCGGGTAATGCCGGACAAATTGTTTTAACGGGGCTAAATGTCGTTGTTGATGTTAACGCTATTGGAGAGCATCCAAATATGTGTTTTAACTCTAATATTGTGTTGTTACCTTGGGAAAGTCCGGAATCCGTAAATACTGTGAATTCGGCAAGTATTATTGTTTACGGTGTTACCGAAAATTGGGACGTATCGCAACCGTTCTTGACCGGAATAGAAGATTTTGCAAATTTTGCAGGAGCAACGTTTGAAGGTGTTGATTCTATGTTTGATCCGGTTGCACGGCCATATGGTGATAGTTTATATGTTGTGCTTAAACGACAAACAAATTATAAAAAGGTTTTCGAAAACGATCTTGGTGATTGGTTGGACGAATTACGCGATGAAAATCCGGATGATAAATTGATTGGTGCATTAGATGCCGCACGCAGTCGGGCGGGGTTGCGCGATGTGTTGTCGAATTCAATGCGGACAAATCCGATACGGTTGTTGGACCCGGTGCGGTCGTTTAATACATTTATTTTTGGTGACCACATACATGATTTGGCGTTCGGGGTTGTGGCGGAACCGTTCTATATTTATTCCGGTGATTTTTCCGTCCTTGGTGGTGGCGCGGGTGTTGCCGGGTGCGTTGCCAAGAATTTGGTTGCAAAGTTTGGGGGCTATGCGGGCCGGATGAATTATGATGGTGAACTGGATGATTTTAATGCGATGGTATATGGTGCGAATTTTGGCGCGTTGTATAAAGATTCTGATTTTTATGCGCGGGCGGTTGGAACGTTGTCTTCGGCGCAATTTAAAGACATAGAAATTTTTGATGGCGTGCGTGGCAAACAAAATCCAAATGGAATTTCCGGGGCGGGCGTTGCCGACGGGGGAATCGTGTTTCGGGTGCTTGATGAATTTGATTTAACGCCGTTTATTGGTGCGCGGTTTGACTATGTCGGGGTTGCGGGATTTTCGGATACGGATGTGAATATGCGGTTTGGCGTGAATATCGATAAAGAAACGATTGTTGATGGAAACAAATATGCGTTCGGGCTAAGTGCGGTTGGTCAAACAAACGGTGATATTTATGGTTCGATTTATACCGATATAATGTCGGTTGTTGATGGTGTTGGTGGGCGGTTACAGTTTGGAATTTTGAACGATGATTTGGGTTTGTCGTATCGAATATCACTCGATGCAAAGTTTGCATTTTAATCAACAATTTTTCCACGCAATGATGCGCGGTTCGCCGCGGTGATTTCGATGTTCGCCATTTGTTTCGGGTTATTCGCGCGCGCAACGATACACTGTTGCATATACGGCGTACGATAGAGCAGGTGGCGTCCGGTTTTATCCGCGCCTTCGTAAAGGCAGGTTAGTTTTTTCCCGACACATGTTTCATTGAATTCGCGTTGAATTTCGTTTAGCACGCCGTCAAGTATCGCAAGTCGTTCGCGTTTTACTTTTTCACCGATTTGGTCGGGCATCAATGCCGCCGCCGTATGCGGGCGGGGCGAATATTTGAATGAGTAAGAATTTATATAGCGGACGCGACGCGCGATTTCCAATGTTTGTTCGAAATCAGAATCTGTTTCGCCGGGGAAACCAACGATAAAATCACTTGAAATTTGTATGTCCGCACGTGCGGCGCGCAGTTTGTTTATGATGTCCATGTACGCGTCCAAACTGTATGGGCGATTCATGCGGCGCAACACATCGGGCGAACCACTT
>JAFOVN010000010.1 GCA_017392345.1 Alphaproteobacteria bacterium | reverse complement strand
GTGATACGGTTGCCACAAAACTGAATGGTGCGGAAATAATCAAAACCATTGTTGTACCACGGAAATTGGTGAATTTTGTGGTGAAGAAGTGATTATCCGCCTTCGCCAAGGCTACGGCGCGACTGCGCCAAGGCTTTGCCCCGGCTTGGTGTTAGTGGCTAGTGGTTAGTGAAACCGCCCAAACGGGCGGTTTTTTGTTATTTCTCACTAACCGTTTACACTATGATATTTTCTCTATTCTGCGGCGGCGTTTTTCGCAATCGTTGAAAGGGCTTTCCAAAAATGCCTGGGCGCATAGAAACGCCATTTCAATATCAATATCGTCCGCACCAAGTGCCAAAACATTTATATCATCGTGGAACCTATCGTCGCGTGCCTGGTCCGGTCTATCGCAACGCGATGCACGGATATGACGATAGCGATTCGCCGCAATTTGAACGCCCGCACCCGTGCCACATATCAAAATCCCGCGTGCATTAGGCGTATCCAACATTGCATCGGCAAGTGTTTTTGCAACATCCGGAAAATCCACCGGTGTATCTAAATCGTCCGTGCCAAGATTTACCATGTTATACCCCAGTGCACTTAGCATTTCGATTAAATAAAGTTTTAACCCCACCCCGCGGTGGTCGGCGGCAATAAATACCTTGTCGATATTTTTATTCATCTTTATTTATCCTTGCGCTTTGCCAATTTGCATTCAAGTCCCGTATTGGCGGTTATATTTAATGTTCGATACGACAATGTGCCAATCATTTGTGCATGACTAAACACATTTGCAATATCAACCGTCGCCGGACCGTTTAGCGTTCCATGCAAAAACAGGTTTGTTGCCTGAATTTTTCCTTCGACCACGCCGCCACGACCGATAACAATTGTATCCGCCGTAACATCGCCAACAATATGGCCGTGGATTTGGACGCTGTGGTCGGTTTTGATATCGCCGGTCAGTTTGCATCCCGCGCCAATTATGGTCGGTGAAGTTTTTTCATCTGCGTTTGTAAATGCCAACATTTTTATTCCTTTACAAATTTTTCGGGGTCAAATGGATTTCCCTTGTACCGTATTTCATAGTGCAAGTGTGGACCCGTTGACCGCCCCGAAGAGCCCCCAAGTCCAACAATTGTTCCCGGACGCACCCAATCGCCACGCGATACCGCAATTTTTGACAGGTGTGCGTACAATGTTGTGAACCCAAGTCCGTGGTCGATTTCAACCGTTGTGCCGTATCCAACGCGTTCGCCCGCCGATATTACGCGGCCCGGCGCCACCGCCATAAGTTCGGTGCCAATTTTTCCGGCGAAATCGATACCTTTGTGTTGTTTTTGTTCGCCGGTAAATGGATCCTTACGCCGGCCGTACTTTGATGTGACGCGAACATCCTTAATCGGTGCGCCAAGTGGTAATGTTTTCTTTAATTTGCTAAGGCCGTTCCAAAGTGTTATGTTATCCGCCAATTTTTGATATTTTTCGTCCAATTCTTTGTCGATTTCAAGCGGATTGAATACCGCACCAACAAATTGATTGGAAAAGCGATTCGCATTTTTAACAAGTGTTGCCTCCGACAGGCCCAATGTCGCAAGTGTTCCGTTTATGTGGTGCAATTCATCGCGTAATTCTGCAACCTTGTCACCGGCAAGTTTGGAAACCGCATCAACGATTTTATTGTCGGCATCAATAACCTTGGCCACGGTTTCAAGTAATTCGATATCGCGCTTTTTAATTTCAATGTTTTCCGCCAATGTCAATTCGTATTCAACCGCCAAATCCGAAACCTTGGTATATTCGGGGGCGTATTCTTCATCGGTGAACATTTCGGTCACACGCGTTTTAAGAAAGTCCAATTCCCCCCAAGTTTTAAGGCGTTCGTTGATAAGCGCCTCTTTTTCTTCGGTGGTTAGTTGGGTATCTTTAAGCAATTTGTCATC
>JAFOVN010000009.1 GCA_017392345.1 Alphaproteobacteria bacterium | reverse complement strand
TTCAATCAGTTCTTTTGTAATCTCAGTCTTAACCGGGTTTTCACTTGCGATGCGGTGTTTTGTGCGGGCAGGGGCAACGGCGTATTCAATCTGAGCAAACTGGTGGATATAGTTGGTGTTATGGTAATAAAATTAATAACAAATCAAAAAATGAACGGCAACTACAGTTGAATTTTTAATACAAAACCGCCTCGGTGGATTCGAACAGAGCAAACACTTGTAAATCTTGATTATTCGAAGATTAGTAAAAATTAGTGTTTTCTAGATATGACTTTTTCGAACCATTAAAATTATTAGAAATCCAAAGAAAAACCGCACTTTAAAGGTGCGGTGTATCTTTTGGTGGGAGTGGGTGGATTCGAACCACCTCAGGCTTAAGCCAACAGATTTACAGTCTGCCCCGGCTCTCCAACTCCGGCGCACGCCCAGAACTTTTTATCCGCCTGCGCGCAACAAACAAAGACAGCCCGTCTTCGCTTCGCTACGCCGAGGCACTCAATTTTCAATCCTCGCTATCGCATCGGTGAAAATTGGTGGTGCGGGCAGCGGGACTCGAACCCGCATATCAAGCTTGGAAGGCTTGCGTACTAGCCCTTGTACTATGCCCGCAACGAGTTCACAGTACGCAGATTATATAATATATTTGATAAAAATCAAGTGGTAAATTGTAGGACAGTGTTAGTGCAAGTGGATAGTGGTTAGTGATGGTTGCAACCGCGCCCGTTTTGTGAATCAAGTTCCACTCCATTGGAGGGGTGGCCGCAGGCCGGGGTGGTTAGAGAATACAGAATAACAACGAACACTCTGACCACCTCCCGGCGTTCCACGCCGTACTCCTCCAAAGGAGAAGAACTTGCACTCTGCAACCCCGACGAGATACCGCGTTACCGCGGCATGACGGGAATTTTTGTAGGCGTGAAAAATTACTTTACTGATTGATTTTTATTTTCGCATTTTTTGATTGCCGCATTCCAATGTTGACCTTTGCTACAAAGAACACAATCTTTGTATTCCGATGGACTTGATTTCATCCAACATTTTCCAACACTATATAAACCATTCAATAAATGTTGCCTGCTTAGTGATTCGGAATCCTTGCAATCTCCATCTTTGAACATTTTTCCGCCAGTGCATTGTTTGCATTCGCCCGCTTCATTTATACCCTGGGTACGGGTTGTTGCACAAGGAATGCAATCTTTGCTACCTTGTTTAAACCCATAATTATCCTCAGCGCATATAAATTTCATACAGTTCAAACCTTCTGGCACATATTTAATGTGTTTTTCTTCTGAATATCCACTTTGAAAATCCTTGCAATACTGTTCTGTCACCTGTTGTGTCTTTAATACACAATCCTTACCATCGGAACTGGAAACGTATCCACGTACACATAACAAAGTAGTTTTACCATTTGATGAAGCAGAAATTATTCTGCTATGAATTCCACCAGAAAATGTTTTATCTCTTTCTGCTATAATCTTTATTGGTGCGGCAATAATACCATGGTCTAATAATTTAACCATTCCAAGGACAACATGGTCCGCCGTTCTTATGTTGCTTGCTTCTTGATTATTTACAGAAAAAACTTCAACTTCGTTTGTTATAACATTATCATCTTCACCAGTTGTCTTAACGTCAATTGTACCGAAATTCAAAACACCGGTCTTAACAGCTATAACTCCTGCTGATCTTTCTGAACATGTTTCGCCCAAAAAACCAGGCTTGCACAATGTATAACATTGAAATGTTGGATCTTTGATATAATCTATCCATATTTTGCGTTGACCATTTATATTCCCAGCTTGAACCTGTGTTGCACAAAACCGCCCACCATTTTCGTAAATAGATCTTGCCAGCACTAAAACAACCGCGCCCTCATCGGTTCCATAAGTGCCATTTTCACTGTTTAATTGACTTTCCAATTGTGGGTATACATCATTTAAATCCGTTTCATAAGTTCCGCCTACCCCCCATCTAAGTGCAACAGTGTGTGTCTCAATTAACGGTTTGCTTAAATATCTTGCTTGTGCACCGCCGGCCAAGATTATTCCGCAAATTGCAATAATTATTTTTCTCATTGGAATTCTCCCTGATTAAAAATCCTTTCGGATTTAGCGTAGCAATTTCATATCGCACTTGCAAATGAATTTTTTTTATTTTACAATTAAACTTATGAAATTAAAAAAAGTTTTTCGTTTCTTTCTGCATATGATTTTTTGGTGTGCGGTCGCGGGAATTGCCGCGGTGGCCGCGCTGTTTTTAATATATGGGGGAAATTTGCCGGACTATCGAAAACTTGCAACATATGCGCCGCCGGTTGCGACACGACTTTATGCCGCGGACGGTTCGTTGCTGATTGAATATGCCGAAGAACGCCGCGTGTTTATTGACTTTGAAGATATGCCGCCGCAATTGGTGAATGCCTTTGTCGCCGCCGAAGATCAAAATTTCTGGACACATCCGGGTATCGATGTTCAGGGAATTTTGCGCGCATCGATAAATAATTTTATGCGCACACTTGGATTCAACACAACTTTTACCGGCGCGTCAACCATCACGCAACAGGTTGCAAAAAATTTCTTTCTGTCGTCCGACCGCACGATTTCGCGCAAGATTAAAGAGGCGATTTTGGCGTTGCGACTGGAACGGGCGTTTTCGAAAAAGCATATTATGACGCTTTACCTGAATCAGATATTTTTGGGTGCGCGCGCGTATGGTGTTGGGTCGGCGGCGCTGATGTATTTTAACAAACCGGTAAAAGATTTAACTTTGTCGGAATGCGCTTTCCTTGCGTCATTACCAAAGGCCCCGAACGACCGCGCGCGTGCCGAAGAACGCCGGAACTATGTATTGCGCCGTATGGCCGCCGAAGGATACATCACCCGCGACCAGGCCGATGCCGCCGCCGCGGAACCGCTGAATATCAACAGTGGTTTTACCGCGCAAATGGAAGATGATTTTCAATACTTTGCCGAAGATGTGCGCCGGCAATTGTTAAATCAACTTGGGCGCGAAACACTTTATAATCAAGGGTTATATATAAAAACAACAATTATTCCGGAATATCAACGCGCCGCGTCCGCCGCGCTAAACAAGGCGTTGGACGCGTATAATGAAGGGCGCACGGAAAAATTACAGGGCGCAATTATCGTCATGAATCCGCATACCGGGCGAATACTTGCCATGGCGGGCGGACGTTCGTTCGCGCAAAGTTCGTTTAACCGCGCGACCCAGGCGATGCGCCAGATTGGCAGTACGATAAAACCGTTCGTGTATTTGGCGGCGTTGGAACGCGACTTTTCACCCGAAGGTTTGATTTCTGATACGCCGATTGTTGGGTGGCGCGAAAATAATATGCAATGGAAGCCGGAAAATTACGATAAAAAATTCCTGGGCGATGTGCCGTTGCGTTTGGCATTGGAAACTTCGCGTAATGTCCCAAGTGTTCGCATGGTTGATAAGATTGGTGTTGAAAATGCCGTAGAGGTTGCAAAACGATTCGGTGTATATCCCGAAGATATGAATAATTTGAACCTGTCGATGGCACTGGGGTCGGGCGAAACGACACTTGAAAGATTGGTGCTTGGGTATTCCGCGTTTGTGAACGGTGGCCGCCGGATTCAACCGAAAATGGTGGACTATATCGAAGATCGTTATGGAAATGTTATCGGCGGAAATAAAACCGAGATTGTCGAATGGGTCGATGGCATGGAACCCGACCCCGAAGTCGCCGATTCTGAACCGCTTTCGGACCCGCAAAGTTTATATCAATTGGTGTCGATTTTGCAGGGCGCGGTTGAACGCGGCACGGGACGCCAGGCCGCCGTTGCCGGACACACAATTGCCGGAAAAACCGGAACGACCAACGATGTCAAAGATGTTTGGTTTGTCGGATTCACAAAAAACCTTATTGCGGGTGTGTATTTGGGGTATGACAATCCGAAACCACTTGGCAAAGGCGCGGGCAGCCATATGGCCGCGCGTGCATTTGCGGACTTTATGACCGTGGCACTTGCAAATGAAAAGAATCAGCCGTTTGCCGTGCCGGATGGATTAAACTTTGTGCGGGTAAATCGTGCGACCGGTGTTTCCGCCGCCGAAGACCCGTCGGGAACAATTATTACCGAGGCATTTAAGCCCGGACAATATCCAAACCCCGCAAAGGCAAAAACCGCCGAACAAACGGATGCGGTTGTCGGTGGAATTTTCTAAAGCCAAAAAAAATTTCTAAATAACATTTCACTATTCAAACTATTGTGATAAAATATAGGCATAAAAAAGGAGAAATTATGCTTACGGATTATTTGTTATCACACGGGTTTGGATTGTTCTTTGGCGGTTGGACGCAGTTTGGCGCGGCGTTTGGCACGGCGTTTATTATTATGATGCTGTTTGGGCGGCCGTTTATTCGCGCGATGCACGCATGGCAGAAAAAAGGTCAACCGATTAGTGAAAATGTCCCAGAATCGCACCGGCAAAAGGCGGGAACGCCGACGATGGGCGGAATGCTGATTGTAATCGCGACATTGGTTGGGGCGATTCTGTTTATGCCGGTCGATAGTATGACGGGGTGGATTGCGTTGCTGTCGCTTGTTATGTTTTCAATTATTGGGTTTATCGATGACTATAAAAAGGTGACAAGCCAATCGAAAAAGGCATCAAATGGGCTTTCGCCCGCGTTGCGGCTGATTGTCGAAGGTGTTTGCGTTGTGGTGCTTGCGTATCTTATCAACCTGACTATGCCGTCGTATATTCCGGATAATTCGTTGGCGTTGCCGTTTGGAATAATCTTTCCACTTGGGATATTTTACTATGTGTTCGCGTATTTTGTTATATGCGGTGGTGCGAACGCGACAAATATCACGGACGGGTTGGATGGAATGTTGGTTAAACTTTATATTCCGGTGTTGATTGTGTTGGTTGTTGCACTTTATGGTGCAACGCGTATCGGGTTTATGGACACGGTTTTATTTATGCCGGCGACCAGTGGTTTGTATCCGGTCCTTGGGGCGGTGTTTGGTGCGGTCCTTGGGTTTTTATGGTTTAATGCGCGGCCGGCGGCGATATTTATGGGTGATGTTGGGTCACTTGCACTTGGCGGTTTTATGGGAACGGTCGCGATGTTGTTAAAATCCGAAGTCATCATGGGTATTGCGGCGGCGATGATGGTGTTGATTTTGCTGTCGTCATTTTTGCAAACAATGTTTTTCAAAATCACAAGACATGCAACCGGCACAGGACGGCGGATTTTCCTGCGCGCGCCGTTGCACCATCATTTTGAAGAATTGGGGTGGCCGGAAACGAAAATCGTGGATAGGTTTTTTGTATTGTCGATTTTGTTTTCGGGACTTGCGTTGATGTT
>JAFOVN010000008.1 GCA_017392345.1 Alphaproteobacteria bacterium | reverse complement strand
CTAACCCAAGTTAAACATTTATGATACAATATACTAACACAAAACCGATTCGAAACGCAAGGGGGAAATAATGTTTTTATATATATTTTGGTCTTTTTTTGCTGTTTTAATTCTTATGGCGCTTGGGCTTACCTATAAAATCGCGCAAACCGATATGCGCCGGCGGATTATCCCGGACGGATACCTGTTTCCATTGCTAATAATCGGGGTAATTGTCACGACATTTTATCCGTGGCCGGTTCAAATCGAATCGGGCGCGGTCGGAATGGCATTTGGGTATATGCTTGCGGCCGTGGTCGGACTTATTTTTGACAAAATTTTGACCCACAAAGACCCGAACGCCGAAAGTCCAATCGGCATGGGCGATATAAAATTAATCAGTGTCGGCGGCCTTTGGTGCGGACCAACGGGTTTGGCGATTGCGTTGGTGCTGGCATGCGGCTTTGGGGCAACATGGGCGTATCGCAAGAAACAGAAATTTATACCATTCGCACCTTTTTTTGTAATCGGTGGATTTTTATCTTTGATTACAATCACGTTTTTGATATAATATATGACATAGGTCGAACGAGAGAATGAAAAAAACCAATTGTTTGTTTACACTGTGGGTCGTGGCGTTATGCGCCGGCACGCACGCGTACGCGGTTGGCACGGCACCGGCGATACTGTCAAACTATGGCGAAATTCAATCGGTAAAGAATTACTCGTCCAATCCATTTTGGAATAAAAACAGCCCATATAACCAAAACTTTCCAAAGCCAATTTATGCCACCGGCGCGGATTTGAATACCGGCGATTGTAATCGCGTGGTGGAAAATTTGGTCACATCATATTGCGCCGAACATAATTATTGTCGGAACTTACGTATATCAGATGTTCGCCCAACAATAATGGTGCAACTGTCGCAATTACCGGGACATAATTTTGCAACATCTTGCGGTGGATATATCGATTCCGCGTTCGACAAATTTCAAAAAGAATACGGCAACGTGTCCACGGTGAATTTGCCAAAACCGGCATCACAACCAACAAACATCGAAATTGCAAATCCGTTCGCACAAAAACAAACGGCGGCGCAAAAGGCAATTGCAGACCGCACCGCGGAACTTGAACGGTTGCAATCAATAACAACGCCAACCACCGGTGTGCACGCGGAATATTTTCCAAAAACAACCGCAGATTTGTCATTTACCGACCGAATTGCCAACACCGCCGCGGGGTATGAGCCATATAAAGACAAACTATCATACAAAAAACCAGATTTCCTTGGCGAAGACGAGGCATTTTTTGAACGGTTAAAGAATCAAAATTTCGAAGAATATTGCAACCGCCGCCCGAATGACAACGCTTGTAAGCCTTTGCGCGAACACAATATATCCTATGTGACATTTGGCAGCGGCACGAAATGCACCCCGACCAAGTATGAAACGGGCAAGGGCGCAACGGTTTCGTGTGTTCCGCAACGTGACAACAGCGCTTTCCTTGGATGGTGCTTGGATTACGATACCGCCACGACGTACAACAATAATATATCGTGTCCACCGCAACACACAATCGCGAAAACAGATACCGACGATAAAATATACTATGCCAAATGGAAATGTAATAAGCCCGAATACGAACAAACACAAACCGCCTGTACCGATCCGAACGCCGGCGGTGGTGGCGGTGGCGGAGGTGGCGGCATAGGATGTTCTGACCCGACATATATGGATTCTGATTGTAATTGTACAATCGTTCCAAATACTCACGAAGATTCTGGCAAATGTGTTTGCGATAATGGCAAAGATATTGCAAATGGATGCGCCGACACCCCACCATCGGGCGGAAATTCATATGAAGATGAAGACGGGCACACAGTTATAATAATAAACGTCTAAAGGACGACAATATGAGAATGTATAGAACCATTTTTTTGCTTGTTGCTTTGTTAAACACATTTGCTTGCAAGGCCGGAACAACGCCACCGCGTCCACAATGTTTAACTGACCTGGGTAAAGATAGTGATTTTACAAATGCCGTTGCCACAAAAATTGGCACAAATGATGTGCAACAATGGATCACGAATCACAAACCCGATTTTTATACCTTGGTT
>JAFOVN010000007.1 GCA_017392345.1 Alphaproteobacteria bacterium | reverse complement strand
GTTTCAAGTAATTCGATATCGCGCTTTTTAATTTCAATGTTTTCCGCCAATGTCAATTCATATTCAACCGCCAAATCTGAAACCTTGGTATATTCGGGGGCGTATTCTTCGTCGGTGAACATTTCGGTCACACGCGTTTTAAGAAAGTCCAATTCACCCCATGTTTTAAGGCGTTCGTTAATAAGCGCCTCTTTTTCTTCGGTGGTTAGTTGGGTATCTTTAAGCAATTTGTCATCGATAACATTGACGTTTTTGGTAAGTTCATTGTATTTTTCAAGGTATTTCCCAAGGTCAATCATGTGATGCGCGTATTTTTGCTTCATATTTTCTAACTGAACCGTCCGCATTTGCAGCATTGGGCGATGATATAAAAATACATAGGTTGACCATGTGGCCCATACAAACAGGCCTATTTTGCCGCAAAATTTAGTGAAACGCCAAAAACTGCTCTGTTGAAAAGTGTAAACATTCCCGCGTGGCGTGTCCATAACGGTAAATTCGCGCGGTGGAAAAATTCGCGTGATTATGCGCCATATTGCCCGGAAAGGTGCGGTTATGAACGCCCAAAGTGATGTAAAATATCGTGTTATAAAATTTATCATAACTATTAAATCATAGAGCAATAATCTGCAATAGTCAAGAAATCACATTTAGACCCCGGATATAATGTCTTTTACGGGTCTTCCGTCACGCAAAATGGTCTCGCAATTCATGGAAAGGGGTGAAAAAATCGTCGTATGTGATGCGCGCCCCACCCGGGCGGACAGCAAAACCCGTTCGGCGATGTTTTTATTGCTAAATAACGGCAAAATTTTAATATCGCCACAATGCGCGGACATTTCCGCGATAACGGTTGCGCATTCGGCGGCATCGACGATTGTTGTAAATGTGCCGTTTGGACGGGTGCGTGCAATGCACCGACGTGTCCAAATGGTTAAATCGGCGTTATGGTGCGCATTGTGCGCCGCGGGCATTCCCTTGAAATATGGTGGGTTTGTTATAACCAAATCAAAGGTTTTATTTGTGCGCCAAGACAATATATCCGCATTTATAAAATCGGCGTTTTTGTCATTTAATTCGAAATTTTGTCGTGCCGCCGTCAACATTTCATCGGATACATCAATTGCGGTCATGTCAATTCCGGGAATTCGCGTCATAAGGCAAAGTGCAACCGCGCCCGTTCCCGTGCCAACATCCAAAACCGTTTTGGGTTTCCTGTCCACAAATGCGGCAAGCCATACCGCATCAGATGTTGGGTTATACGGGCCAAATTGCATTTTGACCCGGCCACCCATTATGGTAAAAAAACCTTGTTTTTTTGTCATATATGTATAATAATCTTTTCAAATCAAAAGGCAAGTTTATGTTTCAAGATAATATGGTTGTGAATAGCGCAATAAGTGCTTTTAATAACGCCGCAATTGTTGCACCGGCGTTCTTTTGGAATGCGGTGTTGTGTGTTCCGTTGTTCATAGGCGTATACTTGTTTGGGCGTTTTTATGGAAAAAAACTTGGGCTTGCGGATTTCATAAATCCGGAACGGATTGCGTTTTGGTGCATTATTATGGTCGCGCTTTGGGTTGTTTTTATGGGCGGAAATTACGATGTTTTGCGTGATGGGGTGTCGCTTTTGCCGTGGGTGACGGCGGGGATTTTGTTTGTTTCGTGCATCTTTATTGGAACGAAAACGCGCGCGGTGCCGTTGCCAATATGGTATGGAAGTGCGCGCGCAAGTATGCGTCGCCGTTGGTGGGTAAATGTCGCCCTATTCTTGCTTTT
This sequence comes from Alphaproteobacteria bacterium, assembly GCA_017392345.1. Lineage (GTDB taxonomy): Bacteria > Pseudomonadota > Alphaproteobacteria > Rs-D84 > Rs-D84 > Enterousia. Next base: position 3,570 of record JAFOVN010000007.1, on the reverse strand, counting down.
GATGGTGCCGGTGGGATTTAGTGATACACTAAATTGGTGGGGACCGATTTTACAGGTTGGTGCCGTTTGCGCCGGGCTTTTGATTGGGCGCACGCGTGCGTGGCGATTGCGTGGGGTTTTGTGCATGTCGGCATTGATGTTTGTGGCAACAATCGCACTGTTGATGCAACCGGAATTTTTTAGGTTTGGGCAACTTGGGAACCTGACCCCGATACATTTAATCGGAATTATGATGACGGGGATACTGATTGCCGCGGCGGTCGCAACGGATATTGTGCCGGCGTGTGGGCGTATTCATAAAAGTGCGTTTGTTAAACTTAAATGGCTTGTTCGATTTGGAACCGCGCTGTGTTTGGTGTTATTTTTACTTACCGAAGCGGTACCGATTTTCATTGCGACCGCGTTTATGGCGTTTGTTTTGTTCGCAATGTCGGTTTGGCATCGTGAATCTGTGGCGGACAGTGTGCGTGGCAAAATGATGGGACTTGCGGTCATAATGTTTGGAATTTTGATTGATGTGCCGACGATAAGCGCACTTGGGTTGTTTTGGATTGCGGTTTTGAATTCCGAAGATGTTCGCCCCGATGCGCGATTCTTGTTATAATTCGTTATATTTACTGAATAACAAAATTTCTGTGTGTGCGGTATTATCCATATAAAATATGGGGTGATTATATGACAGAAATACATCCAAGTGCGGTTATACAGCCGGGCGCAAAGATTGGCGCGGACTGTAAAATTGGGCCGTTTTGCATTGTCGGTCCCGATGTCGTGTTGGGCGATCGGGTTGAATTGGTGTCGCATGTTGTCTTGGGCGGGAAAACCAGTATTGGTGATGATTCAATTATTTATCCTTTCGCGGTTCTTGGCGTCATGAGCCAGGATTTAAAATGGCAAGATGAATCCGCGATGACGGGGTTGCGTATTGGAAAGCGTTGCAAAATTCGTGAATATGTGACAATTCATTCGGGAACACCGGCGTCGGATGGGACGGTTATTGGTGACGATTGTCAAATTATGGTGAATGCGCATGTTGGGCATGATTGCAAGGTTGGAAACAGTGTGGTTATGTCTAACCTGGTCCAAGTTGCCGGTCATGTTGAAATTGAAGACTTTGCGATTTTATCGGGTGGCGTTATGGTTTTGCAATTTGCGCGCATCGGGCGCAACGCGTTTATTGGTGGAATGTCGGGCGTGCCAAATGATATTTTGCCGTATGCGATATATGATGGGCCGCGGGCGACATATCGAACGATAAATCGTGTGGGACTGATGCGGCATGGGTTCACGAACGAAGATATGCATGCAATACATTCCGTTTATTCGGCGGTGTTTCGTGAAACGGGTGGCACGGTTGCGGAACGCTTGGCCCGCGTGCGCAAGGAAGTAAAAAACAATAAATACGCGATGGATGCGATTGATTTCATAGAAAACCGTTCAAAGCGTGGAATTGGAACGACCGGAAATGCCGAATAAAAAAATCTTTATCATTGCGGGCGAAGTGTCGGGTGATGCATTGGGGGCGCGAATAATGCGACAAATGCGGAACGCGGAATTTGCCGGTATTGGTGGTGCGGAAATGACGGCATGTGGATTAAAATCCATTTTCCCAATGTCTGATTTGTCGGTTATGGGGGTTATAGAGGTTTTGGCGCATGCACGCACACTTTCGCGGCGTATAAATCAGACCGTCGATGCGATTATTAAATATGCGCCGGATGTGATTTTAACAATTGATTCGCCGGGCTTTGCGCGTTCGGTGATAAAAAAATTGCGCAAAATTGCGCATGCCCGTGAAATGATTGCAAATGGCCTGCGGTTTCATCATGTTGTCGCGCCCCAGGTTTGGGCCTGGCGTCCGGGGCGTGCGAAAAAATATGCGCGGACATTTGATAAACTGTATGCGTTTTTTGATTTCGAAGTGCCCTATTTCACCAAATATGGTTTGGATACGATTGCGGTTGGACATCCAATTGCCGAAGGGTTGATTGGGGTCGATAAACCACGTGCGGCGGATGAAAAAATTATAACACTTGTTCCCGGAAGTCGCATGGGCGAAGTCAAACGTTTGTTGCCGGTATTTCGTGAATTTATTGAAAAAATTCCAAATGCGAACGGATATAAATTTGCGATTCCGGTTGTCGAAACAACCGCGGAATATGTGAAATCGGTGGTGGCAAATTGGAATATTCGGCCTGAAATCATACCGGCGGCGGCGCGATATGACCTTTATCGGCGGACATATGTCGCCGTGGTGGCAAGTGGAACGGTGTCCGCGGAACTTGCCATGTTGCATGTGCCGGCGATTGTGGTTTATAAAATGAACAGGGTCACAACATGGATTGGACATTTGTTGATACGTGTGCGATGGGCGTCGCTGGTAAATATCTTGTTAAATCGCACGGTGTATCCGGAATTTTTGGGCGAAAAGGCAACGGCAAAAAATATCGCGCATGCGTTCGATAAAATGACCGTCCTGGGCGCACGTGAAAAGATTATTTCCGAATTGCGTGCGGCGGATAATATGTGGGTTCGTCCCGAAGGCGTACCGAGTAAAATAATAGCGGGAAGTGTTAGTGGTCAGTGTAAGTGATTAGTGAAAACCGGCGCATCGCGCCGGTTTTTATTGTGTAATGCCGGCGGGGACGCCGTCTGGAATTGTGCAGTTCGGGTTTTGGGGCCCCATCGGGCAAACTTGATTGGTATTTTTGTTGACCGTAGATATACACCAATCGTTGATAGTTGGATGTTCTTCAAAATTATCGTTTGGTAGACAGTTGTCGTTTTGATGTTCGTCCATACGCGTGACGGGTAATGCAGCAACGCATTTATTGAATGTGCCATCCTTGCTTCTGCGTCCACCATTTCCCCAGCAAGAACATATTCCCCACGCGTTTGAGTCCACATTCGTTACGTAGTCTTTGGGACACATGTTTTCGTCTATGACAACTTCAGGAGTGTCGCCTGTGTATCTGTAACCCGCCCTTATGGGTTCCGCAATGTCTTCCCACAATACATTGCAAGCACGATTTGTAAGATAATATAATCCATGATCCACAAACTGGGCCTCTATGAATTTACCATCAAGGTTCATGCATTGGGTAATCAGGTTGTCGATAATCTGGTTATAAACCTCGGTCGCAACACCGGTCGGGCGTAGGCGACGATTTTTGAATTTATAATTTGGGGCATTCCATGGAATTGTTGTCATCCCATCATCCAATTTTGCCCAACCATATCCGTATGCATCGTTATGATTTATCGGATTGCCATATACATATTGACCATATGTGTCAAGTGACCTATCGGCGATTATTGCGTCCATGCCGCCGAACACCAATTCAACCTTGTCTGCGCAGCTTGGGATTTCGGCAACGCGTTGTGCGCATTTGGAAACATAGCCCGGTTTTCGTTCACCGTTTACGTCATATTCATAAAGCGTGAACCAATCAAGTGCCGATATGCGTTTTTCCGTTTCCGGGGTATTGTGGTTTGATACTAAATCATCAACCACGCCTGGTTGAAACAGACCACTGCCGGGATAATAAAAGTTTTCATAATTTGCACCGC
>JAFOVN010000054.1 GCA_017392345.1 Alphaproteobacteria bacterium | reverse complement strand
CCGTCGCGAATATCGGCCAAATCGCGCCCATACATACGCACGCCACTGTTGGTTTTGGTCATCAAATCATCCATACGAATACCGCGCACCATCGCACCAGAATTTTTTCCATTTGCGGTCACCATAACCTGGCCTTCGGCAATTGGCACAATGGCGGACACCGAACGCGCCACCGTTTTATTTTCCATCATTTTTTCGGCCAAGAAATCATAGTCCGCAATCGCGCCGTCTTGGTGATAAACAACAACATGACCGTTCATACCAACAATCCGCGCAAGCAATGTATCATGAAAACCGCCCATAACCGACATCACAACAATAAGTGTTGCAACACCCAACATAATTCCCAAAAGTGACACCCACGACACAACCGACCCAAACCCACGCCGCCGCGCCGCCAAATATCTAAATGCAATTTTTCTTTCCAGTTTCGTAAACATATCTTTATTCCTTTAACCAATCGCGCAACGCATCACCAACAAATGGCGCATCATCCGGAACATCCGCCGGATTTACAATTGAAACAATTCGTGGCGACATAAACACAACCAATTCCGCAAACGGACTTATCAATGTTTCCGGCGTTGTCACAAACGAATGTGTCGGAATTCCAACAATCACATAGTTATCACCGACACTGGACGGAATTGTGAACGATGAAAGTTCGCCATTACTGGTCCGAAGGACAATTTTTGCATCAATTTTATCTTTGCCACCAAAATCGCCATATTTTGCGGTCGCCCCAACAATCAGGTCTGTTTCCAATCTTTCTTCCTTGCCACACTGACCAATATCGAATCGCGATTGCCACCCATCAGGCACCACAAAATGCCCCTGGGATATCAAAACAACATTTGCCTGTTGCGCCAAAAATTCTTGTAATGTTTTCGTATTCACCTCTGGTCCAACAACCAACGCGCGTCCAACAACACCTGGCACAGACATTTTTATATTCTTTTCACCAAACGCCGGCAACATATTCATCCAGATTATCGGATTATCGGTCCGCGGATAAACACGATACACATCCATATCCCACGCCATTACATATTTCTTTGACGCGATATCAGAAATAATACGTGCAACCTCACGCTCTGTTTGATAATTACCTTCGAATATCACGGTATTATCACCCCAATCAACGATAACATTACGCACATCGGCACCATGCATCGCATCCAAAATCGCCATAACAATATCTTCATTCTTTGGCATTTTAATCAACCACTTTCCGCGATTAAACAATTTTAATTCGCCAAGTTTTTCATCATACGAATAATACGCCCGCCCAAGATGCGTAATCAAATTTACCGCATCTGCCAAATTTCCACCAACAATCGACCCCGATATACGTTCATGAATTTGTTCTTGTTCAATAACCGCAATATCCGTCCCGGCCAATAATTTATCCAACGTGTCGCGCACACCTTGCTTTCTAAAATCATAATTAGATACCGTCAAATCTGGCAACGGGTCACCAACATTCAAACGAACGATTTCGATTTTTTCATCTGGCACAACCGACACAACCTGTTGCGAATCCCAATTCACGGTGCAACGCCGCGGTAATTCAACCGAAAACCGGCGTGCGGTATCGGTGGTCAGCGCCGCCTTTTTCGGGAAAATCGGCACCGAATTGTCGTCAATAACCAAATTATCAATGACCTGGGTGGTGTTATATTCAACCTCTTCTATATCATATGGGTCTTGAACCTCCATACACGCCGCAAGTGTGAACCCAAGACACAAAAAACATATCAATTTTTTCATACTGCATCCTTTATATATTCATCGCCCGTTCGAATTCTTCAAGTGACATTTCATATATTGGTTTTTGGGAACTGGTCACCCACTCTTTAACACCCGCCAACTGTTTTTTAAACATATCGATAACCGATACGACATCTGGTGCCACATCTTTTTTTGACTTTAGCAAACGTTCACCATATTCCACAACAAATTCCAACACATCGGCGGCAAAGAAACGCCCCACATATTTTTCCATCGGAATTCCGCCCTTGCTAACACATATCGCAGACATGGTCTTGGCCATTTGATTATAGAAATTTGCCAACTTTATAAAATTCTGAACGGTTGTCGCCATCTCTTTTCTCCCGATATAGTTTTACACATTATAAAAACTATTGCCACAAAAACGCAATTAAATTATAATGTAAAATATGAAAATATTAAAAGTGATTTTATTACTGGGTTTATGTGCCTGTGCATCCCCCAACGGGGGCAGCATTGATGACGCAACAATCCTAAATTGGGAAAACGAATCTGTCACAATGGAACAATTTGTTCGTGACCACAAGGCGTGTTTAGGCATAACAAAGCCATCTTACCTGCCCCGGTCACGCATCGCAAAATTGCTTTCACCGAATCAGACCGTTCGTATGCCGGATTGGGACGGTCTTTGGGTCACATTCCAATCAAATGAGTACAGGGATGTTGGTCAACGCGCCCTGCTTTCGGTGCCACGAAACACAACGTCGCGTTCGGTCGGTTCGTATCGTAAATGTATGTTCAAACGCGGTTATCTACTCCGCGCCACATAAAGAAAGTGGTTAGTGTAAGTGGCTAGTGGTTAGTGGTGGAATTCTGGAATAATTGCGTAATTACAAACGAACTCCAGACACTACTAACCACTAACACTAATCACTAACACTTTTCACTAAAATATGCTATAATATCCACCATGAAACGAAATCTTTGGTTTTGGCTGTATTTTATTGCCGCTATTTTGCTTAGCATTTATTTTGCAACCCGCATAGTTATGGCGCGTATGGGATACGGCCCAACCGCGATGATTCGGCATATATCTATATCCGCCGAAACAACGAATCGCAATCTTTTATCGTCTATTGAAAACAACATTGGAATACAGTCAGGTACACATACGTATACAAAAAAACTTGAACATATAAATACCCAACTCAAACAAAAAATACCCAACATTGAAAAATCTGCGGTCCGGCGATTGCCAAATGGAAACCTAGCAATCAAAGTGAACTTTTACAAGGCGGTTGCAGAAATCACAAACGGCGTTTACTATTATCCGCTTTCCGACAAAGGTGAATGCATAGAAACCCCGTCTGAAACCCGTAGTGCAGGAAGCATCGTTTTCCGTGGCGAATGCATAACAGAATGCAAAGAAAAATGCGATAAAAAAACGCCCGAAAAATGTGACACAATTGTTATCCATGATAATGATAAATCCCAAATATCCGAAAAATGTCAACCAAACACCGCTGTTTTGCGTGGCCGTGTTCCAAACGAAATCGGCGAAATTACCAAGGCGGCAAACAATCTTATCGGAACACTTGATTATTTGGAATGGATTGATGGCCGGCGGTGGAATTTGGTGACACTTGGTGGAATTACAATTATGTTGCCTGAAAATGACCCAATCGCCGCAATCGGAAACATTGTTGTTTTGGATAAGAAACACAATATATTATCCAAGGACATAAAAGTAATTGATATGCGCGATGACGCAAGAATTTTGGTAAAATAAAAATGCATATGATTGATTCTTGTTTTTTGTGTCTTGATATCGGAACGTGCGGTGTCCGTGGCGTTGCGCACCGCGTTAGAAACGCAATGATTGATAAATCTGCATACTATGCGGTTGATGATTTTGATACGGTTTTTGCACTAAAATCCGTGGCGGACGAACTTGAACGGCAAATGGGGACGCATTTCGACACGGCATACATAACCGGAAATTTTGGCAATTCATTTTTTAACATATCGACCAAAGAAACCGTTTGGAACGGTGAACATAAAATCACCCCATCGGATGTAAAATCACAAATTTCACAAATCGATAGACCCGACGGTTTTTATCCCATGCATATAATACCATTACGATATGATACGGGCAACACACACAACCTGCTTACCCCAATCGGACAAAGCGACACAAAACTTATATCAAAAATTTCTGCACTGTTTTTTGAAAACGAACGTATGCAAAAAATTTTAAGTTTGCTGCGACAATCGCACATACAACCATCGGCATTTTATGCACCGCAATTTTTGGCATCAAACGTGCTGCGCCAAAAGAAAAAAAATGTAATGTTTATCGATTTTGGTGCCGAACACACAACCGCATCTATTTGGACAGACCGTGGCCCGGTGTGGTATGACGGCCACTTTATCGGTGGCAACGATTTAACAAATGAAATATCAACAAAACTTGATATTCCATTTGCCGAAGCCGAACGGATAAAACGTAATGTTGCAAACCTTTATTCAAATGAAATGGCACGGTTTAGTCCGGCCGACACCGCATACGCATTTTCATGCGCCGATGTAAATGAAATTGTTGTTCCGTTTTTCTATAACATTGTTGAACAAATAAGAAACGATTCGGCGCGATACATCGAAAGATACAACCCAAACGAAATAATCATAACCGGTGGTGGCGCAAGGTTAAACGGAATCGTCGAATTACTTTCACAAACATTTAATATCGAAATAACACAAACGGGACCCGATACAAATGTTCGCGCACTTGCAAAATATATATGGGAATTGGCGCGTCCGTATCGTCGCGCATACATTGCACGCCTTAAAAAATGGCAAAGAACAACCGACAAAATTTTTGGCATTTTCCATCGCAAGAAACCAAAGAAAAAACACCAAACCGCCGTTCCGATTATGCCAAGCACGCTTTGCTTTGATATGTCACGCCCCGAAACATACACCATGTTTCGCGCGGGCGGAATATCGGCAATACATGTCGATATTATGGACGGACTTTATGTTGATAAAATAACCGGTGGTATCGAAGAATTACGCAAAATTCGCGCCGCGTGGCCGGGGCATTTGCATGTTCATTTAATGACCGATGCACCATCAGCATGGGCAACCGACGCAATAAACGCCGGCGCGGACACGGTGATACTTTCAACAAACACGGTCGGCCTGCGCCGCGCGGTTCAAATTGTCCGCGCCGCCGGCAAACGCGTTGGTATCGCATTAAATCCGGAATCTTCGGTATCATTACTTAAAACAATTTTGCGTAACATTGATGAAATTATGGTGATGGGTGTTGCACCCGGCGCGGCGGGACAAAAGTTTAATATGAATGTGTTGAATAAAATATCGGTGCTTGCGGGAACAAGGAAAAAATATGGCCTGCGATTTACAATATCGGTTGATGGCGGAATAAACCCCGAAACGGCACGACTTTGTTGGGGTGCCGGTGCCGATTTATTGGTCAGTGGTTCATACCTTGCACGCGCTGCGGATTTTCCACTTGCGGTAATGTCACTGTTGCCATCCGCAAAAAGTATTTAATCGGCAACTTCTATTTTTCGACCATTTTCAAATTCGGTTATATATAAATGAATCGTATCTTTTGGCAAGAAATCACGCGCAATATCCGGCCATTCAATTAGTGTAATATCATTTTGCACCGCATGCATTAAACCAATTTCAACAAGTTCGGACGCGTCCGACACACGATACAAATCAAAGTGCGATATTCGACCCGTTTTGTTTTCATACGATTGCACGATTGTAAATGTCGGACTTGGCACAACCGTATCCGCCCCACAAAGTGTTTGTATAATTGTTCGCGCAATTTCCGATTTTCCAACACCCAAATCACCATGCAACGCAACCGTCACCGGCGCACGCAGAATTTTCGCAAAATCCGCCGCCCAGTTATGTGTTTCATTTATATCTTTTGTTATATATGTTTTCATTTCTTACTCCAACAACAATAAATCATCTTCCATTTTTCGAATTGCGTCACGAATTTCCGCCGCCGTTTCAAAGTCCAAATTTTCCGCCGCATCACGCATTTTTTTATTCAATTTCTTTATTTCGCGCTGCAAACTTTCCGCGTCCCACACACCATCTTTGGTATAAACAAAGCGACGTTTTTTATCGGTCTTTTCATTTGTATCCGCAACATTATCAAACACCGCCTTGGTCACGGTTTTCGGAACAATTCCATGTT
>JAFOVN010000006.1 GCA_017392345.1 Alphaproteobacteria bacterium | reverse complement strand
GTATCATATGCCGCGCGGTATGAAAACGGTGTGCTTGTTCGTGGTCTTACGCGGGGCAGTGGGGTTTCCGGCGAAGACATAACCGAAAATTTAAAAACAATTCCCGATATTCCACAAAAACTTTCGGGCGATTTCCCAGATATAATAGAGATTCGGGGCGAGGTTTATATGTTGCGTGATGATTTTATCACGTTGAATGCGGCGGCGGAAGAAAAGGGCGAAAAAGTTTTTGCAAATCCGCGAAATGCGGCGGCGGGGTCATTGCGGCAACTAAATCCGCGTATTACGGCAATGCGGCGGCTTTCGGCGTTTGGTTATACATATGGCACGGTATCAAATCGCACATGGCATACACAATCCGAATACTTTGATAAATTGGAATCGTGGGGTTTTAAGACCACGCGTAAATGGGCGCGGCATGCAAAAAATATGGATGAAATTCAGGCGATGTATAACGATATAATTTTGTCGCGTGCCGATATCCCGTTTGATATCGATGGCCTTGTGATAAAGGTCAATGATGTGGCGACCCAGGAACAACTTGGCGCCCGTGCCAACAGTCCCCGGTGGGAGGTCGCGTATAAATTCCCCGCCGCGCGTGCGGTGACAACACTGCGCGGGATAACGGTTCAGGTTGGACGCACCGGTGCACTGACGCCCGTGGCGGAATTGGAACCGATAAATATCGGTGGTGTCGTTGTGTCGCGTGCAACATTGCATAACGCCGACGAAATCGCGCGCTTGGGGGTGCGTGTCGGGGATCGTGTCACCGTTCAACGCGCCGGCGATGTTATTCCGCAAATTATTGGGGTCGCCGAAAGCGAACCGAACGCAACCGACTTTGTTTTCCCAACGAAATGTCCGGTGTGTGGTGGTGATGTTGTTCGCGCCGATGGTATGGTTGCATATCGGTGTGTGAATACGCTTTCGTGTCCGGCGCAAAGGATTGGGGAATTGGAACACTTTGTATCGCGTGGCGGGTTTGATATCGACGGCCTTGGGGAAAAGCAATTGGAAAATTTTACATCACGCGGTTGGATTGAAACGCCCGCGGACATATTTACAATTATTGAACGGCACGGTAACGAGATAAAAAAACTGGACGGGTTTGGTGACAAATCTGTGTCGAATTTGCGTTCCGCAATTGATGGGGCGCGCGACATTGAACTGCACCGTTTTCTGTTCGCGATTGGAATCCCCGACGTGGGCAAGGCAACCGCGAAACTTTTGGCACACGCGTTTGGTGATTTGGCATCATTACGCGATGCAACCGTGAACGAATTGATAAAGATTGACGGAATCGGTGAAATTATGGCGCGTGAAATCGTATCGTTCTTTCATAACGACCGAAATATCGCGGTGATTGATGCATTGTTGCAACAGGTGACAATCAAAACACCCGATATCAAAACTGTTGCGTCCGCCGTGTCGGGCAAGAAAATTGTTTTAACCGGAACACTTTCAAAATATGGTCGCGACGCCGCACGTGAAATTTTGGAACGCATGGGTGCACGCGTGCAATCAAGTGTTTCACCAAAAACAGATATTGTTCTTGCAGGTGCGGATGCGGGTTCGAAACTTTCGCGTGCAAATGAATTGGGCATAACGATTTGGACCGAAGAAGATTTTGAAAATGCAATGCAAAAGGCGGGAATAAAAAATGGCGGACAATAAAAATAAAGATAAAAAGAAAGACAAAAAACCGATTTCTTTTCGGCGACGGTTGTTGATATTATGTTTCAACTTGTTTTTATTTTGCATTGTTGGTGTTGCGCTTTATGTGGCCGTGATATATTTTCGCATGCCATCATTGGATACGATTTTGAATGAAACGCGCGCGCCGGCGATTGTCTTTCTTGATAAAGACGGCACGGAAATACGCAGTTCGAATAAGATTATGGGAACGCCGGTGTCGACCAAAACCCTCCCGCCCCATGTATGGCAGGCGATTGTCGCCATCGAAGACAAAAGGTTTTTTGAACACGGTCCCATCGATATGCGTGGAACTTTGCGCGCATTGGTGCTGAATCTGGTGCGCGGGCGGTTTGCGGTCGGTGGTTCAACAATAACACAACAAACGGCAAAAAACATATTCCTTTCGCGCGATAAAAAAATTTCGCGCAAGGTCCAAGAATTGATACTTTCGTATTGGCTTGAAAATCGGTTTGATAAAAATCAGATTTTGGATTTGTACATGAATCGCGTGTCATTGGTTGGCGGAATGCGCGGAATTGATGCGGCGGCGCGCGCGATGTTCGGTCGCGCGGCAACGGAACTTTCTATTGCCCAGGCCGCCCAGATTGCCGCAATGTTAAAGGCACCCACGATTTATAGCCCATATCGCAATCCGGAAAAAAATATAGCGCGGGCGCGCACAATACTCCAAGAAATGGCGAACCAGGGTTATATTGACCTTGCAACTGCGCACGCGGCGGCGGCGGAATTGGCACCGGCGACGGGCACGGCGGACACGAACCTTTATCGTTACTGGACGGACTTTGTCGCGGATGAATTAAATTCGCGAATTGGGATAATGAATTCCGATATGTTTGTTCACACAACACTTGATTCAGAAATGCAAAATAAAATCACAAATGCGATATCATCAAATGTCGGCGTTCACCAAGGTGCGGCGGTCGCCATGTCGCGCGATGGCGCGATACGTGCGATGGTTGGTGGAACGGATTATAAGGTAAGTCAGTTTAATCGTACAATCGCGCACCGCCAACCGGGCAGTGCGTTTAAGCCGATTGTGTATTTAGTCGCACTTGAAAATGGAATGAGTCCGGAATCGACGGTAAATGATTCGCCTTTTGCAATCGGTGATTATAATCCAAAGAACTATAATGAACATTATTACGGTGATATTACACTTGCGACCGCGTTCGCGAAAAGTGTAAATTCTGTGCCGTTAAAATTGGCATCGCTGTATGGTCTTGATTCTGTGCTGTCCATGGCGGGGCGTTTGGGCGTTGGAAATAAATTGCGGCGTGAATTTTCAACCGTACTGGGGGCGTCTGAAATGACGCTGTTGGATTTAACAAATGTCTATGCGGTGATATGGAACGCGGGGGAATCGGTGCGACCATATTCAATAACGCGCGTGACGGATGTGCGTGGAAACACGCTTTACGAACGCAACCCATCGGACAGTATTCGGATTTTATCACCCCAAACGGTCGAATATATGACGGAATTATTGGTGGCGGTCACATCGCCAAATGGCACGGGACACTATGCAATGGCGCCAAACGTTATCGGTGGCAAGACGGGGACCAGTAATGATAACCGCGACGCATGGTTTATTGGCGCAACAAAAGATACGGTTTTGGGAATCTGGGTCGGTAACGATGATTTTACACCGATGGAATCGAACATAACCGGCGGCACGGTCCCCGCAAAAATCTTCCACGAAGTGGTAAAATAAAAATCCCCGCCGGTTATTACCCACAAAATTTTTCAAATTTTGCGGGACCCTATTTGGACCGGCGGGAATGCGTTCGGTGCAAAAGAAAAAGTTTTATTTTGTCGGTTGGCTAACGAACATCAAAATCAGCCAAACCACCGCGGCAACACCAATAACGGCATAGACGATATTGCTGACCAATGTTGCGGGGCCGAACAGCCATGCGACCAAATCAAAGCCGAATATGCCGACCAAACCCCAATTTATCGCACCGATAAAGGTTAGCGGTGCAAGCACGTAATCTGTCAATCCTTTCATAGTTTTCTCCCATATCTGTTGTTGATTGATGTCTTTATCTAAAGACGGTTTTATTATAACCCATGCGCGCCCCCCATACAATACGAACAAAAACCTATTCCCCTTCACTGTGTGAAGGGGGGGGCCACGACACCGCTTTGCGGTGACGTGGTGGGGTAGTTTCCTTCACTGTGTGAAGGGGAGGGCGAAGTCCCCCGCGGAAAAAATTCATAAATTTACTTGACAACTGATTTTTGTGTCCTATAATACCCCCGAATAACCAAAAGGGACACAAATGAAAAAAACAATTTTAAATGGTTTGTTCGGTGCTTTGTTCGCCACATGTGCGGTTGCATCCGACGGTGGTGTATACAGTGAAACCGAAACTTTCACAAACAGTGTTCGTTATAACACAAACACTGTGACCTATGTTGAACCGGCGCAGGAACGGGTTGCATACACATATGCGAACACTTGCAATTCATGTGCGCAACCGGTTCGCGTCAAGGCATATACCGAAGTCATTGATCATTATCAGGTTTATCGCCCGGTAACGGTCTATGAGCCGGCGGGTGTTTATTCCGAACGTCGCGTAATCCGTAATAACACTTGCGGACGTTGCAACGGATAATAAAAAAATCCTTCCTTGTTTGTTATGTTGTGAGTGCCCGGCCAATTTGGCCGGGCGTTTTGTGTATGAAAATAAATTGCAATCTAAAAACATTTTAATATACTGTGCTTAAATTAAGAGGTTAAAAATGTTGCGTCCGTCACTGCGAAAACCAAACCAAATGCGCCCGGTTTCAATGGAAACCGCGGTCAACAAATGGGCCGAAGGTTCGTGTTTAATTAAAATTGGTGGAACACATGTTCTTTGCACCGCGTCCGTTGATTTTAATCAACCAACATGGAAACGCATGCAACATAAAACCGGGGGTTGGGTGACGGCGGACTATTCAATGTTGCCGCGGGCGACCGATATGCGCAAATCGCGCGAATCACTGTTGAATGATAAACGCAGTATGGAAATTTCACGCATGATTGGGCGCGCGTTGCGCAGTGTGGTTGATATGGAGGCACTTGGTAAAAATACAATTTATATCGATTGTGATGTGATTCAGGCGGACGGCGGAACGCGGTGCGCGGCGATAACGGGCGGGTTCGTTGCGATGTCTTTGGCGGTACGTTGGATGATGGAAAACGAACGGTTGATGGAAAACCCAATTCGCGAACATATCGCGGCGGTAAGTGCGGGCATTTGGAACAACGAACTCATTTTAGATTTGGATTACGAAGAAGACCATGATGCCGAAATGGATGCAAACTTTGTCGTTGCCGAAGGTGGTCAGTTTATAGAGGTTCAATCCACCGGCGAACAACATCCGTTTGATAAATCGCAACTTGGCGAAATCATGGACATGGCGGCGGTGGCGGCGGAAAAACTTATCAATTTGCAAAAAAAAGTTTTGGAATAGTCGTGTTATTTTTTCTGGTTTAAAATATCATCGGACTTTATGTATTCAGGCGCATCGTGTGGTAACCTTGTTTTTGCGCGCCGTGCGTATTCGCGCGCCTTTTGCGGTTGTTTTTGCATTGTATAAAATTCCGCCATTGCCCAATCGGCACGACCATCGTCACCAAATGCACGCGCCAACACCCAATATGCCAATGGTTTGGGTTCAATCAAAATCGTATGCCGGCAAAGTTCAATCGCGCGCGCGCGGTCGTCATTCCCCCCGCGTTCCGATAGCACAAGTGCAAGTGCGGTTTCAATTTGCGGTGAATTTTTCCGCAAGGTTATGGCGCGTTCGTATGCATCGATACTGTCGTCATAGTGGCCAAATTGATATTCGATGTCGCCAAGCAATTCATAAAAATACGGATTTTTGGGTTGTCGCGAAACAAGTGTTCGTGTCCCCGTCGCCGCGCCCGCCAAATTTCCACCACGCATA
Source organism: Alphaproteobacteria bacterium (assembly GCA_017392345.1). Lineage (GTDB taxonomy): Bacteria > Pseudomonadota > Alphaproteobacteria > Rs-D84 > Rs-D84 > Enterousia. Next base: position 4,855 of record JAFOVN010000006.1, on the reverse strand, counting down.
TTTGCAATCGCGCGCGCATATATCGCCGCATCTGATTTATCGGAATATGGATAAAGTGTTTTTATCCGCGCAGAATCATCCAAATATCCAATCAACTTTGCACGCACCAGGTCATATTTTTTTATCATTTCCGCATCGTCATCTTTGAATTTTTTATCCCTTATTTTTTTATCCGCCAATTTTTCACGAACATTTTTTAACCGTTCCGCGGTCACGGGGTGATTGATAGAATTTTTATTAACGCGCGATTCAATTGGCGATGTCATTTCATTCATCTGCGTAAATATCTCTATAAATCCGTTTGGGTTGTATCCCGCATCCACCATAAGATTAAATCCCAAATCATCGGCAACACGTTCTTCGTCCCGTGAAAATGACAGTAATGATTGCCGTGCAATTCCGGTCGCCCCCGCCATAACGCCCGCGCCCAGTGACGGATTCCCACCAAGCACCATCAGGCCGACACCCAATGCCTGAATAATCATTGCGCGCCGCATTTCAGATTCCATCTGTGCCGAAAGTTGCGCCATATGCCCCCCAAGTGTATGCCCCAATTCGTGTGCAACAACCGCACGCAACGCATTCGGTGTCGTCACGCGTTTAAGAAGACCGGTATAAATATAAATATCTTCGCCCCCAATTACGAACGCATTAAAACTATCGTCGTCAACAAGGTAAATATGCATGCGGTTTGGTGCAATCTTGGCCGCGGTTGCAATCGGCGCAACCAATTCGGATAAAACAGATTCAACCTCGGTATCATTTATTAGTGATTCCGCGTGCGCGTGCGCGGTAAACAAAATCGCAAAAATGAAAATCAAAATTTTCTTCATCATGCACCCATATTTAATGTGCGGTCAAATATAAACATCAAATCATTTACCCACGGTTCGATTGTTATCATATCAGATGCCGCGCGTGCCGCCAATTTGAACAAATCCCGATGGTCACGATAGTCAACAAAATGATAATTTATCCATCCCGATTGTCGTGTTCCCAACAATTCGCCAACACCGCGCATCATCAAATCTTGTTCGGCAATCGCGAATCCATCGTCCGTTTCAGTCAGTACATCCAAACGTTTAATTCCATCGGGTGATATATTATCGCCATAAAGTAAAATACAAAACGATTGTGCGTTTCCGCGTCCAACCCGCCCGCGTAATTGGTGCAACGCGGCCAGGCCAAACCTTTCCGCGTTTTCAATCACAATTATTGTTGCGTCGGGGACATCGATTCCAACCTCTATAACCGTTGTCGCAACAAGGATTTTTATATCGGAACCGGCGCGCGCAAATTCCGCCATAACTTTGTCGCGTTCATCTTTGGACATTTGGCCATGCACTAAACCGACACATGTAAAAACCTTTTGCAATTCATTATACCGATGTTCGGCGGCGGTCGCATCAGAATCTTCGGATTCCACAACCAACGGACAAATCCAGAAAACCTTGGCACCACCCGCCACCTGAACCCGCAGGCGGTCTATTAGTGCATCAATGCGCGAAATGGGGAGTTTTGTTGTCTTTATCGGCATGCGCCCCGCGGGCTTTTCATTTATAATCGAAACATCCATATCGCCATAGATTGTCATGGAAAGCGTTCGCGGTATCGGTGTCGCGGAAAGTGCCAACACATCCGGATTTTTCCCTTTGGCACGCAGTGCTTCGCGTTGCGCCACGCCAAATCGATGTTGTTCATCAATTATAACCAAACCCAAATCTTTGTATTCCACATCGTCGGAAAAAAGTGCATGCGTGCCGACAACCAATCGCGTGCGACCCGACCGCAACGAAACCAATTTTTCGCGCCGCGCCACACCTTTGTCACGGCCGGTCAAAATATCGCACACCAAACCCAATTTATCACACAGTGGTTTTAGTTTTGCAAAGTGTTGCGCCGCCAAAGTATCTGTCGGGGCAAGCAATGCCGTTTGTGCACCGAATTCTGCCATCATAACCACCCCCGCCATCGCAACCATTGTTTTACCGCAACCAACATCCCCCTGAACCAAGCGCATCATCGGAAAATCGCCCGACATATCGTGTGCAATTTCATCAATTGCGCGTTTTTGCGCGCCCGTCAAATCGAACGGCAATGATTCATAAAACCGTGGCAACAAATCATACTTTTTTGCGCGTGGCGTGCGCCGGTGCCGTTCATCTTTGCGGGTGCGACGATTTGCGGCAATTGCAACCTGGTGCGACAATAATTCAAAATATGCCAACTTTGCAATTGTATCAGACGTAGATTTTAATTCGTCATTACTTTGTGCATAGTGCGCGGCGCGCAACGCATCGAAAAATTCCACCAAGTGTTCTTCCGCACCAACAATTTTGTCGGGCAATGCGGCAAAAACCTGGTCGCGGATATTTGTAAATGTTTTTTGGGTAATACCTTCGCCCGCGCGATAAATTGCCTGAATCTTTGGAATTTTGTCGGCGTTTTGCACTTCTTCGATAAATTCGGGGTGATTGATTGTAGGTGTGGCGGATTGTTCCAATTTACCACTTATCATGCGCCATTCACCGATGGGTAATTTTTTCAGCCAATAATCCAAAAAGTTCGAATTAAAGAATTGAATAATCACCGTCTGACCAACCTTGTCCACACAGGTTATGCGTGTCGGACTGCGCCGGCGACCAAAGGCACGCCCGATTTTATGCGCCTTTACCCGAACCATTGTTGTCACGATTTCGCCGGGCATCGCGGTTGCAACACTGTCAATCATTGCGCGGTCTTTGACATAAACGGGTATATGCAACAAAAAATCCAAAATCCGCCGATTCCCCAGCAAATCAGAAAACCGCGCGGCCAACACCGGCCCAACCCCGCGAATAAATTGCAGGTCCGTCGTCAAAAAGTCAAACAGTTCTTTCTTCATACACAATTAAAATACAAAATTTACCAACCCAAAGGCAAGGAGAAATAAAAATTCAGTTTACTCTTGACATTTTATTGTTTTGTGTTATATATACAGGTGTCGAAACGGGTAAAAAATAAACAAAACAATAAAAAAGGATAAGAAATGAACAAATCAATAATTAATAATAAAGGTTCATTGGCTTTTATTATTACGATGATTTTATTCTGTGCAGCTTGTCGTAGAAGTGAAAAGCAGAATAAAATATTACAATTTTCCGACACTCCGAGCACGCCATATTATCATGATTTTTGTGATTTTGATACTATGCGCGTATTATATGTGGATCAACATACAGAGTTTCTCCAAGTTGAGAAATATACGTGTGAAGGCTATACGCATGCCACAGTCATAGATAAGGAAGGTAAGACACTGAATATCGCTCAAGATAATGCCAGTCGTTGGCACGGTGGAATAACTTTTATAAATCCTGGAGATTTGGTTATTGTAGGGACAGGAAAATTCTATGACTCAACATATCATCACATTATGGAAGATGTGACCGCAGAACAAAAAGCGTTAAAATGGCTGGCTCAGCAGCACACACCAGTAGAAATTCCCGAGGGTTGTCACCGCTGTTATGTAAGTGGGCGACATGTATTCTCGTACAATAATGATGATAAAGATGTTAGCCTTAAATGCGTAGCAGAAAATGGGTACGTATTCATTGCTGAAAAAACAAATCCAGCCTATGACGATCCTATTTTCTCCGTAAACATAGGTGACGAAATAATCGTTCGTGAAACTGAACCTATCTATAAAAGATCCATTGTTGGAAATGGAGACTATGTATCCGCATTTAAGGGACAATTTGTGCGAAAGATAGAAGAACAAGACTTGTTGTCACAAAAGGTAAAAGAACAAAAATCGTTGTCACGTTGGCAATTCAGAAAACTGCTTAACAGTCCAATTACCCGTTAAGGAAAAACGCACCATTTGGTGCGTTTTTATGATGGACCAAATTGGTGCATCAATATTTTCCTTTTTCTGGTAAAGAATGAACTTATTTGGTAATATCCGGTAAAAACAAGAGATGCAAATATGCCAAATAGTTGCGATATTGTTACCACGGTCGAAATGTTGAGTGGTATTTCGGAAATAAATAGATTCAATTGTTTGTGGGTTGATTAGCCAACACTGGTCCAACCCCGCGAATAAATTGCAGGTCCGTCGTCAAAAAGTCAAACAATTCTTTCTTCATATATTGCAAAAACACAAAAAACCATGCCATTATGGCAAGCAGAAAAAACTTGCAAAAAATTTGCGCAATTTGTATCCTGGGGCGCGAAAGGGGGTAATAATGAAAAAGCAAACCATCGCAACAATCGCAACCGCCGGTGTGGTCGCCGGGGCAATTGGAATTCACGCCGTCACCGCATCGAACGATGTGCCGGTTGTATATTTTACGCGTGATATTTCGCCCGCGGGATTGGTTCGTGCATACGATGCATTGAATTGGAAACCGTCCGGCAAGGTTGGAATAAAAATGAGTACCGGCGAATCCGCCAAGACAAATTATCTGCGGCCGGAATTGATAAAGGAATTGGTTAAAAAGGTTGACGGCACAATCGTTGAATGCAATACTGCATACGCCGGCAATCGTAATGATACGGAATCACATTGGGCGGCAATACGCGAACGCGGATTCTTGGACGTCGCGCCGGTTGATATTATGGACGAAGAAGGTTCAATGACTTTGCCGGTCACGGATGGGAACAGATTGACCGAAAATTATGTCGGAACGCATTTTGCAAATTATCCGTCGTATATTGTCCTGTCGCATTTCAAGGGACATCAAATGGCGGGCTTTGGCGGCGCATTGAAAAACATTTCTATCGGTTTTGCATCATCCATGGGCAAGGCATGGATTCACAGTGGTGGCACATCCAAGGATAATCCGTGGGGTGGCGAACAAGACGCATTTTTGGAATC
>JAFOVN010000053.1 GCA_017392345.1 Alphaproteobacteria bacterium | reverse complement strand
GACCAACATCATTGACCACAAGGACACGATTGACGATATTGATAACCTTTCAAATCGTCGTGTTCGTACGGTTGGCGAATTGTTGGAACAAAATTTCCGCACTGGTATGGTTCGTATTGAACGCCTTGTCCGCGAAGCGTTATCTTCGCCGAACATTGCAACAATGCAACCCCAAGATGTCGTGAATGTCAATCCATTGATGTCTTTGGTTGCAGAATTCCTTGGAACCAGCCAATTGTCGCAATTTATGGATGCGTACAACCCACTTTCGGAATTGGAACACAAACGTCGTATATCGGCATTGGGGCCGGGCGGATTAAATCGTGAACGTGCGGGTATCGATGTCCGCGACGTTCACCCGACACACTATGGTCGTCTGTGCCCAATCAACACACCCGAAGGTGCAAACATTGGTTTGATAAACCACCTTGCGTCTTATGCACGGGTGAATCCATACGGATTTATCGAAACGCCGTACTATGTTGTCGAAAACAGCAAAATTACCGATAAAATGGTTTACCTTACCGCGGACGAAGAATTGGGTCACAAAATCGCCCAGGGTAATACCCCAACAAATGACAAGGGCGTTTTAACCGAAGAAATGGTGACGGCGCGTGTTGATGGTGAATTTACCCGTGTTCCACGTGATGAAATTGACCTGATTGACGTTGAACCGCGCCAGGTTGTGTCCATTTCAACGGGACTTATTCCATTCGTTGAAAACGACGACGCGAACCGGGCACTCATGGGTTCAAACATGCAGCGCCAGGCCGTACCATTGATGCGGGTGCAAACACCACTTGTTGGAACGGGCATTGAACGTGAGGTCGCACGTGATTCCCGTACGGGCAAGGTTGCAAAGCACAGTGGTATCGTTGAATCTGCGGACGCAAATCGTATCGTTGTAAAATGTATGAACAGCCGCAATGTCGTAACGGGTGTGGACATTTACAACCTTGAAAAATATGAACGTTCGAACAATGATACAATTTTGCATCAAAAACCGTTGGTGCATGCGGGCGACCGTATATCCGCGGGTGACATCATTGCGGACGGTTCATCAATGAACTATGGCGAATTGGCGTTGGGTCGTAACGTCTTGGTTGCATTTGTGCCATGGCGCGGATATAACTATGAAGATTCTATTGTGATTTCTGAACGTATTTCGCGTGATGATGTTTTCACATCAGTCAAAATTGTGGAAAAAGAAATCAAGGTTCGCGATACACAATTGGGACCTGAAAGTTTGACGCGTGATATTCCAAATGTTAGCGAAGAAGCGTTAAAGAATTTGGATGAATCCGGTATTATCTATATCGGTGCGCGCGTAAAACAGGGTGATATTTTGGTTGGCCATGTGTCGCCGAAATCTGAAACATTGCTTACACCCGAAGAAGCGTTGCTGCGCAACATCTTTGGTGAAAAGGCGTTAAATGTCAAAGATACATCACTGCGCGTCGGTCCGAACGAAGAAGGAACCGTTATCGGTGTGAATATTTTGACGCGTCACGGTGTTAAGAAAGATGAACGTACCCAAATGATTGAATTGGAAAAAATCGCGAAAATTAATAAAGACCGCGATGAAGAAGTTCAAATCATGGAAAAAGGTTTCGCCGATCAAATCTTCCAAATTGCCGAAGGTCATACGATTGAATCAGGTACGGGCACTTTGAAACCGTTTATCGGTAAAAAATTGAATCAGGAAGTATTCGATGCCATTAAACCGTCGGACTTTAAAAAGATGGTTATTTCCGATAAAGAGGCCCAGGCAAAAATCGAAGAAATTCGTGATGTGCACATATTGACACTGAAACAATTGAACGAAAATGCCGACCGTGAAATCGAAAAGGCAACGGAAAGCAATTCATTAAATGCTGGTGTTTTGAAAGAGGTTAAGGTTTATATCGCGCACAAAATGAAATTGCAACCGGGCGACAAAATGGCGGGACGTCACGGGAACAAGGGTATTGTTTCACGCGTTGTTCCAATCGAAGATATGCCACATATGGAAGACGGAACACCGGTTGACCTTGTGTTGAATCCGCTTGGGGTGCCAAGTCGTATGAACTTTGGCCAGATTTTGGAAACACACCTTGGTATGGCGGCGCGCACACTTGGCGAACAAATCGGTGCCGTTTTGGATGCGGTTAAACAAAAACGTGCGGTGACGGATGATTTGCGTGCGGTCATGGGCAAGATTTACGGCAAAGACATGGCGGAAAAATTGGCCAAGATGACCGATACTGATGTTCGTGCCAACGCCGCGTTGTTGCGTGACGGTGTGCCAATGGCAACCCCGACATTCGATGGTGCGAACGCCGAAGATATTCGCCGCATGTTGAAATTGGCGAATTTACCTGAAACAGGTCAGTTCACATTGTATGACGGTGTAACCGGTGAAAAGTTTGCGCGTCCGGTGACCGTTGGTGTGATGTATATGTTGAAATTGCACCACTTTGTGGACGAAAAGATTCACGCGCGTTCAACCGCAAGTTATTCGCTTGTTACGCAACAGCCATTGTCCGGTAAGGCACACATGGGTGGTCAGCGTTTGGGTGAAATGGAGGTTTGGGCACTTGAGGCGCATGGTGCCGCGCACTTGCTGCGTGAAATGCTTACGGTAAAGTCGGACGATATTGTTGGACGTAACAAGATGTATGAATCCATCATTTCCGGCAGTGACGATATCCAAGTCGGCACCCCAGAGGCATTTAACGTGTTCGTTCGCGAATTGCGTGGATTGGGTCTGGCAATGACGCCAAAGAAAATCGATTAAAGTGTTGGTGTAAGTGGTTAGTAAAAAACGCTAACCACTGGCACCGCAGTCTCGGCGTAGCAAAGCGGAGACGGATAACCACTAAGTAAGGAGCTTAGAAAAATGGCAAATATGTTGCAAAAGATATTTGGACAAATTGAAACAAGGGAACAATTTGATGCGTTGCGCGTGACAATTGCATCGCCAGAAGAAATTCTTTCTTGGTCACATGGCGAAGTCACAAAGCCCGAAACCATCAATTATCATTCGTTGAAACCGGAACCGGATGGATTGTTCTGTCAAAAGATTTTCGGACCCGTCAAAGATTACGAATGTGCGTGTGGAAAGTATAAAAGAATCAAATTCCGCGGTGTTATCTGCGAACGTTGCGGGGTCGAAGTTGGTTCTTCGTCTGTTCGTCGTGAACGCATGGGCCATATCAAATTGGCAATGCCGGTCGCACACACATGGTTCTTGCGTGAAGGTAAAATTGCAACATTGTTGAACAACCTTTCGCAGAAAAAATTGGAACAGGTTGTATCGTATGATGCATACATCGTTATTGAACCGGGTCTTACGAACCTTAAACAATACGATGTCATCAGCGAAGATGAATATCGCGCCGCGGTCGAAGAATATGGTCCGGATGCGTTCCGCGTTGGTATCGGTGCCGAAGGCGTGCGCAGTATTATTGCAAACCTTGATATGGGTGACGAAAGAACACGTCTGCGTGCGGAATTGGCGGAAACCAAATCCGAAGCGAAACGTAAATCTATTATGAAACAACTTAAATTGGTCGAAGCGTTCTTGGATTCCAAAACCGAACCACAATGGATGTTGCCGGATATTATCCCGGTTATTCCGCCGGATATGCGACCGCTTGTCACATTGGATGCGGGTCACGTTGCGGCATCTGATTTGAACGATTTGTATCGCCGTGTGATTATCCGCAATAACCGTTTGAAACGGTTTATGGAAATGCATGCGCCTGAAATCATCGTTCGTAATGAAAAGCGTATGTTGCAAGAAGCGGTCGATTCATTGTTTGACAATGAACACAAGGCGCGTCCGATGGTTTCACAAAATCGTCGTCCACTTAAATCATTGTCTGGGGCGTTGCATGGTAAATCTGGGCGTTTCCGTATGCATATGCTTGGTAAACGTGTGGATTATTCTGGGCGCAGTGTGATTGTGTCCGGCCCATCGTTAAAGATGCATCAGGTTGGCTTGCCCAAGGCGATGGCATTGGAATTATTCAAACCGTTTGTGTTTGCACGGTTGATGGCGGGTGATTTCGCCAATACATTAAAGACCGCACGTAAAATGGTTGAAAACGGTGAACCGGTTGTGTGGGACATTTTGGAAAAGGTTATCCATGAACATCCGGTCTTGCTGAACCGTGCGCCGACATTGCACAGATTGTCATTGTTGGCATTTGAACCGGTTTTAATCGAAGGCAAGGCAATTCGTCTGCATCCGTTGGTCTGCGCTGGATTTAACGCCGACTTTGACGGTGACCAAATGGCCGTGCACGTTCCAATTTCGTTAGAGGCGCAATTAGAGGCGCGGACATTGATGCTTTCGACCAATAACATCTTGTCGCCGGCAAACGGTCAACCAATGACCGTTCCGTCACAAGACATGGTGTTGGGTATTTACTATATTTCGTTGATTGACGGCGAACATACCGACAAATCGCCACGGTTTAGCAACATGGACGAAGTCGAAATGGCATTGGAAAACAAGAGTATCACTTTGCATACGCCGATTGTCGCACGTATCAACGGTAAAATATACAAAACAACCGCGGGTCGTATGATTATTGGTCAATTGTTGCCGAAATCTGATAATATGCCGTTCGATTTGGTGAACAAGGTTATGGGTCAACCGGATATCAAGGCTTTGTTGTCGACGACATACGAACGCTGTGGTGACAAGGCGATGATTCTGCTTGCCGATGCGTTAAAGAATACCGGCTTTGAACAGGCGGCGCGCAGTGGTATTTCCATTGGGTACGAAGATGTCGTCATTCCCGAAGAAAAGGAACAAATGATTGCCGACACCGAAGAGGCCGCCAAGGATATCGAAAATCAATATCAAAACGGTTTGTTGTCGGCGGGCGAACGTTATAACAAATTGATTGACCTTTGGTCGAAAACGACCGACCGTCTTGGCGATTTGTCGTTTGCGGCACTTGGTAAATCCGAAGGTGACAATTGGAATTCCATCTATATGATGGCTGATTCCAAGGCGCGTGGTTCCAAACGTCAGATTCAACAGCTTGCCGGTATGCGTGGTATGATGTCAAAGCCCGATGGTTCGATTATCGAAGTTCCGATTATTTCGAACTTTAAGGAAGGTTTGACCATGGCGGAATACTTTACATCAACCCACGGTGCGCGCAAGGGTCTGTCGGACACCGCGTTGAAAACGGCCCAGGCGGGTTATTTGACGCGTCGTTTGGTTGATTTGGCATTGAATACCGTTATTACCGAACACGATTGCGGAACAACTGAATATATTACCGCAAAACCTGTGTACCAGGGCAGTACACTGTCCGTGCCGCTTGGTGATGTTGTTTTGGGCCGCACCGTGGCGCATGACGTTATCCACCCGATTACCAAGGAAGTTATCGTCCCGGCCGGTGAATTGGTGACCAAGGCCGCCGCGCGCAAGATAAACGAATCTGGTCTGCCCAGTGTCGATGTGCGCAGTGTCCTTACCTGTTGCAGTGACGGTCTGTGTGCAAAATGCTATGGTATGGATTTGTCGCGTCAATCATTGGTCCACGTGGGCGAAGCCGTCGGTGTCGTTGCGGGTCAATCCATTGGTGAACCGGGAACCCAGTTGACACTTCGTACCTTCCACATCGGTGGTATTGCGTCGGGCGGAACCGAAAGTCACTATATCGAAGTTCCGGTCGCCGGCAAGATTAAATTGATTGGCGTGAACACAATTAAAAATTCCGCGGGTCGTGTGGTTGTTCTTTCGCGTAATGGAAAAATCGCGGTTGAATCACCGTCTGGCGAAGAATTGTTTAGTTGCGGTTTGCCGTACGCATCAATGTTGATTGTGAACGAAGGCGACAGTGTCGAAAAAGGTGCCAAGGTTGCCGAATGGGATCCATATTCCAACACAATCATCGCGGAAAAAGACGGCATTGTGAACTTTAACGATTTGGTCGAAAATGTTTCGTTCCAAGAAGAAGTTGACGCAACAACCGGTATCGTTTCGCGCAAGGTTATAAATTGGAAACTGAACACGAAAAAGGCAATGCAACCGGCAATCCGTTTGGTAAATGAAAAGGGCGATATCCTTTCGCTTGGCGGGAAAAAGGTTGCGGAATATTTGCTGCCTATCCATTCTGTTTTGAACGTTGCGAACGGCGCAACGGTTGCGGCGGGTGATGTCTTGGCACGCATTCCGGTTCAGGCAAAGCGTACGGGCGATATTACCGGTGGTTTGCCGCGGGTTGAAGAATTATTGGAAGTTCGTCGTCCGTCCAACCCCGCATTGCTTGCGGAAATCGATGGAACGGTCGAATTGGAAGATGCAAAATCAAAAATCATTATCCGTATTGAACCCGATGACGGAACCGCGCCGGTCGAATATGCGGTGCCAAAGGGAACAAACCTGTTGGTGCGCAGTGGCGATGTCGTCAAAAAGGCGGATAAATTGGTCGATGGTGATCCGGTCCCGCAAGATATCTTGCGTATTTTGGGGCAAAAGGCACTTGCGACATTTATGGTTGAACAAATTCAACAGGTTTACCGGCTTCAGGGTGTGTCCATCAACGATAAACACATCGAAATTTTGATTCGTGAAATGACGCGTCGTGTGGAAATCACCGACCCCGGCGACACAAGTTTCCTGACCGGACACGTTGTTGACCGCGTTGATTTCGAAGAAGAAAACGCGCGTGTTGTCCACGATGGTGGTCGCCCGGCAACCGCGTCCCAGGTTCTGGTTGGCCTTACCCGCGCATCGCTTACCACACGTTCGTTCATATCGAATGCGTCGTTCCAACAAACGACCAAGGTTTTGGTGGATGCGGCAATCAATGGTTCAACCGATAAATTGGTCGGTATAAATGAAAACGTGATTGTTGGTCGTCTTATTCCGATTGGAACGGGCGCATACGTCCGTCGCGTGCGTGAAATTGCGCGGGCCGAAGAAAAGGCCGAACGCATCGCACGTGAAGGTGGCGAAAACCAACAATTGCTTGACCTGTAATTACATTGGGTGGCGCAAAATGCGCCACCCTGTCACAATTACGGCATGTTTTTCACCAAGGGCGATAAATGGCCAAAACTACCTGGAGCAGAGAGTGTTAAAGTTCAATAACACCAAAAGGGATTGTTATGGGATCTGATTTTACATATTACCAATTGGAACACCGCAAAGAATACATCAAACACGCTTTTGCGGACAAAAAAGAATATTTCTACTATCGTGATTTGCGCGATTTGATTAAACGTATTTTGGGATATGGTAAACAGGAAAATTTTGATTTCCGTACCCAAAAATTTCTTGGCGTTTATCGCAGGTTGGTTGAAAAAACCAAACAGGAACGCAGTAAAAATTCCTGTGATGATGTTAAATGCTGTGGCGGTATATATGTTATGGAGGCAATGCGTGATGATCCAGAATTTCAACAAGAATACAGGTCTTTACAGTCATTTTTGGTTGGCCGTATAGAATCTTGCCACAAAAAAACAAATCCCGCAGAACAAATAATGACCAACGAAGAAATAGAATTGGTTTTATTTGAAAAACCGGGGCTTATCAGTCGCTGTGCCAATCCATCCGGATATTTACAACTTATAGCGTGCAGAAAATCGCCACGTGTCATACAATTTGTGGACGAACCAGATTCTTTTGCTGTTGACGAGGTTGTTGGGCGTGACATCAAAAATATATTGTTGGTAAAATCGGATTTTAGGACAATGCGTTCCGAAATTGATGCGTTAAATGCCGGGGTGTTAAGATTAAATCAAATAAGCACCGAACACAAAAAGCGTATGATTGAATTTGATTATGATAATGGAGATTATTGGTCTGATGGGACTTTGATGTCATTGGTTCGAACATTTGAATCACAATCTGCATTTTTAACACCAGCGCAATTGGAAGCATTTCGGATGAATGCCGTTGGGTGGCATCAGTGTTCCACGGTTGGACAGATGCATAACCCAAGCAAAGCCGTCAAAGAAAAAGCGGTTCGTTGTCGTCCAGATTGCATTGGCGATATAAAATTTCAATATCCCGCATTACAGGAATTGGCATTGTTGTGCGCATTTGAAAAAATGTGCCACGGGGAAAAACATATAGTATCGAATATCACATTAGATTCTGTATATCAGCAGTTGAAAAATGTTATGCCACAAACAACGCAACTTTATAAATATTTGGCTGCTTTATATCGTGGTTTTCCGAATATCAAGGATTTGAAATACCAAAATGATCAAGTTCATATGGGATTACTGGATTTGGCGCACGCAAAACGAGTTGACGCACAAAAAGTGTTTGCTTTGTTTCAAAGCCCGTCAAAAAGCGTGGTTGAACACTATGCCTGGGTGGTTAAAAAACAAGCAGAACAGATCGCCAGTGAAATGCGCCGGAAAGAATTTGAAAAAATATTTGGTTTGGGATTATAAAAACAAAAAGGATGAAACTATGACAAACACGAACGAAAGTTCCATGCAAAAAATGATGCGTGAAAAGACACGTCAAGAACACAAACAGGCGGTGCAAGATTATGCCAAAAAAGGTTTTGACAATGGTTATAACTTGCGTTCATATATGCAAATGATAGATGTTATTGGCGGCCCAAAAGATGCCGAAGAATATACGGAAATCTGTGAAGATTTTATGGAACCTGTTTCTGGGAATATTCACGCAGAACAAAACCTTGTTTTTGTTGATCCGATAAAATATAAAATCAATGAATCCCAATATATTCGTATTTTCAAGACCCCATTATCAATTGATGGCAGATTATTTATATTGGTAAAACCAAAAGAACACAAATTGTCCAAGAAAACATATTATAAATTGGCAAAAATAGCGGTAAGTGCGGAACATTACTTGGCGCGCGCAAATATCGATGATACCGCCGGGCCCACGTATGCAAAACAGATGGCATTGGTGGACCCCGAATTCTTGGAACCGGGTAAATATAAAGAAATTTGCATTTATGCGGCCAAGGCAAACTATCGTGCATTAAAATGGATGCAATACGGTAAATTAAGCAAACAAGATTTTATTGATGTCTTTATGGCAACGGCAACCCATTGGCACGCATATAAATGGAACGGGATGAATCCGGCTGTGTTTAATTTGTTGGACAGTGATTGCCCTTATGATCTGCGTGCTGATTGTTATCTGACATACGCAGAAAAATACGGCTTTGAAGCATTGGAAGGCGATTACAAACGTTTTACAAATGGGACGAATGTTATTCCAAATGAAATAGATCATGGAATGTTGAGCGATGTTAAATACAACCTGGGGTTCAAAGAAAAACAAAAACCACAAGAAAGGAAATTTACGATTACGCAAAATGATGGTCCAGAATGGTTTGAACTTTGCGCTAAATGTGAAGCCAATGTGGAAGATTGCCCCGCATATAAATATGCCAAAAAAGAAAGTTGCGATATTATAAATTGGAATACAACCCGTATAACTGGTGTTGATCGTCCAATACCACAAAATTGTGTGGATGCAAGATTGCCGAACAAGGCCGATTTAGATGCATGCAGACATAAATTGACCGGCATATGTAACTCATGTCAGTTTGGTCATAACAGATAACAATGGATACAAAACATGAATGCATAACTCACCACTTACACTCACACTAACACTAACCCACAATTTTTTCCTTGCAAATGGGCAAGAATTGGATAGAATTAATAACTGTCGAATAAAAGGATAGAAAAATGGCAACGCCAAGAAGTAAAACAAGTAAAGCACGCAGCGCACAACGTCGTTCACATGATGCATTATCTGTGATGCCGTGTGGTGTATGCAAAACATGTGGCGAAAAGAAACGTCCACATCACATTTGCCCGGCTTGCGGTGCAAAATAATAAACAAAATATATGCAGATTGGGCGCATTCGTGTGCCCTTCTGTATTTCTAAAGCAATGTCCGACAACGATAAAAAAATTATTGCGATTGATGCGATGGGCGGCGACCGTGGGCCGGCCGCGGTTCTTGGTGGTATAAATCAGTTTTTATATCAACACGGTGAATCGCACACTTTTTTTCGTATCTTTGGCGATGAAAAATTGTTGCGCAAATTGCTTGCGAAATATCCGCGCGTTGCGCGTAATTCCACGGTGATTGATGCGCCGGATGTTATTCGTGGCACGGATAAAATTCGTGATGTAATCCGCCATGCGCAAAACACTTCGATGTATATGGCGATAAAGGACGTGCGCGAAGGGAATTCCGCCGCGGTGGTCAGTTCCGGAAACACCGGCGTTCTAATGTCGCTTTCGAAACTTGCACTCAAGACCGTTGATGGGATTTCACGCCCGGCGATTACGACAATGTTGCCATCGGGTGCGGGTGATTCGCGTGTGGTCGTGCTTGATTTGGGTGCAAATGTACAATGCGATGCGGAAAACCTGTTTGACTTTGCGGTCTTGGGCAGTGTTTATGCCGAAATCATTGGTAAAATGTCACGCCCGAAACTGGGGGTGCTAAATATCGGCGAAGAAGAAACCAAGGGCAACGAAACATTGCAACACATAAACAAATTGCTGACCGCGCACCGTGCGGAATTGCCGTTCGAATACCTTGGGTTTGTTGAACCAACGGACATCAGTGCCGGCCGGGTCCAGGTTGTAGTCACCGACGGATTTACCGGCAACATCGTTTTGAAAACTGTAGAAGGTACGGCGAAACTTATCAAACGCGTTATATCTGAAAATATGAAGAAATCGTGGCTTGCGATAATTGGCGCGTTTTTCCTGGTGCACGTGTTCAAACGGTTAAAACATAAAATTGATCCGCGTTCCTATGCGGGCGCAACATTTTTGGGATTAAAGGGTTTTGTTGTTAAAACACACGGAAATTCAGATGCACTGGCGTTCGCAAATGCGATACAATACGCGTCTGAATTCGCAAAGAAAGATTTGAACGATATCATCGGCGGCCGCGTTGCAAACCTTGCCCATATCCGCGCAGAATTACAATAATATTTCTGTTGAAATTTTACCTATTGTTATGTTAGGATACTAACGTGTCGGTGGTTGCCGTCACTGGGGATTCCAAACCCATTACATAGATATCAGCGATGATATAAAAAATCTCCAACCGGTTTGGTTGGAGTGTGTGAATATGTTGAATAAGCACGACAATTTCTATGTATTGTCTTGGAAACTCCAACCCATTATTTTGTTTAATGGGTATTTTTATAACAAAAAATAACCAAAGGAGAAAAAAATGAAAAAATATTTAATAATAACACCGGTTGTTTGTGCTTGTTTGAATTCGGCATTGGCAAAAAATAGTGACCCGAAAGTAAAACAATACAATGAAGCCGACGTTTATTATGATGAGAATTATGTATATTACAATCGCCCCAGGGTAGATTATGCCGATTTATATAATGAAAAAAAACAAAAAAACGAAGGTGGTTCTGTACGTGGATACTTGGGGGTCGGGCTAGTTGGTCAGGCCATAAATGAAAAACTATATGTTAACGATATAGAGGTCGCAAGTGCTGATACAAGCGGTTTCGGAATAAATCTAAACGGCGGTATAAGGGCAAAATATTTTAGAATCGGTTTAGATGTGAGTTCAACAGTTGGCGAAGGTGAAATGTCGGGATATTATTCTACGTTTGATGTTAATGTAGTGAAATATTCAATAGAATTAGCCGGAATAATAAAATGCGGTGAACATTTTGATTTGGAACTTGGGGGCACTATTGGTAGGGGCAGATTCCAGATAGAAGATGATTGGTCTGATTGGATGACACCATACGGTTTGATATTGGGGGCTACTGTAAATTTCAATGCACATCATGCGTTGACAATAGCGTTAAAGGGGTATGGATATTCTTATGACGGTGATTATTATGAAGAAAAGGGTTCAGTTGGGGAATTTGTTGTTGGATACAGATATTCTTTCTAGGGATGTTTTGTAGAAATTTTTTATAGTTTACAAAAAACATCGTCGGCGGTTACCCGCCGACGTGCTCTCCTTCCTTCCGGAAACCGGAAACTTTTTTGGGCCTTATGCCGCCATTGCGACGGTGCCGTTTGATTTACCTTCGTCCGCGTCCATAATACGTTTTGCCTCTGCAAAGACCATTTCTTTGACGCGCAACGCCAAATCACGTGTTTCAAGCGATTCCGCGGCGACATCGAAATTGTCGGTCCGAATTTGCAATGACACATACGCACCAATCAACGACGGGCGCGGCAAATCTTCAATCGAACGCGGCGCGTTGTTGTGACCGATTTGCAATTCATCGCTAAGCGAAATAATTTGCCGGTCGGCATTTACCCACACGGTTGTGCTAAGCACTTTGTGCAGCGCAATCATGATTTCTTTGATGTTTTTTTGTTGCATGTGTGTCCCTCCTTTCTGGGTGTTTTATTTGAACTTTAGCCGGAATTTGTATTTACATCGTGTATTTACATTTTGCCGACAAAAATTTCCAAATTGTTTACTGTTTTGCCCGAAAATCCGCGGTTTTTACAGATTTTCGAACGATTTTCCTCTGGTCCCGTTGTCTATACAGTGATGATAGAATAAAAACGAATCGCGGGTCAAGCGAAAAAATAAAAAAAATGAAAAAAATTTAAAAAATTTTTAACCGATTGTATTCAGACGAATTTTTCCGGAATAATTTTTGCAATCGTCTTAAAGATGCGTCTAAAAATTGTCGTATCGGGATCGTGGTGATAAATTTTTGGTGTGTTATTACCGCTCCGGATTCCCATCCAAGTTGTGCGTTTATCTTCAATCGTCACGTGCCAAGATGTTTTTGCGTCGTCAATAATCATATCGCGCAGTTTTTCTGCAAATTCCGCGCTTTCAAAGATCGCAACATTTTCGGTGTTGTAATACGCGCTGCGCGGGTCCAGGTTGAAACTGCCTATCCATGAAATTTTATCATCGAACACGATGGTCTTGCTGTGCATGACGGAAAAACTTGATTGCTTGCGCATGCGGTCGTGCCGTTTACCGCGCCGATTTTCCGCCGAAGACATAAATTCATAAACATCGACCCCGTCGCGAATAAGTTTGCGTCTATATTTTTCCCATTTGCCGAAAACGGTTGGCGCGTTTGTTGATGAAAGTGAATTCGTGACGATTGTGACATGCACGCCGGATTGTTCAATGTGTCGCATCATTTGCATTCCGCCACGCCCGGGAACAAAGTATGCGGCGGACACATATGCGGACTTTTTTGTTGCGTTCCAAAGTTTATTCAACGTTCGCATAATTTGCCCGGTGTATTTTTCTTTGCGCGACATCGGCATTTGCACCTTGGCGGGTGTATCGGCCAGGAATTGTCCGCGCCCCCACGAAAAATCAAAATTCTTGCGCCCATATTCCCGCATAACCAGTGAAATAATCGTGTTATATCGTCTAAGGTTCCGCGTCCCTATTTGTTCTTGGCGTCTAAATTGGCGATTTAACTTTTGCATCGCATGTGCGGAACATGCCTTTGGAATAACGCCCGCCGGCACCGACAATTCATAGTTCCAATATTCATTAAAACTTTTTGTTGCGTCATGCGTGATGTTTCCAATAAATAAAACATCAGTGTCGGAAAAATTCGCCGCGGTTTCAGGCATGAAATAATTACTGCCTATATTTCGGCCGCCGGTAATCAACGCGACATTATCCACAATAAAAAGTTTATTATGCATACGCGAATTTAACCGATTAAAATCCAACAGCATTTGCGGATAATACAGCAACCGCGACCGATGCTTTACGGCATTAAAAATTTTTACTTCAATATTCGGGTGTTGGTTTAGCACGATAACATCGGCGATATCAGAATTTGTTCCATAATCGTCAATAAGGATTCGCACCTTTACCCCCCTATCGGCGGCGTTTTTAAGTTCGCTTATTAAAACATGTGCGGAAAAATCATTACTATAAATATATGTCTGCAAATTGATTGTTTTTGTCGCCATGCGCGCGAACGCGGCGCGAATAATAAATGCGGACAGTCCGTCGTCAATCAGTGTTGCGCCACTAACATTCGTCGCACCGCAAAGTTCTTTTTTATAAACCTTTGCGATTGGTGTTGCGATTGGATTGTATTCAAAATCTTTTTCGGTGATTTTTGGTTCATAGTTGCGCAACCGTTCGTCCTTCATACTGGTTGGAATCGCGCAACCGAAAAAAGAAAACCGCGTCCACGGCAAAATTTTTTTTGTTTTTGTCATAACCGTATTATATCAATTTGCATATTTGCCCGCAAGTTAAAACACCAAAAGATATTATTCATAGAAAGATTTTTTTTTAGAACGCGTATTCATTTTTCGCTTGCGTTAAAATTCTATAAAATGATAAACTTTCCATAAAGGAAGGAAATTTTTACCATGAAACGACTTGCTATATTTATTGGTGGACTGCTTGTAATGCCCGCATTTGCTGAGGTTGCACCCGTTTTCATCGACGAAAACGATGCGATTGAATATGCGGACGGCATGTATGATGAAAACGGTTTTTTTGTCGCGCCCGAGGAAATTGTTGAAACGGAAACCGAAGCGGACACGCAAAAAATGCAGACGCCGGTAAAAATTTCGCGCGCACCCGTGAACGCAACACCGGTTGCAAATCGAACAACCACAACGCGTGCAATGCCCACATCGGCGGGCGCGACGACGGCGTCGGGTCGCGGGTCGGCAAATGGAAATTCATCGCGTGTTGTTGCGGCACGAACCACAACCGCATCGCCACGCGCAACCGCATCACGTACGGTCGCATCACGTGGAACGACGGCCACATCACCGCGTGCGGGCACGACAACGACATCAACACGAACCGCAACATCAACGGCGGCAACCCGCGCGGCGGCGGCAAGGACAACCGGCGGCGCAACACGTGCAACATCGGCGGCCACGGGTGCAACCGTTGCGCGGACGGCGACATCCACTGGACGGACGACCGCGGCACGAACCGCAACGGCAACGACTGCGCGCGCCGCAACGAGCAGCCGTCCATCGGTAGATCCGAACCGGAATGTTGAACCGGGATACAAGGGGACAGCAACTGTGACATCCATAGGAACGGTGGACACAACAAACAAACCGCTTTACAACAAATCTGCATCTACGCGTCGGACGCCAACAATTCGTATGTCGTCGCTAAACGGAATATCTGCGGAAACGACGGCGGTTTCCACCATGTCATTGGAAGATATGGACGACCTGGCGGAACTTACGGATTATTGCAAGGCGCAGTATGCAAACTGTATGGATAATTATTGCAACGTTTTGGATGATAACCAGGGCCGGTGCAGTTGCAGTGCGAATTTGAAAAATTATGCGCGGGCCGAGGCGGCATTAAAAACCGCAACCGAAGAATTACAAGATGTCGCGCAAAAAATCCAATACATTGGCCTTACCACGCGTGAGGTTGAAACCCTGTTCACGGAAACGATTGCCGAAGAAACAATGCGCACCAAGGGCACGGACACCAGCCAACTTCAGGCGGGTCTTAACAAGATAAAAGATATGATTATCGATGTGAAATCCGGCACCGCCACCAGCAGCGCCAGCAACGATATCCTGGGGTTAAACTTTGACCTTTCGGGGTTGCTTGAATTTTCCTTTGACAGCACCGGTTTCGACCTGGGGTCACTCTTTGGTACCACGAACACGAACAGTGTTAGCAATCAACGTGGCGAAGAACTTTACAAAACCGCGGCGGCGCGTTGCAAATCATCGGTGTTAAAGGCATGCACGGCGCGCGGTGTTGACGCGTCACTTGTCACGAACGCGTACGATTTGGAAATCGACCGCGAATGTATGGGATATGAACGCAGTTTGAATGATTCCAACGACCAAATGTTGGCGACGGTTCGAAACGCGAAAAACGTTTTGCAAAAGGCGCGTCTTATGGTTGCGCAACAAAAGAACGCATACGACATGCGCGGTTGTATAAATGCGTTGGATGCCTGTATGCAGGATGAATTTGTCTGTGGTTCGGACTATGAAAATTGCCTTGACCCGACGGGCCGTTATATCGTGAACGGTGAAATTGTTATCGGCAGTCAACCCGGCCATGCCATCGACCCGGAAATTTCATCGCGTGTGGCAAGTGTGATGACCAGTGACGTTTGCCGTGTGAACCTGTATCGGACATGGGATATGGTCCCGGGGACATGTAACGCGCATGTTGCAACAGAATATGGTCAGTCGGCGCCGAATTATACGGATTATCCAACCGAATATCAGGGCAACGCCTGGGGCAGTGGCACTGAAGACACATTGTCGAAATACATTGAAAAAACTGTGACCGGTAATTACCCGGCCAAGACCAGTGAAAATATGTCACTGTATCTGCAAAACAAAATCGGGTATAATCAAAAAGACCGCAATTATGGTATGTGCATGTCGGTCCTTAACAAGTGCCAGGATTACACATACACCCGCGGCACCGGCACGTCCGCACAATACGAACCCGCGAACCAGGTTGTTCAACAATACCTTGCGCGCGTTTTGGTTCAGATAAAGGCGAAACAGGATGAAATCCTTGCCAACTATGCCGAAACATGTGTCAGTGACGTCACATCGTGCCTGGGGCAAAACGGTTATCCAACCGAAGATCCGGAAGAATGGGGTGCTACGGATTCCGCTGAATACAGAACTAATATCGTAAAAACAAATATCGCGGTCAATGCATGCCGTGCGCAAATCGTCACATGTATGTCGGTGAACGGATATTCAATCGACACACCAACCCCAACGGAAATGAATTGCTGGGTCCAGGGATTATTGTACAATCATACCACATCCGACTGTTTGGTGGAACATAGCACCACAATCGAATGCTCACCAAGCGCTTTACAATATTGCAATCCAACTGAATGCGGTAATTTGGATAATTCTTATACCTGGTGCACAACGATCACTACCCCAGGTTGCATGCTTACAACACAATGTCCAAGTGCCCCCACATCATATAGTGTAACAATCGATTGTGGTGATGGAACTCTGAAAACATCGTCCCCTAAGAAAACAACAAATGGCAGATTAACACTTAGTGAAAATTGGTGTGAGTTGTCAGGTTCTACACTAAGGTGGTGGATATGCGGTGATAGCCTGGTTGCCTCTAATGGATCATATGAGCCAACAAGTGAAGGAACCACTTGTGTGGCACGGTGGGGTGACGATTCATCAGAAACATATCATTATAGCTTAACTTGTGGTAAGGGATGCAATACAGGTCACACAGATGGTGTGGCAAAACCTAATACTCTTATTTCTTATCCAAACTGCGGAAGTTCAGTGACTTGGAATTGTGAACCAAGTTTATCGTGGGGTAATGGGAGTAGTGAATTTTTTATGCCGAAACATGATCTTACTTGCAATGCAACTTGCGGTTCTACACCGACCACTTATTCTGTTGATTTAACTTGTGGGGCCGGGACCACTGGCGACGGGTATCATAATAACGTACAAAGTGGCACGCCAGTATCGCTTTTGGGCCGTTGTCAGTGTGATAGCGGTTATAATAGACTCTCGTGGGACAGCGACTGTGCGGGGGAGACCGCCATCACCGTGGACGACCATAATATCAATTGTACCGCGACGTGTTCAGGTAGCGGTGGTGGTGGCGGTATTACCCCCTCCGGTGATGAATGCGATGAAAACGACCCCATTAAATGCGCAAGCCCAGAGACCTGCGGTGCGGCCAATGGAATTTGGCTTTGCACCAGTACGAATAGTTGTACTTGTATGAAAAAGGGTGGCATGCGTTATGTGCAAATAAATGATAATGGTGGTGCTCGCACACCACAAACCAGGGGAAACGCGTACCAGCTGGATGCCGTGTGGGTTGATACCGATGGCAGCAGTGTTTGCCAGGAACGCGGCGTTTATATTGCCGATCCAAGTACAAACCCGGCGGTATGCAACAACCCCGTTACCACTATTGGTTGGTGGCGGCTTCCTGGCAGTCGCAGTTCCGGTTTTTACATCGATGTCAATGGCGAAAAGGTTTTATTCGCCCGCGAATGGGGTGAAATTGTCACGGAAAACCTTAGTAAACTTGCCGAAACCGGCCCGGATGACACACTCACCGCAGAGGCAAAAGTATATGGTCCTGAGGTAGCATATGTTTCCTTTGATAAAGAAAACAAAACTTGGAATCGTAAGGTTTATCCGACATTACCGTCTGATGAATATTATGTTCACAACAAGTTTAATATAGATTTCTATCCAAACCGCCCGGGCCTAAGTGGTTCGCAAGATCCAACCGCGACATATACATACATCGAAGGTGATAATTATTATAAACGAAACGGAAGCCCAACCAACAACGCCCCAACGATCACCGAAGACGACTATACTTTCCGTGGATTTTATCCGGGACCATTATCTGCGGTATCGATCAATGATTCAAACGGAATGGTTTGGCCGGCCGCCACGGGCGGGATGAGTCCGGTGACACTACCAAATAAAAAATGGGTTCTTGTGACGGATAATCCGGATTTCCAAACTTTGAACCTGTATGCCGCCTGGGCCAAGAATTGCCCAAGCCCACTTCCCGCCGGGATGGCAAAATGTAATTTGACAATCGGTACGAATGGTTCGGTCACATATGCCGTTGAATGTCAGGATGGATATGAAATCCAAGGCGCCGGCGCCGATGCAAAGTGTGTGGATCCGAATGCCGGCGATTGGTACAACATAGAATTCCCCGGCGCAACGGCAGATTAATAATCCCGGCGCCACCGGGGGACTCCCCTTCTTCCTAAGAAGGGGTGGCGCACGGAGTGCGACGGGGTAATTCGGGTGTGATGCGTCAATATACCCATACCCGGCACCCCTTTTCACGGGAAAAGGTGTGGCTGCGTGACGCGGTGGGCTTAGCGGTACGACGAATAAAAAAAGGAAATATACGATGAAACGTTTTTTGACATGTGCGTTGTGTTTTGTATCATTGCCGGCAATCGCCGTAAACCTTTATTATGATCGGGCCGGCATGTGTTCTGGGTTATACCGTAGTCCGGGTTGCAACGGCACGCGGGTTACGCACCTTAGCGTGACATCGGATGCGGACACCACTTTTACCGGATTCAAGGTAAATGGTTACACAATTGTCGATGCAAATGGAAATGTTGCGTCAAACGCATCTGAAATTTTACGCAACGCCGGAAATGTCGGTTCAAAAATCCCACAAAGTTACGATTGCAAATCCGGATTTTCAAAGAACAATAATGGTGTTTGCGTCGACCCCAGTGGTAATACCACATATATCGATTTTGAAAATGGTAATGAAGATGATGGCTATGAAATTTCTTATAATGAAGTTGGTGGCCGTGGTGGTGCCGGCAGTAACGAGTGCGTTCATTCAAAGTTCAAGGTAAAGATTCATTGGTGCCCACCCAAGTATGATGCTTATACCAATCCAAATTGGACAAATGGGCTTAGTGGATGGAATCCTTATGCTAGTCCAGTTGTTCCGGCGGGGTTTGATTATCCGGAACTTTGGCCATCGATTTGTGAAAACGGTGTTGATATAACCGAAAATTTGGATTACGAATGGAATAGGGCAACTTGTGGGTCCGGTAATTCTGGGTGCGCAAAGTATAAGAAACTAGATGGCTCCATTAAGTATCAACTAAATGTCCCGACGGGCTTCGACGGTTGGACGTTACGTGGCTTTTATCTACTTGAAGACGATTTGTCAGTGATTCCGTCGGGTTGTAACGCCGGCACCAATGTCTCATACAACAGTGGTTGTTATAATTACTGGGGGCAACGAAATTATTTTGCAAAACGTCGTGTGGTGACCAAGACCAATACCGAAGGCACGGCGCGTTTAGGCCTGCCGAAACCGAATAGCAATACCGAAACGGGGTATATTGATTTAGATGATAGTCATGACGGCGCAAATGGTGCATGGTCCAATACACGTTGGACGGTGTATGATTGTTCAATTACTCATGCCCAGGCCGAACAAAAAACATATCATCTTTATGCTGGTTGGGCGCGAAATTGTGTGCAACCAGATGGTGGAACATGTAATCTGGCGATAAGACGCACGGGGCTCTATCAAAACAATAACAAGGGTGACGCATTTTATACGACAACTTGCAACGGTGGTGCAACACCGGAAAATAATGGCGCATATAATCCAATCTGTCCGGAAAAGTGTGCTCTCAACAACCTTAGTGCTTGCTCTAAAAACGAATGTTTAAATTTATCTGGAACTAATTGGTGTGCCGGGACACCGCAATGTGTATTGGGGGCTTCTGCGCGAAGATGTTGTGTTGGTAGTTTAGGCAACTGCACAACACAAAAGGATTGCGAATCCGTTGGTGGAACGTGGAATGGAACGACTTGTTCCGGGCGGTAATCAAACCGAAAATAACGGGGCGTTGCCCCGTTTTTTCTATTGTCATACCGCACTTGATGCGGTATCTCATCAAACAAGTTGCGGAAGAATTCTCTAAAACTTTGCAAAGATCCCGCGCTACCGCGGGATGACAACGAAACCCCCACTAACCACTAACACTTCTTTGAAACCCGGGCGCGGAATTCTGCACATGGCCGGAAAGACACAACGCGCCGCGCCGTCACAATTGCAATTTCACCGGTCTTGGGGTTGCGACCCACACGCGCCGATTTATCCAAAATCTTGAACGTGCCGAACCCGGCGACCTTTACCTCTTCGCCATTTATCAATGCTTCACATATTTCATCAAATATCACATCAACCAGTTTCCCCGACTGTGTCGCCGTAAAACCAAAATCATCACGCAATATCGTTGCCAAATCATTTCTTGTTATTGTTGCCATTTTTTACACCCTTATTAATGTTGCACCCCACGTCAGCCCGGCGCCAAACGCGGGATAAAGCACCAGTTGCCCGTGCCGTATTATGTTATTATCGAACGCATACGCCAACGCCAGTGCGCCGGATGCGCCACTGGTATTCGCATGTTTGTCCACCGTTATCAAAATCTTTTCTATTGGAAAACCAAGGCGCGCCGCACACGATTCGATAATCCTTATGTTTGCCTGGTGCGGGACAATCCAATCGATGTCATCTTGGGTAATACCGGCGTGTTCCATGATATATCGCGCCGCGTCCGGCATCAATGATACCGCCATTTTGTATGTTTCCGGCCCGTTCATAACGATTTTATGGTCATTCGACCCGTGCAGCATATCAAATTTTTTCCCATCAGACATAACCACCGTATCGATTATCCCAGAATAACTTGATGTTGACTGTTCAAATATCAACGCCGCCGCACCGTCACCAAACAAAACCGCGGTCGACCGGTCTTTCATATCAATAAATCGCGACATCTTTTCCGCGCCGATAATCATAATGCGTTCGTGCATGCCCGCGGTAAAGAATCCGCGCGCACAGTGCAGGGCGTATATATACCCCGTACACGCACCGCGAACATCAAACGCCGGCATATTATTCGTCGCACCCAAACGCCCCGCAATTTGCACCGCAACCGACGGAAAATCAATTTCCGGTGTGGTTGTTGCAACAATTATCATATCGATATCGTTAATCGAAAGATTTGCCTTTTTTAATGCCGCACGCGCCGCGTTTGTCGCCATATCTACAACGGTTTCATTTTCGTCCGCAAAGTGCCGCGCCCGAATGCCCGTACGTTCAACAATCCACGCGTCCGTCGTGTCCATCACGTGTTCCAAGTCCACGTTCGTCACAACGCGCGACGGCAAATAAGAACCATATCCGATAAGTTTATTCCCCATTTCAAATCTTCCCAAATCAGTGTCCAAACATTATACAGATTTTAATATAACTTGCAATATCAAAATCAAAGATTAAAATATAATCTCGTGTCCCCATAGTTCAATCGGATAGAACAAGTTCCTCCTAAGAATTAGATGTCGGTTCGATTCCGGCTGGGGATACCAAAGAAATTGGATTTTATTATGAAAAATCGTGCCGTTAAAATTGGAATTGTCGCCGGAATTTTGCCGCACTTGTTTTGTTGCGTGTTGCCGGTGGTGTTGGGCCTGGTTGGGTTGGTCGCGCCGGGTGCGTTGGAAAATGACTTTATTCCCGAAAGTGCGGAAATATGGTTGTTTGTGTTTTCGGGACTTATGTTGTGCCTGTCGTGGATTATGTATTTTGGCAATCGCGATTGCAATTGCGACCACTGTGACGCGACGCATCATCATCGCGTGCAAATGATAATTTTAATCTGTATCACAATTTTGACCATCGCCGGAATTGCGGTGCACTTACTTTTGCATCACTAAAAATTTTTACCACAAACGTGTCCGCTTTTCGGGCGCAAGATACATTTTATCGCCGGGTTTTACACCAAACACATCGTACCACGCATCGATATGCGGCAAAATCCCGTTCACGCGCCAACGATGCAGTGAGTGTTCATTCGTTTTCGTTTGAACCAAAACCTGTTCGGGACGAATGTTTCCCGCCCACGCGCCCGCATATGCGATAAAGAACCGCATGTCCGGCGAAAGGTTTTGAACCGTTTCTGACGCTTTGCCAAAGTTTTTATACGCCGTGTACGCAATCGTCACGCCACCATAGTCCGCCAAGTTTTCACCCAATGTAAATTCGCCGTTTGCATGCGTGTCGGGCGCAACCAAGATGCCGTCAAAATAATTTCGCATAACATTTGCGCGCGCGGTGAATGCGTCCGAATCCGCATCCGTCCACCAATCACGCATATTTCCATGTTCGTCAAAGTGCCGCCCCGAATCGTCAAACCCATGTGTCATTTCATGCCCAATTATCGCGCCAATCGCACCATAGTTAAACGCATCATCCGCGTTCATATCAAAGAACGGCGGTTGCAAAATTCCGGCCGGAAAACAAATTTCGTTCGTGGTCGGGTCATAATATGCATTGATTTCGTGCGCATTCATATACCAAAGCGTTGGGTCTTTTTCTTTGCCGATTTTTTCCAACCAAAATTCATCTTCGAATTTTGCAACGCGCATCATATTTTCAAACAAACTTTCATCTTTATCCAAACTCAGTTTCGAATAATCGCGCCATTTATCCGGATACCCAATCTTTGCACGAAAGGCATTTAGTTTTCGCAACGCATTTGCGCGCGTTTCATCCGACATCCAATCAACCTTTTGAATACGTGCGGCATACGCCCGACGCAGGTTTTCCACCAATTCTTGCATACGTTTTTTCGCGGCGGCCGGAAAATATTTTGTGACATAAAGTCGCCCGATTTCTTCACCAATCGCACCGTTCAACATACCGATTGCGCGTTTCCAACGGGGCTTTTGTTCGCGTTGTCCCGACATTTCACGATTGAAAAAGTCAAACGATATTTCATAAGTATCGTCATCCAACAGCGAATCGGCCGCCAAAATAACATGATATTTCAAATAATTTTTGATTAAATCAATATCAGTATCATTTATAATTTTTATTGATTCTTTTATCGCCTCTGGCTGACCAACATCAATAAATTCTGCGGCGTTCGCGCCACGCGCATCAAAGTATGTTTTCCAATCAAATCCATCATATTCGCGTATAAAATCATCGCGCGATATTTTATGATAGTTTGCATGCGGGTCGCGCAATTTTTCTTTTGGATAAAAAGACTGTGCCATGCGTTCTTCGAATTCATAGATTTTTTTTGCGTTCGCATCCACACCAAAATTTTTTAATTGTTTTGCAATAAATTCGATATATTTTTTGCGAATGTCTTTTGTGCGCGCATCGTCATCAAAATAATAATCGCGTGGCAATCCAATTCCAGATTGGTTCAGGCCATAAATAAAATGTTCACTGTCGCCCGCATCAATTCCAACAGTATCGCCCCAGAACCCATCAAAATACGCATGACTTTCACCAAGGTATTTTGGTAAATCAGACTTTGATTTTATAGCATCGATTTTTTCAAAATATGGTCTTACCGGATTCGTTTTGTCGGCGTTTAATTTTTCCGCGTTCATCGCAACACTGTAAAGCAATCCGATTTTTCCATCGTCTTTTTCGGCAATTTCGCGCACGCGGTTAAGGTTTGTATCAATCAAAACCTCAAACACACCATATCGGGTGTAATCGTCAGGAATCGGATTTGCGCGCCGCCAACGCAATGTCACATAGTCAAAAAAATCATCCGTCGGATTTATTGAAAAATCTATGTTATTCATATCTATACCAATGCCCATTTTTTTACCCCCTTTGATTTGTATTGCAAACATTACCGCAAAAGCCACGGCGATAATTCCAAAAATGTTTAATAAAGTGTGTCGCATTTTATTTCACCAACCTTTCAATTAAATTATCCAGAATCAAAATTCCCGCATCGGTTGCGCGAATTCGATTGCCGGGTCTAAACTCTATCACATCGGGATTTGATTTTGCAAATTCTATATCAATTATTTTTTTTATTGCGTCATCAACAAAAACACCGCGCCGTGTCCGCATGCCGGTTATAAGGCGTTCCGTTGCGCGCGCGGAATCGGACAACGATTCGAATAATTTCCCGCCACCCATTTGTTCATACCACACATTATCCATCAAAATTCGTCCCGCCGCACCATCGCCGATTCCAATATACGGTGCGCCATCCCAAACATTTTGATTGTGGCGGCATTCCGCCCAATCCACCGCATAGTTCGAAACTTCATAACGATTTAGTTTTAATGTTTTCGCAATCGCCATATACATTTCCGCCATTGTTTCATTAGACGGCATTTGCAAATTCATCTTTCCAAACGGCGTGTTCGGTTCAATCGTCAATTCATACATTGAACAATGTGGAATCCCAATTTTGTTTATTTTATCACAGGTTTTTATTACGTCATCAACACTGTCCGATGGCAATCCATAAATAAAATCGGCCGAAACGTTTTTAATTTGCGATATTGCAATATCAATTAGTCGCCGTGCATCATCGGCATTGTGCGCACGCCCAAGAAATCGCAATTTTTCATCATCAAAAGATTGCACACCGATTGAAATCCGATTCGCGCCCGCATCACAAAATTCACGTAATCGCACCGTATCAAGTGTTTTTGGATTTGCCTCTATCGTGATTTCTGCATCGTCTAAAAGATTAAAATTTTTACGAACCGCATATATTATTTTTGCAAAAATTTTTGTTGGCAAAAGTGACGGTGTTCCACCACCAAAGAAAATTGTTGGCACCGAAATCCGACCCAATATGTTATGCCAATGTTTTATCTCTGTGATAATTTTTTTTGCATACGATTCCCAATCCGGGTTCGCACATGCACGCGAAAAAAAGGCACAATAATTGCACTTTGAAATACAAAACGGAACATGAATATAAATGTTGTGCGGCGCGTTCATAACCCCGATATTACAACGGGTATAAAAATCTGCAACAAAAAATGCAAATAGCATAAAATAGTTGTTTACAAAATAATGTCGATGTTATAATATCGCATTGAAAGGAAAGTAATGAAACGGGGAATAATATCGTTTTTGCCGGCAATGTTAATTCATTGTGCCGCGCTCGCGGCGAATGAGGGCGTGCCGGTTTACTACCAAGATGTCCCGACGGTCAATACAAACCAATCAAATTATGGTGCATATGCCGATAGTGGTTATACGAAATATATCGGTAAAACCGGTGAAAAACAGGTTGTTGGCACACGAACATATTCATACACAACCGAAAAACGTAACCGTCCCGTTCCAACAATCGAAGAATATTCTGAAAATTTAACATATGCCACCGCGGGTACAATGACGGTAAACGGCCTTGGGTTGGCACCGGAAATGGAACCGTCGACATATCTTTATGCCGGGTATTCACGTCGTTTCGCAAATTTTGAATTCAAAACGGGTGTAAATTCGATACTTAAATGGGACGACATGATTTTTGATGAAATAAATGTCGGCGCGCGCCATGTATTTTCGTTTGGTAATTTTGATGTATTCGCTTTTGCTGATTATGCATACGGCAAAAT
Organism: Alphaproteobacteria bacterium; assembly: GCA_017392345.1. Classification (GTDB taxonomy): domain Bacteria; phylum Pseudomonadota; class Alphaproteobacteria; order Rs-D84; family Rs-D84; genus Enterousia. The sequence goes on along the minus strand of JAFOVN010000053.1, from coordinate 2,718 downwards.
GTCAAGTGGCGGACTTTCCATGGACTATGATTTGGAACCGTATGATTGGTCGGAACCTGAATACGGAATATTTACGATTTCAATGGGCGGGCAATCCGGTGATTCGCATCATCTGCGCCTTGGAATCGGTGCAAAACATATTTGGAACATTGGCGGGTGGAAATTGTCGCCGGTAATTGGATATGAAATCTTTAAACATAATTTGGAAATGTCCGATCACCTGTATCCGAACCAGGGGATATATTTACCACTTATGACGAACCTGGGCGAATATGTCTATGGTGATGAAGAAGGAAACTATTATTCTTTACCGATTGATGTTATCCCGCCCGAAACCTGGTACCAGGTTTGCATGGGGCCCGAAGATATCAAGGTTGTAAATCAAAACGGCTCATCAACGGGTTATGTCACGTATCTTGGCGATGTTTTGCAAACAATGGATTATAACGCGCAAACAATGGGCAATTTGCCATGGGGCGTGTACGAAGGGGACTGTGTCATCATTGGTGGTGATGGGCCGATAAAGGTTGGCGGCCTTACGCATATTTATAACACAACGTGGAGTGGTTTCTACTTTGGGTTAGAGGTTGAAAAGCAAATGACCTTGGCGGACAAATTGCGTTTGTATTTTCAGGTCGGTATGCCAAAGTATTCATCCGAAGGTATTTGGCCCAACCGGACGGATTGGCAACAAAACCCAAGTTTCTTGGACGAAGGAACAAATGGTTCGTACACATACGCGGCCGAAATGGAATATGATGTCCGTGTTGCGTCGCGGTTGCAATTGGCGATAAAGGTTGACACGAACTTTTTCCATGTTGGAAAAATCCCTGGGAAACTTTACATTGCCGAATATACTGAATTTGTATTGGATGAAAATGGACAATATGCGGTTGATGAAAATGGGTTGCCATATCTGCAAACGGTTCCGGCGCACACCGAAAATGTTAGTGAATCTTTGAAATATGCTGACTGGCAATCGTTTGGTGTTCACCTTGGATTCAAATATACATTTTAGTGATGAAATTTGTGTTTAGTATAATTTTTACAGGATTCTTTTTTTGCGCGGCATTCGCGGACAGTGGCGAATTTGATATGTCGCGTTGGACATCGATAATGGATGACGTTCGTGCACGTGCGACCGCACAAAATATATCAGAATCAACAATAAATGATACATTGCGTTCGCCCGCGTTTATTCCGTCAATTGTAAAAAGTGATAAAAATCAATCCGAATTCAAATTGACATTGGACGAATACCTTAAACGCACGGTCAATTCAACACGGATTTCGCGTGGTCACCAAATGAAGGCAAAATATCCAACATTGCTTTCGCGGATTGAAAGTGACTATGGTTTACCACCGCACGTAATACTTGCGTTTTGGGGTATGGAATCAAATTATGGCGAAGTAAAGGCACGCCATCGTTTGGTTGATGCGTTCTTTACATTGATGTACGACGGCCGGCGTGAAAAGTTCTTTGGTGACCAATTGTTGGCGCTAATGAAAATTGCGGATAAAAATTCATTGGATATAAATAAAATCAGGGGCAGTTGGGCCGGCGCCATGGGGCATTTTCAATTTATTCCAACAACGCTTGCATCGTATGGTGTGGATGGAAACGGCGACGGTCGTGTTGATATTATCGATAGTATTGGCGATGCGATGGCCAGTGCGGGAAATTACCTAAATAAATTGGGTTGGAATAAAAATGAAAAAATTGTGCGTCGCGTGATTTTGCCGGCGGATTTTGATACATCGCTGATGGACGGCAAAACGAAAAAAACATTGAACGAATGGGCGCGTATGGGTGTTTTGAATCCCGATGGAACCCCAATCCCGACTGGTGAAATGGTGGCGGGTTTGGTTGCGGACACATCAAATTTGCCGGAACCAACATTGGATGAAAATCCGGATTCCGACATCGCACCGCGTCCGGTAATAACCGCGTATTTAACCTATCCAAATTTCTACCGCATAAAAAAGTGGAATAATTCAAATTGGTACGCGATTGCGATTGCGGAACTTTCGGACAAATTGAAATAATTTTTCCAAAAAATTAAAAAAAAATAAAAAGATTGCACCGGCGTCTTTTGTTTGGTATTCTTATGATAATTCTTAAACAAGGGATATATTGATGGCCATCAAAGTTCGTGATTTCGAAGTTCGTTTAACGCACACCAAAGAAGAACGTCGTATGGTGCGCGCGTTGCGCTATGACGTTTTTGTCGAAGAAGAAGGCGCAACCCCAACGGCCGAACAAAAAGAATTACACGAAGAATTTGATGAATTTGATAAATATGCCGAATATATGGCGGTGTTTCACAACGGTAAAATTGTTGGCACATATCGTATCATTGATAAAAAGGCCGCGGACAAAATGGGTGGTTTTTATACCGAAACGGAATTTAACATTTCAAAAATAAAAAAGGCATCTGATAACATCGCGGAAATGTCGCGTGCATGTGTGGCGCGTGAATATCGCGAAAATGCGTTGGTTATGCGTATGCTGTGGGCGGGGCTTAGTGAATATGTCTTGCGCCGGCGTATCGCGGTTTTGTTTGGTGTTGCGTCGTGGGTTGGAAAAAAACCGGTTGAATCGGCCCAGGCGATATCGTATCTGTATTACAATTACCTTTCGCCACTGCGTTTGCGCGCGCGCGTGATTCCCGAACGGTTTGCGGACGGTGTTGACCAACGTATGTCGAAAATGAACAT
>JAFOVN010000052.1 GCA_017392345.1 Alphaproteobacteria bacterium | reverse complement strand
CCGGATGAACACATCGAACACGGCGAATGTGTAAGCAATACGCGTGCATGTTCCATCCCGGACGCAACCAGTGCGGTTCGTATATGGAATCCAGCAATCGGAACATACGGCCCATGCACGGTTCAGGTTGATGGCTGTAATTCGGGTTATCATGTTTCCGGCAATGTATGTGTAAAGGACACAGAAGCATGCACTGTGGAACATGGACATGGTGAACATGATTGGAACGGAACATCATGGGGTGCGTGTGGTGATGTGGTATGCGATCCGGGGTATGAACCAAACAGTGATTACACCGCATGTGTTGAATGCAGCAACCGTCGTGTAAATGGCGATATCGCGGTCAGTGGTTACATATATGAATGTGAAATCGCCGCATGCATGTACCAAGGTCAAAAGTATGCGTTGCAAAATGGCGAATGTGTTCCGATTTGCGAAGACGCATCTGATCACACTGGAACCAAGGTTTGGGATGAACGTACCAAGAAATGTATCCGAACCTGTAAGCCGGGATACAAGATGTGGTAAGGATTGTAATGCATGAGTGGGGGGAGAATTCAGTTAAAAAAATCAAACCAAACGCCCAAGAATGATATTTTTGGGCGTATGGGTGATTTTTCTGTTCGTATAATTCAATCCATTTATAACAATTGTAAATTTGTGTGTCGTGTCTTTCGTGCAATGTATTATGTGTTGCGCGGCCGCGGTGACATGCGGCGTGTTGATTTATGGGTTGAAATTGATGCCGCGGGTCTGCGCGCGATTCCGATTGTATGTCTGATAAGTTTTATGATTGGTTTAATCATTGCGTTTGTTGGACATATGCAATTGGCAATGTTCGGCGCGGAAATTTATGTCGCGGCATTGGTTGCGATTTCCATGGTGCGTATTGTTGGCGCAATTATGACAGGAATAATTATGGCCGGCCGCACGGGTGCATCATATGCCGCGGAAATTGGTTCAATGCGCGCGAACGATGAAATCGATGCACTTAAAACCATGGGAATTTCGCCGATGGAATTTTTGGTTTTGCCACGTGTAATTGCACTAACCATAACCATGCCATTACTAACCATAATTGCGGACGCGGTCGCCATATTGGGTGGCATGTGTGTCGCGATATCAATTATGAATGTTTCAATTGCGGAATATTGGCAAACGACACTAAATTGGATAAGTTTCAAGAATTTTGCGGTCGGCGTATTCCATGGTTGGATTTTCGGTTGGGTGATTGCGATAACGGGTTGCATTTGCGGTCTGCGCGCCAAAAAAAACGCGACTGGAATAGGGCGGGCGACAACGCGCGCGGTGGTTATGGCGATTGTTGGGTGCGTTGTTGCGACGGCGATACTAACACTTGTTTTTAATTGGTTGGAAATATAATGCGAAAAAGTGAAAGAAATTTTATTAGTGTCGAAAATCTAACACTGGGGTACGGCGGAAATGTCGTTGTGGAAAATTTGAATTTTAATATAAACGCGGGCGACATTTTTGTAATTATGGGATTGTCGGGCTGTGGCAAAAGCACGATTATGCGTTCGATTGTTGGACTAAATAAACCGATATTGGGTCGTGTGATTGTGGGCGACCAAGATTTATGGGCAATGTCGGAACGTGCGCGTGAAAAAATAATTGAAACATTTGGGGTGTCGTATCAAAGTGGCGCATTGTTTTCATCAATGACCTTTGGTGAAAATGTTGCATTGCCAATGGAAATGAAAACAAATATGTCGCGTAAAGAGATAAATAAAGAAGTTCACAAAAAACTTCAACTTGTGGGGCTTTCCGGATACGAAAATGTTTATCCCGCGGACGCAAGTGGTGGCATGATAAAGCGTGCGGCACTTGCGCGGGCGCTTGCACTAAATCCGCGTGCACTCTTTTTCGATGAACCGTCGGCGGGACTTGACCCGGTGCGTTCGCGGCAATTGGATAATTTAATCGTGGAAATAAATAAAAAACTTGGCACGACGATTGTAATGGTGACACATGAATTGGCATCGATTATGTCAATTGCGACAAATTCTGTTTATATTGGAAATAAAACTGTGCTTGCCACCGGTGCACCGAAAAAAATTTTACAAACAACAAAAAACAAAGAGATTATCGAATTTCTAACACGTGAAACAAAGGGGGGCAAAAAATGAAACAACCATCACGGCGCGCAATCGGCGGATTTATATTCTTGGTTATTTTAATTATCATTGGCACGGTCGTGTTCTTTTTCGGTCGACGATTGGACCGTAATTATATAACGCCGGTTTTATTCTTTGAAGGTTCGGTCAAGGGCCTATCGGTTGGTTCAAATGTTTACTTTCGTGGCGTGCCGGTCGGACGTGTGGAAAAAATACAACTTATCCCGAATAACGAAGATAAAATTATTATCCCGGTTTATGTCCGCATCGATCCGCGCATGACCGCACACGGCGAAATGTCGCGTTCGGAAATGGCGGGTTGGATAAACGATTTGATACGGCACGGATTAAAGGGCAAATTGCAAACGCAAAATGTTTTAACCGGCCAAATGACAATAGAACTTGATTTTTATCCAAAATATCCACCGCGTTTCCAGGCGGAAAAGTACGGAATCGAAGATATTGAAATCCCAACTGTGCCGTCGATGTTTGATGAAATTTCGCAAAACCTTGAAAAAATTCCGTTGTCAGATATATCAACAAATGTGAATGGCGTTTTGCAACAGTTGCACGATGATATGCCGGCACTGATGCGCCAATCGACCGAAGCGGTGGTTAGCATAAATCGCCTTGCGGATTCGATTGCGGGGCCCGGTACGACAACAATGTCGGACTTTAACAAAATGATTCGCGACGTTAGCGAGGCTGCACGTGCGGTGTCCCGGCTTAGCGATTATTTGGAACGCCACCCAGAGGCATTATTAAAAGGAAAAGGAGGATATTAAAATGAAAAAATATATTTGTTTGATTGTTGCAACATTTGCGATTTCTGCCTGTACACTTTGGCGGACCAGTGAACCCGCACGATTTTATACATTTACCGCGCCCGATGTGTCGCAAATTCGCGGGCCCGCACATGTGACAACCGTTGCGATTGAAAATGTCACCGTGCCACAATCAATCAACCGCCCGCAGATTGTTATGAAATACAAAAATTCGAACATGATGATGGTGTCTGAATTTGACCGTTGGATTGATGAACCCGCGAATTCGTTACCGGTTGTGATTTCTGAAAATATGAATATGTACGCAAAAAACATTAGCGCGCGACCAACAAAAAACTCAGTTGAGGCGCGTAACGCAAAATACATTTTGTCGGTGGACTTTGTCCGTTTTGAAACAGAAATCAATGGCAAAATTACGATATCGGCATGGTGGACATTAACTAACAATCGTGGCGACATAGTCGCACAAAAGAAAATGACGCAAACCGCGGACACACCGGAATTGGACGCAAGTTATCCGAACTATGACGCAATCGTCGCCACGCAGAGTAAATTGCTTGCACGCCTATCCTATAAAATCGCCGACGTGATAAGTGAATTGAAGTAATACACTTCGTATCGGACAACATGAATTTTGAAAGATTTTGTGGCTGATTTCTTGGTGATTGGTTGCTGAATACCGTGCGTATTCATTCTTGGTTTTTCTTGACTTTTGTTGTTTTTATGTTACTGTGCGCCCGAGAAATTAGCTAAAAGGATTTTAAAATGTCATTTGAACTTGGCAGTAATGTTTATGGTCCTGGTACTTGGATAAGAACTCTTAACAGGGGCAATCCGAAATTTATGTCCTTTGATGTACAGAAACAATTTTATGAATTAATAATCACAAATGTTGATAAAGAAGAACTTGCTGTTACGGGAAGTGAACCGGCCTCTCGTTTAATGAATGGTGCTTGCCATATTGACTTTCAGTATGATGTTGTTTTGTCTGGAAAAAAACTATGTAAAGTATACCAAAGTAATTGTTATGATTCCGACAAGGTCAATTTCTATATCCTTGAATTTCAAAAAGAACACTATGATCCGTTGGACCTGTTGGGTGGATATAGTAGTAAAAATTTGAAACGGCCCAAAGGCATAGAAATGTGTGAAAAAATAGCGGAACGTTGGAAGCAAGATGAGGAAAAAAGAACGGCAGAATTGCGAATATCAACACAACGATCGCAATCAAGTTTTCTTGAAACGTTTCAAAATCGTGGCGTGCGACGTTAATAAAAATAGTTTCTAAAACTAACTTATTGATCACTTTACAAATGTGATAAAAGTAAAAATCCGCCAAACGACGGATTTTTTGTTATGTTTTTATCCAACCAACTTTCGCCATAAACTTGGTTTCTTTTTACCCTTTTGATTTTGGCGTTTGCGTGTGCGATGTGGCGCATTCATGGTTGTGCGTTTCGCCTCTACATGTTGCGCATTTTTCTTTTTTGCATCCGTTGACGGTGCGTTCGCCATAAGGATTTCATCGGTCTTTACCTGTTCCGGGGCAACGCGTTGAATTGAATATTGGTCAATGTTCATCAAACTGTCATCGCCAACAACCACGATTTCCGTTCCAAATTCATTTTCCATCGCGTTCAATTCCGCGCGTTTGTGATTAAGGATATAAATCGCGACATCGGTCGGCACGGTCATGATGATTTTCTGCGCCGCCTTGGCCAACAATTTTTCTTGCAAATGGCGGAACAAAATAATCGACGCGGTTTGAATGCTTGGCACAACGCCGGCACCCATACAGTGCGGACACGCAACATACGAAGATTCGATAAAACTGCTGCGCAATCTTTGACGCGACAACATCAAAACCCCGAACGCGTTTATTTTTGCAACCTGGGTCCGGGCGCGGTCATGTTTCATCACTTCGCGCATTTTCATTTCCAATTTGCGATTGTTGCGTTCTTCTTCCATATCGATAAAGTCAATCGCGACAATCCCCGCCAAATCACGCAGACGCAATTGAAGGGCGATTTCCTCTGCCGCTTCTAAATTAGTATTCAGTGCGGTTTGTTCGATATCTTTTTCCTTTATCGCGCGCGAAGAATTAACATCGATTGTCACCATCGCTTCGGTTTGATTTATAACAATCGAACCGCCGGACGGCAATTGAACATACGGGCCATGCAAACCTTCCAATTGTTTTTCAACGCCGGCCTTGACCATAAGTGGTACCGCGTCATCCTTGTAAAGGACCAATTGTTTTCGTGGTGCGTGGCCGTACATTTGTTGGAAATAATTTTTTGCGGCTTCGAACGCTTCTTCGCCTTGGATGGTTAAAACATCATCTTTGTCCGAAAGAAAATCGCGAACAACACGGCGCAAAAGTGAATCTTCGGTATGAATTATCACCGGCGCAACCGATTCCAATGTGGTCTTGCGAATTTCGTTCCAAAGGTTCACCAGGTAATCATAGTCCGCCGAAATTTCCGCCGCCGTTGCACCCATTGCCGCCGTGCGCAAAACAACCGTCATGCCCTTTGGAATTTTAAGTGTGTGCAAAATTTCACGCAAACGGGCGCGTTCCGGCCGATCCGAAATCTTTTTTGAAATACCATAACTGTTGCGTTTGCGCGAATTAGGCATCAAAACCGCAAAACGGCCCGCCAACGACAGATATGTCGTCATCGACGCGCCTTTTTGTCCGCGTTCTTCCTTAACCCCTTGGACCAGCAGGATTTGTTTCGGTTTAATCACATCTTGGATTTTGAATTCGCGTGCGCGTTTTTCAAATTCCTTGTTATCTTCGCCCGCGCTGTGGTCGTCATAGTCGGCAACTTCGTCCCCTTCGTCATCGGGGTCTTCATCATCATCAACGATGTTCGCATGCGCAAGTTCGATAAGTTTCTTTTTCTGTTCCGGCGTTATTTGGTAATAGTCCGGATGAATTTCCGAAAACGGCAAAAAACCATTTTTCCCCGTTCCGTAATCAACAAACGCGGCCTGAAGCGACGGCTCAACCCGAATAACCTTGGCCAGATAAATGTTCCCTTTTATCTGGGGTTTAGTCGTGGTTTCAACGTCAAAATCAGAAACGCGATTATTGGTGGAATCAACAACGACAACGCGTGTTTCTTCCGGGTGGACCGCGTCCACATATATCCTTTTTGACATTCGATAATCCTTTTGTGTTTATTGCGTATAAATGGCCATTAATCCGTCCCCGTGGGGCGTCCAAGCCCATGCCAAGGGAATACGCCACGATAAGACCCAGCGCCAATCGAATCAAAGGAAATAAAAACAACATGTTTTACAACCCCATATTATACGTTGAACAAAAGTCTACCACGCCCCCAATCATTTGGCAAGGATATTTTATTCGTTTGTTTTTGGGTGGCTTGACATTGTGGTTTTTTGTGGTATGCTAACCCGCGCGTACATAACATAAGATTAATAAAAAAAGGATTCGATATGGCCGAACAAGAACCGGATTGGGTTGCAGATTGGTTAAATATTGCCCGTGAAAACCCGCCCACATGGCATTATTATGCCGGTGGACAAGCACCGACTAAATTTAGAGATTTTTGGGGCGATGTCACTATTCGTTGTTTTGGGCGTTATTACCAGGCGTCACTATTTTGCGGATATGTGCGGCACGAAACAGTGTATGATAATAATGTTGGTCCCATGATATTACACTGCAAGCCAGAGAATCAGAAGCAAGAGGTAATAAACTTTATCCAACAAATTTGGGAAATGGACCAACAACGTGGCAATAAACCTGTTCCAAGCAATTTCATTTATGCCATCAAACCCGACCAAAAAGCCAAGCCTGATTCAGAGCAAGATTTGGAAATTGGTCGTCTTGTGCAACAATATTTTGCCGGGGAAGCGAATTTCTATTTAAAGACATCGCTAAATATGTATAACCACTGTTGCCCCTTGGTCACCCGCGTAATAAGCGGGGAAGAAATTCCGACAAAGGGTATAGGTAGTTTTTACAGCGATGCCGCATACCATGATTTAACCTGTCCCGAAAAAGTAAAGGCCAAGGGGGCAATCGCCAGCAAAGAAATCGGGGATTGCTTGGATAAAGGCAAAAGGAAAATTTCTATATTTGGTGGCAAGGAATGTGGCGCCTTGGACACATATTGGGATATAAAAGCATATTTGCGTGGCGACGTAAAAAACGGCCAACCAAAAAAGGACAGCAAATGTTATTTTCGATTTCATAATTCACACCTTGGGACATTATTTATTCGTAATGGAATTGCAATATTATCCAAATATGATTGGGCGGCGGCGGATTTTGACCTTGGAAACATTAGATATCCAGTATACGGTATGCCCGATGACGAATTTAGGCAGATGGCAAACCAAATGTGGGATTTATACCACAAACAACTGTGCCAAAAACGCTAAATCGTAAGTGAAAAAACACCGCCGAGTGGCGGTATTTTTCTATTTTCCTTTTGAAAATCCCGGAAAATGGGGAATTCGCTGCTTTGCTTCGGCAAGCCATTTTTTCATACGCGCGCGCAACCAACGTTCGTAAATAAAGAATAAACCACCAACACCGATAAGCGGCAAAACATAATAAATTATACGATAGGCCAGCAATGCGCCAAAAATACTTGCTTTGTCAATATCGTCGGGCAGGGCAATCAGGAAAACACTTTCGAATACACCAATTCCGCCGGGAACCTGACTAAAAACACCGGTCGTTTGTGCCACAACAAAAAGTCCGATAAATGTTCCAAACGGAATTTGCACAAACGGCGTCATACAAAAATAAAGGACCAGCCCCGCCAAAACACTGTCCGTCATACCAAGCAGTGTTTGTAAAAACGCCATTTTTGTTGACGGAACATCAAATTTAAGTTGCCCGATTTTTACACTTTTGTTGCGGAAAAACACCGTAATCGCGAAATAGGCCAACAACGCCGCCAAACAGAATATAAATAGGGTATTAAGGCCCACCGACGCACCGACCGATTCGGCAAAAATATCATGCGGTATAAGGAAATAACCAACAACCGCAATCGCCGTTGCACCCAAAAAATATGTGAACCCGTTTATGGTCACAATCTTTACAATATCGCCACCACGAATGCGCCACCGCGTATAAAGCCGATAACGAATTGCGCCACCAGACACCACCGCGTGACCGGCATTATTGCTTATTGCGAACCCAAGCATCCCGGCCAACATCCATTTCCACCAAGAAACCTTGCCCCCCGCGCCAACATAATGCAGTGCCAAATAATCATACAATGCCAACGCGACATATCCCGCAAAGCATGCAACCGACGCCGCAACCAAATTCACAAATGGAATATCCAGTAGCGCCCGCGCAATATCGCCCAGTGAATAATTGCGTAATTGCCACCAAAGCATCCCGGCCGCAACACAGAAAAACACCAATCCCGAATATCCAATAAGTTTTTTGAATATCTTTTTTGCCTTTACTGACATCATAAACCTTCCACGAGTTCACAGAATAACACCCAAGGAAACAAAAAGCAAACGTTTTTAGTGGATAGTGTTAGTGATTAGTGGTTAGTGGCGTCTGGAAGTTGTTCATAATTACGGACTTATTCCAGAGAACAAAGTTCCCCTCTGTCGTGCCTTTGGCGCGACGAAGAGAGGGGTGCCGGGTAGCACCCGGCGGGGTGTGGTTCTCTACCCATTATCCATCCCTTGCACCGCGGAATTTTTTTTGATATAATACCCACCGAAATGAAGGTATCCAGACGTCATATTTTGCAAATTACCGGAATTGGTATAGTTATCGCGGGCGCGTTCCCGCGCATGGCGTTTGCAGCGCGTAATTCTATTAAATCCATGCGCACGGGGGTGCAACCGGGAAACAAGACGCGCTTTGTCGTTGAAACGGCAAACCGCCCATCATATACATTGGTCTATGGTGAAAACACACTTACGGTGAAATTATCAAACACGCCGGCAAATGATTCTGTGAAGCCGAAATTGGCATCAGGAACATTGGTGCGTAACGTGTCCCAGACCCAAATTGGCGATTCTGTAAACATTGTTCTGGATTTGAAAAAGCCAGTTGCCGAAATTCCAAAGAACCAGATTATGGTTTTGGAACCGAACGGCGACAATGACTATCGACTTGTGTTGGACTTTGTTGCCGGCACGACCAAGGCAAATGCGGCGACGGCGACCACAACAACCACGGCCCCGACCGAAAAAAAACACATAATCGTCATTGATGCCGGCCACGGTGGCAAAGACCCGGGTTGCATCGGGCGGGGCGGAACCAAGGAAAAAACGGTTGTGCTATCGGTTGCACAAAAATTGCGCACCGCACTTAAAAACGCCGGTTTTACGGTATATATGACGCGCAGTGACGATAATTATTTGAAATTGAACGAACGTGCGGAAATTGCGGAAAAACGTCACGCGGATTTGTTCCTTTCAATTCACGCAAATGCAAACCCAAGTCGTTCGGTCAAGGGATTTTCAATTTATACCCTTTCTGAAAAGGCATCGGACGAAGAGGCACAAAAACTTGCGGATGCCGAAAACGCGGCTGACAAAATTGATGTGACCGGTTTTGAAAGTTTTTCCAAGGATATTCGCATCGCGCTTTCGTCATTGCAACAACACGCGGTTGCGGAAATGAGTGTGGAATACGCAAATGGTTGCGCGCGGGCATTTAATCGTGCGGGCATAGAGCAACAGGCCGGCCCCGCCGTTCGCCATGCGCCACTTGCGGTGTTGCGTTCAACCGTGCCGGGCGCACTGATTGAATGCGGGCATTTGTCGAACAAGACCGAAGAAAAATTGCTAAAAAGTTCCGCGCACCAAGATAAACTGGTTGCCGCCATCGTCAAATCTATCAAAAATTACGATTTTGAAGTGTAAAAAATCTGCACAAGCAGGGCAAATTCCTGGCGGAGATAGGGGGATTCGAACCCTCGATACAGTTTCCTGTATACACGATTTCGAGTCGTGCGCATTCAACCAGCTCTGCCATATCTCCGGTGCGGGTATTATACACATGCCTAAACATTTTGCAAGGTGATTTTTTTACAATTTCCACATTGAAAAACATGGTGAGTTTCCTATATAATATATGTCAGAGCCAAGAGGTGTCATCATGATGAATCAAAATTTTAAACCACAAATCACTGAAATCATAAACGCAATGCAATCGCCCATAAAATGGAATTCATATAAGGTGACACAGGCTCGCAAAATCGCCGGCAAAATCGAAAAAACAAAATCAGAACAATTTGCGGAATACGTTGATGGTATTTTTATGTCGGTTTGCGAAGAATTAAATGTCTTTGATATGGCGCGCGATTGGGCAAAAAAATCGGCACCCGAAAAATTGGCTGTGGCGGGCAACATTATCAAACGTTTTGTCGAACGCGTACAATCGGACACTCAAACAGGTCGTGCGAAAAAGTATAACGATAAAGTGGTGGAATCCGTGCCAAAAATTTCTGTGTCGCACGTGACCGACGGCCAAATGTCGGTGTCACCGCGTGGCACGGTCAATGTGAACCCGAATTTTCGGTATTATGATAATTTGATAAATTTTCTTATGGACCTGCGGCACGAAAGTACCCATATCGTTGATATGTTTTTCCCGTCAATTAGTCCACTTGATATGGATATTCGTGACCTTTCGATGGCGTTTTATATTAAACCACAACAAGACTTTAACTTATACAAACAAAATCCGTTGGAATTAAACGCGAATATGCGTCGTCGCGAATTTGGAAATAAATTACAAGAAAAAATCACGCTATGCGAATATGCGCGGGTGCAAAGGTTGGTTGGCAATGCGGTTGCACGCGGAATTTCACGGGGGCGCTAATGTCGGAAAAGGGTTTTAATGAAAGTGTTTATGAAATTGTGGCGAAAATTCCCGCCGGTCGCGTGGCAACATTTGGTCAAATTGCGCGTATGATTGGTCGGCCAAAGATGGCGCGCTTTGTGGGCTATGCATCAAATAACAAAAAAAGTTGGCATCTTCCGTGGCATCGCGTTGTGTTCAAAGATGGCAGTATTTGTAGCCAACAATTTTTTGACCAATCATACAAGGCATTAAAGGCCGAAGGTGTAAAATTTACCCGTGACAAACGCGTAAAAATGCCGGATTTTCAATGGCAACCGGAATCTGAATCCATGCCCGCCGATATTCGCGATTGGCCATTAAAGTTTTAAAAGAAAAGGGCGCAACCGCGCCCTGTTTTTTACCTGGATTTATTTTGCAACATTTGCTGTGCCTGGTTCCACGGCATTGCCGGCCGATTATCGTTTTTTTCAACCGTTTCTATGACATGAAAACCAAGATTTTCTAAATTTTGTTTGGTTTCCGGACTCATTCGTCCCACAAACGGATAAAGATTTCCTTCAAATGTTGCACCATATTCATTTTGATACTTTGTAAATTGTGATGCAATATAATCCCAATCATCTTTACCAAATTGGCCCTGTTGCACTTTGGACCAAAGTGTAGAATCCGGTACCAGGTGCGTTCCGCCGTATTGCGTCGTTCGTCTTGCAACGTGATCTTTGCACGGACCGGCAAAGTGATGGTTAAAACCCCATCCAATTGTATACCCCGTATTTTTGGACTTGAACATATTGGACACAGTGTTTAATGGCATCTTTTCGTTTGTATTTTCCTTGGGGTTATTTGTTTTGCCGGCGGCATTTTTGACCTTAATCGTGATGCCTAATGTTTCGAAAAGGTCTGCGATATTTCGATCCATCCCCATGACGTTATTCGAAAGGTTATCACCAATCTGCGGGACATAAATAACACCACTGAGTTTTACGTGCCCGGCGCTTTCGGCAACAAAATTCATAAAACGATTGTAAATATCCGGCCATTGGCCAACCAATCTTTCACAAGACCCCTTGATTGACTGTTCCGTTGTGTCCGGCACAATTACCACAAAATCGCCCACGTCGGTATAAGATTTTACATGATCGTTAAGTGGTCCGGTCCAATCATAGAGCCACGAAAACCGAAGTGTGTCATTGAAATTTGAATCCGTGTTCGGTTCGTTGATGGATGGCAAGTTCGGTTGATTTGGTTGTGTGTTTATCGTTGTATCCGGATTATTGTTGTATCCGTCGTTTTCTGGAAATGGTGCCTTTTTACATCCGTACGCCCCCAATGGCAACGCCGCCAGTGAAAGCAAATACATAGCCTTTTGTCTAATGTTCATTCATATTCTCCTTTTTTAGTGGTTGAATAATTAAACAACACCCATATTATATATTCAAAAATATATATTGTCAAGTATTTTGTCGCACAATAAAAAATGGGCGCAATCGCGCCCAAAATTATTTCTTTTTTGATTTTGGTCGTTTTTTTTCATTATCAATAAGTTTCCTGTTCGTGATTTTATTTAGAATCATTTCCGGGCTTATCGATTTGAATTTTAAAAACCAATCGCGTTCGCCGGCATGCCGAATATCAGAAATTTTGCCGGGGGCGGGAACAATAACGTCTTCGCCGGGAATCCATTCTGCGGGCGTTGCAACATGAAACGCGTCTGATGTTTGCAGTGCGATAACAACGCGCTTTATTTCTGTTATATTGCGGCCAACCGATTTCGGATAGTAAAGAATTGTTCTAATAATCCCACGCGGGTCAATTATAAATACGGCACGTACGGTATCTGTATTGCCAACGGCATCATGAATCATACCATATTTGCGCGCAACATCGCCGGACGCGTCCGCCACGACCGGAAAGGTTATTTCCATATTCTTCCACCCCTGATAGTTTATATCGTTGCGAATCGTTTGAATCCACGCCATATGCGACGCATTCGAATCAACAGATAACCCAACCAGTTCCGTATTTAGTGCGCGAAATTCATCCGCCATTGATTGAAATGTCATAAATTCTGTTGTGCAAACCGGCGTAAAATCACCTGGGTGCGAAAAGAACACAACCCAATGTCCGCGATAATCATGTGGAAAGTGGATATAGCCGTTTGTCGTATTTGCACCAAATTCCGGCGCCGCATCCCCGATAAGTGGTATATTGCTTTCGTAATCACAGTTAAATTCGTTTAAAAAATCTTTCATATTTTCCCCCTTTGGTTGATGGCATGATATCAAATATGCGCATCGTTTTCCCCAAGATAGAATTCTTATGCAACCCATACACCCACACTAACACTTGAATTATTTTTCTGTTGGTGTTATTATGAAAGTCCAAAAGGAAAAAGAAATGAAAAGATCTGATATTATACGCACTATTCGGGTTCAATTTAGGCGCATGCGCACCGTTGATGCGGCGGCGGTGTTGGATACGGTGGTGGACGCGATGATTGATGCGGTGGCACGTGGTGACCGTATTGAAATCCGGGGCTTTGGCACGATTCGGCCGCGTCCGCGCGCCACAAAAATCGGATATAACCCCGTGACCGGGCAACCGATGCATTTGCCCGCAAATACGACAATTTTGTTTCGCCCAAGTCGCGAACTAACCAAAAAAATGAATGGATAATTATTATGTTGTTCGGTAAAAGTTCCGGAATAAAAAACAAAAACCGTGAAAAATATGACCGCGTTCGCAAACTTATGTGGATAAAGTGCGAATCTTGCGGGAAATTGGTTTATTACAAGGATTACAAAAACAATCATTATATTTGCCCGCGTTGCGGCCGCGCATTTATTATGAACCCGAAACAGCGGTTTGATTTACTGTTCGATGACCGAACCTGGGAAAAAATCCCATTGCCAACCATGCCGGATGACCCATTGGGCTTTGTGGACCGTATGCCGTATTCCGAACGATTGACTGAGGCACGAAATGACACCGGATATAACGATGCGGTCACAACGGCGGACGGAAAAATTGGCGGAATTCCAACAACAATTTGTATCCTTAACGGCGAATTTATGATGGGTTCAATGGGTCGCGTTGCGGGCGAATGCATTGTCGCATCGGCCCAGCATGCAATTGATACACATCAACCGTTTATTATGGTCGCGTGCAGTGGTGGCGCCCGGATGCAGGAAAACATACTTTCATTGATGCAAATGGCGCGCACGACCGTTGCGGTGAACAAATTGCACGCCGCGCGGATTCCATACATTGTGCTGTTGACCGACCCAACATACGGCGGTGTGACGGCGTCCTTTGCAATGTTGGGCGATATCAATATCGCGGAATCCGGCGCGCGAATCGGCTTTGCTGGACGGCGCGTGATTGAACAAAATATCCGTGAAAAATTGCCGGCGAACTTCCAAACGGCGGATTACCTTTATGAACACGGTATGGTTGATATGGTTGTCCCGCGTGCGGAATTAAAGGCGCGGCTTGAAAAAATCTTGCGTGTGTTGATGAATGTGCCGGGCGTGCCGCATGAAATTTCGGTGCAAACCCCACCCGCCACAAACGAAACATCTAAAAAGGCACGCGGCATGGGTGAAACACCCGCGTATGACAAGGTTTTACTTGCGCGGAATGAAAATCGCCCGCATTTCTTGGACTATATAAATGGAATTGTTGACGATTGGACATACCTTGCGGGTGATAGATTGTTTGGTGAAGATGCGGCAATGTGTGGCGGGATTGGTCTGTGGAACGGCACGCCCGCGGTAATTTTAGGTCAGGAAAAAGGCCGCACCATTGAAACGCGTCAATTGCATCGTTTCGGTATGCCGAACCCAGAGGGCTATCGCAAGGTGCAAAGATTGATGCGACTTGCCGAACGATTTAATTTACCGGTAATATCGCTGTTTGATACGGCGGGTGCTTTTGCGGGATCGGCCGCCGAAGAACGGGGCCAGTCCGAGGCCGTCGCCACATCAATCCAAACGGGGCTTTCAATAAAGACACCATACATCGCCGTGAACGTGGGCGAAGGTGGTTCCGGTGGCGCAATCGCAATTGGCACCGGCGACCGTGTTTTAATGCTTGAAAATGCGATTTATTCGGTGATTGCACCGGAATCTTGCGCAAGTATTTTATGGAAGGATAATAAGTTCCGTGCGACCGCGGCGGCGGCAATGAAACTGACCGCGGCGGACATGATGGAAATGCGCGTGATTGATAAAATTATCCCCGAACCCGCGGGCGGGGCGCATACCGATTGGAAGACGACGATGCAGAATTTATCCGATATGGTTAGCGAGCAAATAAAACTGTTGCAGAAAACCGCGCCGGAAAAATTGCCCGAATTGCGCGCTGAAAAATTCCTTAAGATGACGCGCAAGATTGATGGCGAAAGCGCAAAACGGGGAAAGTAATCATTGGCATTTGGTCTGGTACTGAAATTTTTTAAGCCCGCACTTTTTGTGCGGGCTAACAAAATTTCGTGGCGGAGCGTATAGGACTCGAACCTATGGACCGCTATAACACGGTCACGGATTAGCAATCCGCTGCATTACCACTCTGCCAACGCTCCGCAGTGTGCGGATGTGATTATATCAGACCAAAAACAAAAAAATCAAGGTAAATTTGCCGTCAAAGAAAATATTTTTCCTGTACGCTTTCCGGTACGTGCCGCAGGGCGATTTCAATCTTGTGCCGAATATGTTTGATATAATCTAACGCCTCGTCCAAGTTTGTAATCGCCAATTTTACATTGCCTTTTGGTGCCTCTATCTTGGCAATCGTGACAACATCTTCGATTTCTTGCAGTGTTTCAAGTATGCTCATTTGTTCGGTGGTAAAAGTGCCAAATCCTTTTGTGTATTTCATCTGTGCCCCCTTTGCTATCAACATTTTATCCGTTCGTGTTCACAAATTCAATGCGTAAATTCCATTTTCATATATGTTTATTTCAACTTCGCGTCGCCGCCCCAGGCCAGAACTTACGCGACCGCCGGTTTTGTTCCACGCGCGCCACGCCGTGCCCAGATTAAAGTATCGCGCGCTTTTGAAATTCGGATTGTTTATATATTTTACAACCGTCGAATTTGCAAAATTCCGCGCGCCAATGTTAAAGCACAGCATTACCAACGCATCAAATTGATTTTGCCGCAGGTTAGTCGTTATTGCGTTGCATACCGCGCGTTCCGCCACCGACAAATCACCACGCAAAATTTTCGTTGCCGTATCTTCATCGATTCCGTCACGAAAATCTTCGCCCGGTTTAATCAAATGCCCATATCCAATCGTTGCCCCACGGGGCAGGGGCGCACCAGTCGTGACCGGTTGCCCGTTTTTATCGTCGTATATAACATGCCGGCCATTACGCATGACGTGGCCTTCGCACCGTTTCAATGTGCGAATGCCATTATCACTTAGTTTCATATAAAATCCTTTGGATGAAATTTATTAAAAAAGTTCCGCGCAAAAACGCGGAACAAAGGAGTCAGTAATAGTTACATTACGTATGTATTATAACACAAAATAAAACAAAAATCAAATTATAAACAAACGCTGCAAAAACAAAAGATATATTTCTATTAAAAATAGAACATGTTGAATAAAATCTTATTTGTGTTAGAATACGATTCGTAACAAAAATAATAGGGAGAAAAAAATGACGAACGATCAATTATGGGACGCAATCATAAACCTTGCAAAATGTCTGCATTTATCGTGTTCGGGGTTGGCAAAACTTGCGGGATTGGATGCGACAACATTTAACAAAAGCAAACGCATCAACCGTTTTGGCGAAAAACGTTGGCCAACAACATGCAGTTTGGCCAAGGTCCTGAACGCCACCGGATTCACCCTTGCGGAAATTGCCAAAAAATTCATGCCAAAGGATAATCGATAATTTTTTTATTAAACAAAAAGCCCTTGTATTAATTTTTGTTATTTAGTATATTGCCATCACAATAGGGGAAAGGGGTTAAT
>JAFOVN010000051.1 GCA_017392345.1 Alphaproteobacteria bacterium | reverse complement strand
CGGGCGCGGCGGCGTGCGATTATTACCAATACTATGTCGCGTGTTATTTTCGGGGCGCGTCAATACTATTCGCCGGCGCGATTCATAACCGAAATGGATAATCGATATTTGGACTTTGGTGGACGTACACCGCGGTATGAAACGCCCACGCGACCAATGCAACCAAAAACGCATACGGTTAAAAGTATTGTTGGAAAATTGGTTGAACACGGCGAACTTGGGCGTGGTGTTGTTATCGAATCAAACGGCGGAATTTTAACGGTCGCATTTAATCGAACGGGAATTAAAAAAGTTGCCGAAAGTTTTGTAAAAATTATCGATTAAATTTTTATTTCTTTAACGCCTTGATAAATTCTTCAGCTTTTTTCTTGGTGTCGGTATAAAGTGTTTTCAAATCTTTTTGCAGGTTTGTTCCGATTCCCGCATCAATTCCACCACCAATCGATTTTGCAATTTCATCCGCATGTGTTGCAATATACGCAACCAACGCGCCGGTCATAAGTAATGTGATAACATTGCCGTCCAATATAGAAATAATATGTGTTTGCGTGTTTAATTGAACCGCCCCACCAAGCAACGCGCCACCAATTGAAACGACAATCGCAAGCGCGACAAAATAAATCGCCGCATCAATGAACTTTTTAACCTGGGACGAAAGATTTGATGTTTTGAATATGCCAAGGAACCCATTATATATATCGCCGGCGATACCTTTGTACGATGTCTTTTGAACCGTTTCTGCAATCGCCGTAAATGGCAACAGTATTATCACTAAAAATAAATCAGCAATCACACCAAACGCAACAAATGCAAACTTAAATGCGGTATATATGAACAAGACAACAAACACCAATCCCATTAAAAATGTAAATGTGCTGGTCCCCAATCCTGCGCCCATCATTTTCCAACCGAACTTTATCGCACCATAATAAAACCCGGACATCCGCGTTGGCACACACATAATATCTGCGGCGGTTTTTGCATCAACAATCGATGTGTCTGTCATATGTGCCGCGGCATAATTTTGAATTGCGGCGCATGTGTCGGAAAGTTCAAAATTACCAATTTTCGCAACCGTATCCAAAATCAGATTCGCAACATACGAACCAAACGCAACAATCGGACCCATAATCATTCCAAACAATCGTGGCAATCCGATTCCCAAAATTATCAACCATATCGCAAGTGTGATACCTTTTTTTATTATGTCTTCGACCGTCGGCATCGCTTTGACTTTGGAATCTTTAATCATCCGGTACGCTTCGAACATAACCCAAAAAATGAAAGCAACAATTAAAAATATATTCACAAACCGTACCAATGAATCATCTAAAATATGTGCCGTGTATGTCAATGCACTCATAAAAGATATGCCAAGTTTTGCCTCTATCGGAACACCGGTTTCAACATATTCGCGTTCGAATCCTGACTCAAAACCATCCAAATCATTTTGCACGGTTTGAATAAGTTCTTCGCGATTGTGTTCGGTTGTCCATCTTCCAAAATCGCCAATGTCGCCGGTCACCAAATTAGATTCCGCCGCCACCGCCACACAGCAAAAAGCGATACAAACAACAAACAATAAAAATTTTTTAATTATGTTTTTCATTTTTCCTTTATCAATTTATCCGCAAATTCTTGGGGGTTTTTCCATGTCATTTTGACCAATTTTTTCAAATCTGTGCCAAAATTATCAACGCCGCCGCCACTATCATCGGATTTTCCAAACGGTTCAAATGATGGCACACTTGCAATAAGTTTATCAACACGTGGCGCCAAAACATAGAAATATATAAATATCAACCCCGCCATTAAAAGCAAAAATCCAAAACCGTCACGCATAAAATCAAATGCGCCTGGATATCGTGATTCGATTTGTGCCTGATGCAAATTAAAGCAATTTTTGAATGCGTCTTTATCCACCGTGCCGTTTATCGTTGCCGCCGATTCACATGTTGCAAAAACATTTCTTATGGACAACGCGGTGGCATTGGTTGGCATTACTTCACCAACCAACAATGGTGGGAATATCGCACTATATTTATCCACCGGCCCGGGGAAAAATTCGTCGGCGGCAAAGAACACCATCGCGTAAACAATCACAACCTTTAACGATATTGCAACAACCTTGACCGCGGATTCAATCAACATTTTTACCGCACCGTTTACAACACCCGATGCCTTTTTCCATGTCTTTTCAAATGCCGCCGCCGCCGCAAGTAATGGTAAAAATATCACAAGGAAAACAAGTTTGAATATTACCGATAAAATTTCAAAGAACAAATTAAATCCAATCACAACGAACATTATCACAATCAATAGTCCTGCAATCCATGTGAACGCGCCGCCACCCAATCCCATCCATGCGTAATTCATCAATGCAAATCCGCCCGCCGCGCCGGCCAGCATAACGCTGTTGATATTTCCGACAATGCACATAAACGAATTTGAAACAGATGCCATCGGGTTGTCCGCACCAATTTCGGGTGGCACGCATTGCGCAGAACTGGACAGATTTGTTGCCGCCATGGAAAGTTCCGTTCCGACATACATCACCGGTTGAATCGTGATGTTCGAAAGCGTCTTTATCGATGATATGCCGCCCATACCAAACGCGCCAATAATCGCACCAACAATCATAATGCGCACGCCATTTTTCCAAACATCATCGAACCACGGACCAAACGCAAGTTTCTTTTCGCCCGTGTCCAATTTTGTTGTTTCCATCATCGCCTTGTAAATATATTTCGCACTGTGTATAAACAGGAAAACCCCAAATCCGATTACCATCAAAATCCAAAGGTGCGAAACAATCGCATGCCAAAAAGATTCGGATGCGTCACCCAACACAAAGAACAAATCATTTACATATTTGCAAAGAAAACAACCATTTGTTGATGCGACATTTCCATCGCCCGCGCCAATTGAATTCAGGAATCCTTCCATACTGGTATAGGTTAGTGATGCACCCGACAGCGATGAACTGACATACCAAATTCCAACCCCTAACGCGATTGCGCCGAACAAGAAACGAACAAGATACCCAAGGAATAATTTTTTCATTTACCTTTCCCGTCGCCCTTTTTTCCTTCTTCCTTTTTATCGCCACCATTGATGATTTTGCCACCAACATTTTTTATCCCGTCGGTTACCAACGCAACCAATTTTTCCGCATCGTTTGCCATTTGTTCACTTAGTTTATTTTCGCCGTCACTGGCACCAAATGCGCCAAGGACCATCTTTGATACATTTGGAATTTGCGAATAAATATAATTCAAAACATACACCAAAATTATTGCGCCAATCAATGTAATACTTGCAAGGTTTTCTTCCGATAAATCAGATGCAAAAACTTCGCCCGATAAAATTGCATTCATCAATTCGTTGGTATCCATACCGGCGTCAGAAAAATATCGTGATATAATCGCAAGGATTACCATATATGTTATCACCGCCGATGCAAGCGTTATAATCGCACTAATAAGTTTTTTTAGTTGGTTTGTGCCAAGTCCCTTGCCCAATGACGACATCCAATCCGGCATTTCACCGCCACGAAATGACATCATCATAAGTCCAATCGGAAACAAAAACGCAAACATCGCCATATCTACAATCACATCTACGAAATAAAAACAAAATTTTATAAACAACTTGAAAAATCCATAGAACAAATAGAGCCCAACAAAAAACATAATAATATGTCGGAATATATCGCCAAGGTTATGAATATGCCGCCATGAAAATGCGCCGTCCATAACCGCAATCCCAAGTTTCATATAATCTTGAAACATCGTCACAGTTGTTTTCATTATCGATATAATTGTGTTGCGCAGCGCAGGTCTAAAAAAACCATCATCTTTCATTTTTGTCGGTTGATAATGTACGCGTTCATCGACCGCCGCCGGCGTTGTTTGCAACATCGCCTGGCTGTATATCAACGTCACATCGGCAACCGGTTCAAATGTGACACGTGTTATAAAACGCGGAAACCCAACACCAACGCCAAGTAATGTTAGTGCAAACAGCGAATTTATAACAACGCGCACAACCGATTTCATATAAAACGGGTCGCCTGTTTCCGGCTTTTTCGGGTTCACATGTTTCCACACCGCCCACACAACAAAGAACACAAACAGCACTGCAAACAGTATAAAACATATGTCGGCGATTTTATTATAAACGGCGGCACCCGCATTCGACACAACGCGGAACAGGTTGTCAAACACGGCGCATCCCCAACACTGCACCGCGGTATCAACAAAACCGTTCAATATCCCGTTCATTTTTTAATAAGCCCCAATATCTTTTTTATTGATTCATATGTTCCCTTGGCCTTTGCCGTTGTCGCGTTAAAATCACCTTTGACCTGTTCGTACATGCCTGTCATGCCCGGCGCATATTTGTTTAGTTGATCTTTGGTCATTTCAAATATCGCATTCATTAAAAAGAACGTAAGTATCGCCGATAGCCAAAGCATAGAATGCCCCCCGAAACCAATCGCACTGTTCGTGACCAAATTACTTGTCGCGGTTCCGCCCGCCGCAACATTAAATACACTGTTATTCAAACCAAACATCGCATGCACAATCGCAACATTTATAATCATAATAAACGCGCACGCAATCATTGTGATAACCAGTTTGCGCAGTGCCGTAATAATTCCATCAAACGCCGGCCAAATATCAAGCCACTTGTCACTTTTCTTTGCAACCCATGCCAAAACATTAAATGGATAAAGAATAAGTGCAACGCCAAAATCAAATATACCTTGGATAATTAGCAACGCCATAAACAAATTGCATCCAACAAAGGTAAATATCAGCAACACGCCCGTTATCATATCCATTATGTTTTGACCGCCGTGTGAAAATATAGTGAATAATCCACGAATCCCACGCGACACAAATTCAAACCCGCGTTTAACAACCGCATTATTCACCGCCGACAAATCAGATATTGGTTGTATTAAAAAATTGCAACTTTTTTTACTTATCCAATCATTTGATAAAATACTTTCGGGACATTCGATGTTTTGTTTTTTTACGCCGGTGATATTCGCCTGGTCGGTAATCGCCGATGTATAAATCGCACCAAATTCCAAGAACGGATTCACCAACCATTGTGTGACATAAATCGGCCTAACCTGCAACAGCAACACCGCGGCAACAATCGCACGCACCCCACTTTTAAGGACCGTTTCAACCATCGTGAAACCTTTAACATTGCCGTCCCACATTTCGCCACCGCCGGACATTCCGAAAAATTCCAACCACCGTTTTGGAAAATACATTTTGAACGCATACATAAAAATAGATATCGCCAAAAACGCCCAAACAAAAATATAAATGATTCCGTCACCCGAACCCACAAAGTATTCATATCCACCACGCGCAACCATCATAAACGCATCCAATACACGTGGCACAAACGGCGCAAGATTTAATTTATCAACAATTTCCCACTTTGCAAATGCCGCGCCCGGCGTGACAAAGGCCGCGACCAATAACGCCGGCACAATAATCCGCCTTAAAAATTTTGCGAAAAGCAAACGATGTAAAAACATACTTCCTACATTTATAATTTGATTTATATCACATCTTGGCAAAATTGTGGTATAATTAAATGAAATGAGCAAGTTAAAAAAATTTTTTATTGTATTTTTATCGTTCTTTCCATTATCGGCGGGCGCGATATTGCCATGGCTGCTTGCGGCGGGTGCGGCAACGATTGCGGGATTTTCAATCTGGCGCAGTACGGCACCGGTTGATATGCAAGACGCACTTAGTTTTTTTTCTTCGTGTTGGACATGCGAAATGTTTTCTTCCATCATGGCGAAACTTTCAAACATTTTACCACCGATTTATTACGGCATCGG
>JAFOVN010000005.1 GCA_017392345.1 Alphaproteobacteria bacterium | reverse complement strand
TCTACTTTCTTACGATTTGCAACCAATCCCTTTTCTGTATTTGCAATAATCGATGCAGCTTTTTGACTTATCTCTTTTTTACGCATATCGCCATAATCAGATCTACCAATAATTGTATCAACATGGTTCTGCCACTCATCTGTCGCACCAAAACCCCACATGTCATCAGCAATGGTATCCATACCAACGAACAATTCTCTAAAGAAATCATAATATCCATATTCATCAGGATCCTTTGCAAAGAAATTATCATAGCGTAAACCATATAACGAGAACATGTCCCTTATATTTTGCTCTCCTTGTTCAATAATCGGCCAACCGGTTTTAATAAGTTCGTCTTCAATAGTTTTCCCCAAGGCATGGGCCCATTCTATATCACGAATATCTCCTTCATCATGATACGAATCACGCAAACTACGTAAACTATCCTCATACGGTTTCGCACCACTCGACATCATAACAGAATCACGAACATGCTCATAATAATCGTCACGCTGTTGCTCTTTGGCACGTCTAGTTGAATCGGCAACACGCCGCTCTTCACGCCGAATAGAATCGGCTAGTCTCCACTCTCTTTCTTCCGCCTCTTCAATCCTCGCCTCTCTACGTTCCTTGATTCTATCAACAACATTACTGATACCACGCCCAGCAATAGACATCATTACTACTATTGCCGCTCCTAATAATCCTCTTTTTATTTTTCTTGCTTCATCAGACATATTTTCTCTCCTTGTTTTTCTTTGCATTTTATATTGTACCACAAAAAGAGCCCGTGTGCAAACAAAAACTTGTACGATTCACCGCACCGTTTTTCACTTAATCCTTGCCCTACAAATCCGATGTACATAGTAAAAAATAACCGCCCGTTTGGGCGGTTTTACTAACCACTAGCCACTAACACCAAGCCGGGGCAAAGCCTCGGCGCAGTCGCGCCGTAGCCTTGGCGAAGGCGGATAATCACTTCTTCACCACAAAATTCACCAATTTCCGTGGTACAACAATGGTTTTGATTATTTCCGCACCATTCAGTTTTGTGGCCACCGTATCACGCGCAATTTGTGTCAAATCCCCATCGGTCGCGTTCAAATCGGCAACAAATTCGCCGACACGTTTGCCATTTATTGTTATCGCAAAGACGGCGGTCGTTTGCACCAACTTTGATGCATCAAACGTCGGCCACGGTTCAAAGACCAGCATTTCCTTGTGCCCCAATTTTTCCCACATTTCTTCGGTCAAATGTGGCGCAAACGGATTTAACATCTGAATCAACACTTCATACGCCCGCCGTGGCATTTTTCCGCCCGAAAACGCGTTCAAAAATTCCATCATTGCCGAAATCGCGGTGTTAAATTTCATACCATCCAACCGTTCGGTCACATCGGCAACCAGGCGATTTATCAGAATTTCTTGTTCGGCCGTTGGCGCATCGTTGGTTAAATTATCAGACGCGGCCTCTACCCGGCGCAGGAAACGTTCAACCCCGCGCAAAGTATCTTCGGACCAATTCATATTATTCTGTTCCCACGGCGCAAGGTAAAGTATGGCCAGCCGGCACGCATCCGCGCCCACACGCGCCACCACATCGGACGACGGCACGACATTACCACGCGACTTTGACATTTTTTGTCCATCAGCCCCCATAATAAGTCCGTTGCTGGTGCGCTTTTTATATGGCTCCACCCCCGGGACATAGCCCAAATCCGCCAACGCCTTGTACCAAAACCGTGAATAGAGCAAGTGGCGCGTTGTATGTTCCATGCCCCCGTTATAATGGTCAACCGGCATCCATTTGTCTAACTGCGCGCGCGAACAAAACTCTTTATCATTCCGCGGGTCAAGGTAACGCATAAAGTACCACGATGACCCCGCCCATTGTGGCATAGTGTCCGTTTCACGACGCGCCGAGCCGCCACAGGCGGGGCAGGTTGTCTTTATCCAATCGGTCGCCCGCGCAAGTGGACTTTCGCCGGTATCGGTTGGCTTGTAATCTTCCAT
>JAFOVN010000050.1 GCA_017392345.1 Alphaproteobacteria bacterium | reverse complement strand
TGTAGTAACCACGACAGGGACGTCGGGCACGGTATCACAACGTGGTATTGCAACGGCACCAACGTATGATGCAAATGATAATTTGACCAATGGATCATGGTTGCCGACAATGAGTGCGGTTGAAAACATGGTATCGGGGGCATCGCCAACAGGACCCAGTGGAGAAGTGGCGACATATTTGCCTGGTGACAATGATACAGGTGTGGTTGGTGGGCATGTTGCGATTTCAAGTGTGGCAACCCATAGCGAAGCAACGGGCGAATTAACGAACGGTAACAACATTGCGAGTGTCGCGTTGGTCGACGGGAAACAAGATAAAAAGGTTTGTTATTCACGGGAAGCTGGACATGAAAATGACGATGAGTACTGCCTATTATGGTTATTGCCAGATTAATAATTTATCATTGTGTTTTATTTGTTAGCGTCACCTATTAACATCGCATTATTAGCACTTGTAATCCGTATATCACAAATCGTTCGTGGGGCAATGGTCGCGCCGCCAATTTTAACCGGAATATCATCCGGCGTGCGCGCGATATTATTGGATTCAACTAAAACCCGGCACATATTGCCGACCTGGCGCTCCATAAATTCACGCAAGTTTTCATCCGCAACGGCGGTTATTTTATGAACGCGCGCCCGTGCGATATTGCGCGGAACCGGGTTCGGCATATTCGCCGCCACCGTCCCGGGGCGGGGCGAAAAAGGAAATGCGTGAATCCTTATTGGTTTTAATTCGCGCGCCAATTCCAGGGTTTCGTTGAACAATTCTTCCGTTTCGCCTGGAAAACCACAGATTATATCCCAACTAAAACTAACACTTCCATTCGCTAATCGCGCCAAATCGCGCACCGTGTTTGCTGTGTGTCGCCGCCGCATCGCGTGCAAAATCGTGTCCGATCCCGACTGCATGGAAAGGTGCAAATGTGGCATAAAACGGGGTTCGCTTTTCATCATTTCAATAATGTCGCGTATCGCCGGCACCGCCGGGTCCACCGACGAAAGGCGCAACCGTTCAATTTTCGGCACATCATTTAATAACCGCCGGCACAAATCCGAAATCAAAAACGGCCGCCCGTCATAAACCCGAACATAAGATGCCGCATCCACACCCGTTAGTACGATTTCCCCAAACCCATCCGCGGTCGCCGCACGCACATTTGCCAAAATTTCATCATATTCGAATGATACCGCCGGCCCACGGAGCAGCCGCGTCACACAATATGTACAATCATGATTGCATCCGTTTTGAATCTGAATAAACTTTTTAGAAAGTTTGTTTTCTACATCAAAATTACCAACAATTTCCGGACACGAATTGCCGCGATTTTTTTGTGATAATTTGCCCAGATAAACATCTAAATCCATCTTTTTTTCGTTCGGAATAACCGCCGCACCCGGAATTTTTTCAAACAGTCCCGGGTTCCTTGTCGCGGCGCACCCGGTCACAAAAATTACTGTGTTCGGATTTTCGCGTGCAATTTTTCGCACCGCCTGGCCACATTGGCGTTCGGCCTCTGCGGTCACGGCACAGGTATTCACAACCACCGCGCAAACGCCGACGCGCGATAACATCCCGCCAATCCGTTCGCATTCCATCGCGTTAAGACGGCATCCAAAGGGTAAAGTTTTTATATTTTTTTCTTGCATTTTAACCATTTTTGAGTCATTATAGCGTGGCTAATGATACATTTCAACAAAGGAATTGAATATGGCACGCACGACTAATTCTGATACATTACCATTTGTGGAAAGCCGGTACGAACTGGGGATGCTTGCGTCACAGCGGGTTCGCGACTTGAACGGTGGGGCAACGCCGGTGGTTGAACGCGACGGCGATAAGCCGACGGTTGTGGCACTGCGCGAAATTGCAAGTGGAAAACTTGATATCGCGGGAATCCGTCACGAATTCGTGCAATCATATAAGGAAACGCCGGCCATCGAAAACGCCGAAGAAACATTAGAGGTTAGCAGTGTTAACCCCGAACTGCGCGATATTGACGCGGAACTGGAAGACACATTGGTTGGTGACGCACCGGTTGATGCGGCGGAATTGGTTGCCGAAGATGTTATGGATGACGGCGCGGAATCCGACGAAGAATAAATAAAATCTAAAAAATCCGGAGATGTCGCATAGTTGGTCTAGTGCGCCACATTGGAAATGTGGTATACGGGCAACCGTATCATGGGTTCGAATCCCATCATCTCCGCCACAAAAATCAAACGCCCATTCGGGCGTTTCATTTTTGTTTTGTCGATGCCGGGATTCGAACCCATGGGTCGTGGGTTCGAACCGCAGCCGAAAGGCAGGCGAGAGCATGCCGGTGAGCAAAGCGAATGAGGCAAGGTGGCGAAGCAATCCCATCATCTCCGCCATGTTAAAATCTTAAAAATCCACCGGATGGTGGATTTTTTGATTTCGCCGGCTACGACACGGGATGTGTGCGAACGATAGTGCAGCACACAATCCGCGAATAAACAATTAGCAACCGTGCAAAAACGGATATGTGTAATAGAGTTTTTGCGTTTACGGTTGATTATTGTTTATCAAGATAGCGAATTTAATCTTAAAAATCCACCGGATTGAAATATATCCCAAAAAGTGGACATGCAAGTTAAAAAACACCACAGAGAGCTTGAATCTTTGGATTTTTAGTTTATACTATTAAACAAAAGGATACTAAAATGTCTGAAGTATACATATTAGACTCGGGGCGGTGCGCCCCAGAAGTAAAAACCCCAGAAGAACTGTTTTCTGTGCCTTTTTTCGAACCATATAGTTGGGTATTTTATGTAAAAAACGCAAATCAGTGTGTTGGTGCTTGTTTTTGTAGTTCCCCTTTAAATGAATGCCCTGTGTTGCAGTATGCTTTAAAAGATAAAAATCTTAGTGCCAATTTAAACATAAGTTCTCGTAATAAATCAGAAGTTTTGTACGGTGATGCCGACTCAAACGGTTGCTTGTATTACTTCGTTTTTACCTTTATTCCAAACTTTAATCCATCTGGGTTGCAACAAAAGTTATTGCATATCTGTAATAAATGTACCGCTATCCAAATTCCTTGGAATAACACAAAACAGCCGAACAAGGTTATTCCCACCATTATAAATGAAAGCTTGCAACCTAAAAGATAGGATAAATAAAGTAACAACAAGTAAAATATACACCTTGTTATTTTTTGATGTTTTTCACACCAACAAATTCAAACCGTGGCGATTACGGGCATGTATTGCTTTTGACAGTGAAAAAAAAGCAAAAAGATTTGAACAATTTCTGAAAACCGGTAATGGTAGGATTTTTCAGAAAAAATTTTTTTGATTAGTGTTTATCAAGACAGCGAAATAAATCTTAAAAATCCACCGGATGGTGGATTTTTTGATTTACAAAATCTGGCCTATTTTATTACCATGGCTCGAGAGAAAAGGGGTGATACATGGAAAATCTTGGTGTTTATGATGAATATATGAATAAAATCGGCACAGAATCGCGTAAAGTCGTGCATGAACGGGGGCTTTGGCATAAAACGGTTCATTGTTGGATGTATGATGATGACGGCAATGTGTATTTCCAAGAACGTGCGGATTCTGGGAAACTGTACACGACTGCATCGGGACATGTTTTGGCGGATGAAACGGTACGTGATGCTTTCCGGCGTGAAATTATGGAAGAAATTGGCGTCGACACGGATACATCGAATGCGATTCCGTTGCAAATCATGTTTTGGCGCCAAGATAAAGATGAAAAAAATTGGCATGACCGTGCATTTGCCCATGTCTATATAAATAAATTACCAATCGGATTTACAGATTTTTGTTTTCAACCCGATGAGGTCGGCGCCGTTGTTCGCGTGCGCGCCAAAGATTGTATGGATTTATTTATGGGGAAAATTCCTGAAATAACCGCAACACGAATAACATCAAATGGTATAAATTCGGTTAGTATCAATAAATCGGATTTTTTAACCGCACCCGACGAAACGCCAATCGTCAAATATGGGCATATATTGCAATCAATTATGCAAATTACGGGTAAATAATCAAAAAATTTCCCTTGCCCCGGGGGGCAAAAATGCGATAAAATGCGGGCACAGGATCAGGGGGGGAATTTTTGACACTAAATGGGTTATCTTTGGCGGCCGTCGCGCAAAATCGCAAGAAATATGGATCGAACACCATGCCCGATCCGCGGGTCAAAAGTGCATGGGATTTCTTGGTCGATGTCTTTCGTACGAAAATAAACCTGATTTTACTTATAATGGCGGGGTTGTTCATCGGCCTTGCGCTGCTTGGTTATGGCGATATTATAGAGGCGATTGGTATCGGCATCGTTATCATTATCGTTGCGATTGTAAATGTTATTACCCATCTGCGCAGCCAACACAGCACTCTTGAATTGCGGCGGCGCGCATCGGTGCTTTTGTGCAATGTTATCCGCGGCGGACGAATCCGAAATATCGACAGCACTGAAATAGTTGTCGGCGATATAGTTTTGCTTCAGGCCGGCGAAAGAATCCCGGCGGATGGGTACTTGGTTCACGGGCATATTTCGGTAAATAATTCCGTTCTAAATGGCGAAAGTGAAGAGGTTCACAAATCCCCACTCCCAAATTTCAAATATAATCGTGCGGCCCCAATAACAGCGAACGATTATACCAACGCGAACTATGTCTTTGCCGGAACGACGGTTCATGGCGGTGGCGGTGCAATGATTGTCACACGCGTCGGAATGGATACCGAAAACGCCAAGATATTAAAAACCTTGTCCGATATCGGCGAAGAAAAAACGGCGTTGCAACATGGACTTGACCGAATGGCGGGCGTTGTTGGACAAATTGGCGGAATTTGCGCGATTTGTATTGCGGTTATCATGGTTGTCATGCATTGGTATTTGGACGGATTTAACGGACTCGGCGATTTCGTGCTTACGGTGGCGCATGCGATAACATTGGGACTTACTATATTCGTGGCGGCGGTTCCCGAAGGTTTGCCGTTTATCATTGAAATCATAACCGCCCAAAACGCACACAAAATGACACGCGAAAACTTGCTTGCGAAAAATCCGAATAAAATTCCAGAGGCGGGAAATATACAATTACTTTGCACCGATAAAACCGGCACAATTACGTATGGGAAAATGCAACCTGTGGCGAATTATACCGGCGATGGTACAAACATTGGTTTTAACCAAAATACAGGTGGCGCGGCCGTGCGATTGTTGATGAATAATATCGTCTTAAATGGGCGGGCCATGCTTGATGCGGGCGGGCAAATCGTTGGTGGCAACAGTACGGAACGCGCGCTGTTTGGTGCATTGGGATTAAATCATAAAATGGTGTCCACCATAAAGCGCGAAAACCAGGTTTTAACAAAAACCCTATTCGATAGTGCGACCAAGTTTTCCGCCACAACGGTTAAAACCAAGTCGGGGCCGCGCACCTATGTCATGGCGGCGCCGGAAATTATCCTTGCACATTCGCGGTTTTATGTTGATGCGACCGGCGCAACGCATCCATTAAACCGGGCAACGGTGCGACGAATTATTGTGTCTAATGCCCGGCGTGCCATGCGTGTTATCGCAACGGCATATTATGATGGAACGCATAAATCGGGTGAAATGCCAAACGATTTAGTATTTATCGGTGTTTCCGCGTTGCGTGACGATGTGCGCCCCGGTGTTGCGGATATGGTAACGGAATTGCAAGGTTCAGGTGTGTCTGTTATGATGATAACGGGCGATATATTGGAAACGGCGCGTGTTATAGCCCGCGAAAGTAAAATTTTGCAAAGTGACGATGATATCGCCATAACCGCAACCGAATTTGATAAAATGTCCGACGCGGCGGTCAAACGCATTTTGCCGAAAATTCGTGTTATTGCGCGCGCAACCCCGCATACAAAATTACGCCTTGTTCAAATTGCCCAAGAAATGGGGCTTTGTATCGGTATGTGTGGCGATGGCACAAACGATGCGCCGGCGTTAAAGGGTGCGGATGTCGGATACGCCATGGGCGACAGCACCGATGTATGCAAGGAAGCAAGTGATA
The DNA here is from genome assembly GCA_017392345.1 of Alphaproteobacteria bacterium. GTDB lineage: Bacteria > Pseudomonadota > Alphaproteobacteria > Rs-D84 > Rs-D84 > Enterousia. Next base: position 7,142 of record JAFOVN010000050.1, on the reverse strand, counting down.
TCATAATCACGGACAATAACTTTGTTTCCATTGGCAACAGTATCCTTATGGGCCGGACATTTATGCACAATGTGACGGGATTCTTGCGATTCCAATTGCCGATAAACTTTACACTGGCGGCGATAAGCATTTTGTTTCCACTGGTTATCGGTATAGAGGCATTGATGGCCGTACAGATATTGATAATAAACATTGTAATCGACAGTTTGAATTCACTTGCGTTCGGTGGCGAACCACCGCGCGCGGAATATATGACCGAACCGCCCGCGGGCAAAAACGCAAAACTTATTACCGGCGACACAATCGCGGGGGTTATATGGACAACAATTGCGGGTGTGTTTATATTCACACTGACCCTTGCCGAACCATTTGTTGCAATTTTTGGCGATGCGGCAATGTCCGCCCGGTTTGCGTTGATAATAATTATGGCGATGCTAAATGGATTCTGTGTTCGGGTGCGTGGTTTTGATATATTTTCAGGCCTGTCCAAAAATCCAATGTTTTTGATTGTGACATTTGTTGTTTTTGCCGGCCTTTATGCATGTGTGACGTTCGGTGGTAATGTTTTGTCACTTGAACCATTAACCCCGGTACAGTGGTTGGCCACCGCCGGCCTTGCATTACTTATCGTGCCAATAAACTTTATTTACAAGATGTTGAGATAGAAAAACCTTGAAATCCGACTTTTTAATGATAATCTATGCACACAACATAAAAGGATAACAATATGATTTACGAAGAAGAACTTGTAAAAATGTATTCTGCACTGGAAACAAATCCGGTTAAAATATCGTATCCCAAAGGTCAACCGTCGAATTATCCCATGACCCCAGAAGTCAAACAAAAATTAAAGAATTTTATGTGGGATAACCGTTTTGAAACGATTTACACTTTTGGAACTTGTAAAGTTATACATTATGAATCCAAAAAAATGTATGGGGATCTTGGGGTCCAGGTATTGCGTTTTTACACAGATAGCAATAAGATTGATTTTGCGTCATTGCGTTACTATCAACAAACGGATAAAATAGTAGATCCCGACAAGGAGCAGTTAATGCAGTTATATCAAAATGTTAAAAATAAACTTTTTAACAGAAACTTTACAAATCCATTTCAACGGCAAAAATAGAAAAATATAAAGGCGGGGTTTTCGCCCCGCCCACTAACCACTAACCACTTACACTAACACTACCCACTATTTTCTTGCTTTTTCAAAAAAAATGGTTTATTATGTGCCGGCTGAATAGAATCAGAACTGATTAAGCATCGGTGCGTTTTGGTCCCGATGTGATAAGGTTTCTGTCAAATGTTCGGCCAAATTAAAAAAACCAAAAGGATTAAATTATGGCAAGAAGTGGGGCAAAACGTAGTACCCGTAAACTTAAAATCGGACGCAGTTTGGGCGTCAACCTGTGGGGCCAGGCAAAATCCCCGTTTAACAAACGCAAATACAAACCGGGTCAGCATGGGCCAACATCACGTGGCGGTAATATGACCGACTATGCGAAACAGATGCGTGCAAAACAGACATTGAAAAATTACTATGGTAATGTCGGTGAAAAGAAATTCCGCGCATATTATCTGGAGGCCGACAATATGCGGGGCGATACACCGGATAACCTTATTGGGTTGTTGGAACGCCGTTTGGATGCGGTTGTTTATCGCGCAAAGTTTGCACCGACCGTCTTTTCAGCACGTCAATTGGTTAGCCACGGGCACATCTATGTCAATGGCAAACGCGTAAAAATCGCGTCATATCAGGTTAAACCGGGCGATGTTATCACGGTTAGTGACAAGGCAAAACAAATGCCGTTGGTCGTATTGGCGTTGGAATCTGGCGAACGTAATACACCGGACTATATCAATGTGGACAGTGCGAATTTCGTTGCGACATTCACACGTGTTCCGGCATTTGCGGATGTTCCGTATCCGGTTCAAATGTTTCCTGAATTGGTCGTCGAATTTTATTCACGGTAATATCGGAATCGTTTGGAAAAAAATCAAAAGTCCGCCATTTCGGCGGATTTTTTGTTCCCCTTCACTGTGTGAAGGGGGGGACCGGCGAAGCCGGTGGGGTAGTTTCCTTCACTGTGTGAAGGGGTGGCGCGCAAAGCGCGACGGGGGTAGTTTTCTTCACACCAACCCCCGTGGCACCGCTTTGCGTTGATTGGTTGATTTTTACATAAAAATGGGTTATAATAACGCAAATAAGCAGAGCAGGTTATAAAATGTCTGAATCGAAAGTATTTTTAACAGGAATAAAGCCGACCGGAACGGTGCATTTGGGCAACTATATTGGTGCGTTGCGTCAAATTCGCGATATTTCGGCGACGCACAAGACAATCGTTTTTGTTGCGGATTTGCATGCGCTAAACATTATGCACGATGCCGATTTGGTGCGTGAACACACCTATGAAATCGCCGCAATTATTATGTCGATTGGGGTAAATATGGATAATGTCTTGCTGTTTCGGCAATCGGATGTGCCGGCGGTTTGCGAATTGTCGACAATTCTTACCAATGTCACGCCCAAGGGACTTATGGACCGCGCGCATTCGTACAAGGCGGCGGTTGACCGTAATACGGCGGCGGGTGCGGATGCGGACGCCGGTGTAAATATGGGGCTTTATACTTACCCGATTTTGATGGCGGCGGATATCTTGCTTTATGGGGCGGATGTTGTTCCTGTCGGCGCGGATCAGAAACAGCATGTTGAATTTGCGCGCGATATTGCCGGACACTTTAACACGATTTATGGCAATGTTTTAAAATTGCCGGATGCACAAATTTCCCCCGATGCGGGAATTATCCCGGGGCTTGATGGCCGGAAAATGAGTAAATCTTATGATAATGTAATTCCACTTATGGCGAATTCGGCGGAATTAAAGAAAAAAATAATGCGCATCATTACCGACAGCAAAACACCGGCAGAACCAAAAGACCCCGAAACTTCAACGATATTTGGATTGTATCGGCACTTTGCGGATGCGGCGGAAACCGAAAAATTTGCCAAAATGTTTCGCGCGGGCGGCATGGGATACGGCACGGCAAAGACAATGCTGTTCGAAAAAATGGATTCGGTGTTGGCGCCAATGCGCGAAAAATACGAATACCTGATGTCGCACCGCGATGAATTGGATGTGGCGCTGGCAAATGGTGCGGAAATCGCGCGGAAAATTGCCGACAAAACAATGTCGCGCGTTCGCCATGTGACACTTGGGAAAAAATAAAAATGAAAAAGAAAGGAGAAAAGAAAATGAATAATAAATTACTTGGGTGCGCGGTTGCGGCCGTGTGTGTGTTGGTGTTGGGATGGGTTGCAATTGACCGTTTTGCGGAACCCCGAACAATTAGTGTTGACGGCGAATGCCTGACAAGTGTGCCAAAGGATCGGACGGCAATAACACTGCGCGTAAGTGTAACGGATAAATCCGCGGCAAAATCTATGAAAATCGCATCGGCCAAGGTTGCGGAAATGAACGCATTTTTGAAGACACTGGATGTCAAGGTGCAAACCAGTGAGTTTAATTCATATGAAAAATCCGAATGGAACCACACGAAACAAAAATCTGAATTTGTCGGAATCGAAACAACAATTGCACTGGACGTGTCGGCGAATGATATTGACACGATTGAAACCGTTCTAAACAAATTTGCCGGTGCCGAAGATGTTTTTGTGACAAACCTGCGTATGTTTACATCGGCCGAAACGATGAAGCCGGTTTTGGAATCGTGCCTTGGGACCGCGGTGGAAAACGCGCGTGACCGTGCGAACGGCCTTGCCGCGGGTGTCGGCAAACGGGCCGGCAAATTACTTGCGGTGTCTTATACAAATGGTGGCACATACACCGCGCCAACCGCAAATTTTAGATTGGCCAAGGCGGAAATGATGACGATGGATGCCGGCGCGGGTTATGCCGGTGGCGCAATAACGGGCAAGGATACCGATGTTTCCGTCCGCGTTTCCGCAATCTTTGAAATAAAATAAGATATGCAGGATATAATCGACGAATTTATTGAATACCTGACCGCGACAAAGAATTATTCAGCGCACACGGCGATTGCGTATCGGTCGGATATTGCGGATTTTATGGAATTTATGACGCGCTTTTCGGGGGGCGTGCCGACCGTGGCGGATGCGGCGAAAATTGATACAATCGCGTTTCGTTCGTGGCTTGCCGATCGACAACGGCGTGAACTTTCGTTCAAATCGACGGCGCGGGCGTTGTCATCGGTGCGCGGATTATTTAGGTATATCGCCAAATATCACGGCATAAAAAACGAAGCGATTGATTTAATATCTTCACCAAAAATTCCCAAAAAATTATCCAAGGCAATTGAACCGTCGGACGTTGACGATATGCATGGCGCAATAAACGCAATCGATGAAAAAGAACCATGGATTGCCGCCCGCGATTGGGCATTGGTGACATTACTGTTCGGTTGCGGCCTTCGTATATCAGAGGCATTATCGCTAAAAAACAGCGACATCGCCGGCGCACCAAGCGTGTTGCGCATTATGGGCAAGGGGGCTAAGGAACGAATTGTCCCCGTGTTGCCAGCCGTCAATCGCGCGATTGAAAAATATATTGCGTTGCGCCCGTCTGGAAATGCGGCGGACGATGAATTATTCCGCAGTGTGCGCGGCCTGGCCATGTCGGCGCGTATGGCGGAAAAGGTTATTGAAAAAGTGCGTGCGTTTTTACAATTGCCGGATTATGTCACACCGCACGCGTTGCGCCATACATTTGCGACAGCACTATTGTCGGACGGGGCGGATTTGCGCAGTTTACAGGAATTGTTGGGGCATTCGTCACTTTCCACAACGCAACTTTATACCAAGGTAAATATGTCCGAAATTATGAATATATATGAAAAGTGCCATCCGCTTTCGAATGACACAGAAAATTAAGAGATTAGGAAAATCAACGTTTACTTAACACGGTCTTGTTTTTCAAGGCACTTTTTCATTTCCATAATACGTTTATAAGATTCTTTGATTCGCGATTTTTTTACTTTACCTTCGCGAACAAGTTTTCGTATGGTTTTATGAACTTTTTCGCCCTTATCTTTATCATAACTTAAATTATTCCCAAATATCAGAATATCATTTCCGGCATTTATTGCTTTTTCGATTGCTTCTTCAAAACCAAATTGTTCGACAATTGCGCCCATGTCCATATCATCGGACACAATCGCGCCATTAAATCCCATGTCGCGCAACATTTGGATTGTTTTCGCAGACAACGAAGCGGGCAGGGTATCAATCTTGGCATTGATAACATGTGCAACCATAACGGCCGTGCAAGGTGATGCGTCTTTAAGCAATTCGCGATACGGTTCTAATTCCGACTCGGTCCAAGTATTCGTCACATCTGTGACCCCAAAGTGTGAATCACCGACGGCATTCCCATGACCGGGGAAGTGTTTGAACGAACTGATAACGCCCGCATCATTTAATCCACGCGCAAATGCGCCACCATGCGTAATAATCACGGGTACGCTATCCGAAAAGGCGCGTTCCAAACCACCAATTGCGGGCGAATCGGGATTGTGCACGTCCAACACCGGCGCCCAGTTTGTATTAATACCCAAATCGGTTAAACGTTTCGCCAAATCATAGGCAATAGTGTATGTTTGCTGTGGGGTGCCCATGCCCAATTCCTTGGCCGACGGAATTGGTGCAAAACCATGTTCGGGTTTTAACCTTTGAATATTGCCACCTTCTTGGTCAACCGCAATCAACAATGGTACCGAATCCGGCGCAAGTGATTGCAGGTGCGCGGTCAACTGTTTAACCTGGTCCATACTTTTGATGTTCGAAGAAAAGATATGTTTTTTCGCCTCTGGGATTGTCATGCCTTGGGCGACAAGGCCGGAAACGTCCACGTCGAACAGAATAACACCACCAACCTGGCCACGTTTAATTTGCTTTTCGATCGCGGCAAAAGATTCCGCATTTTCGCCCATGCCATCGCCATGAAACCCGGTCATTATCATTTGCCCAATCATCTTGTCCAAGCGCGATTCTGAATACCACCAATATGACGCGCCACCGACACACAATAATGCAATCAAAACCCCAAGAAATAATTTTTTACGATTCATAATACAGGCTCCTTTTTAGGAATTCTAACAAATATCAACAGATTTTCAAAGTATTTTTTATACTGTTGCAAAAAATTATTTATTGTTATATGATATACGGACAACAAAAGGTTTTATATTATGTCACTTCGAATTTATAATGTTATGTCACGGCAAAAGGAAGAATTTGCCCCACTAACCCCGGGCAAGGTTAAAATGTATGCCTGCGGAATCACTGTTTCCGGCGATGCACATGTTGGGCACGCCTACCAATCGGTGGTTTTTGATGTAATAACCCGCTATTTGGTATATCGGGGTTATGATGTGACATATGTTAGGAACTATACCGATGTTGATGATAATATAATTAAAAACGCCAATGCAATCGGCCAAGACCCGATGCAATTTGCCGAAGAACATATCGTTGCAACCGATGCGCAAATGGATGCACTGGGTAATAATCGGCCAACCGTTATGGCACGCGCAACGCGTTGCATTGACGATATCATAGAATTTATCAAAAAATTGATAGATGGCGGTCACGCCTATGTTGCCGATACCGGAGATGTATATTTCAAATTGGACACTTTCCCGGGATACGGTAAATTGTCACACATAAATTTGGATAAAAATGAAATTGCGGTGCGTAAAGACACGGAACCGGGTAAGCAAAATGAGCTTGATTTTGCATTATGGAAATCGGCAAAGCCCGGGGAAATTTACTGGGAATCGCCGTGGGGACGCGGCCGCCCCGGTTGGCATATTGAATGCAGTGCAATGAACATGCGATTCCTTGGTGAACAAATTGATATTCATGGCGGTGGACGCGATTTGGTTTTTCCACATCATGAAAATGAAATTGCACAAACGGAATCTGTGACCGGCAAACAGTTCGCAAAATATTGGGTGCATTGCGGTTTGGTAAAGATAAATGGCCAAAAAATGAGCAAATCTTTGGGAAATGGTATATTGTTGCGCGATATGCTTGCACAATATGATGCCGACACAATAAGGTTTGCATTACTCCGAAATACATATTCAAATGATATTGATAT
>JAFOVN010000049.1 GCA_017392345.1 Alphaproteobacteria bacterium | reverse complement strand
TTGGTATTGCGGCGGCAACGGCGGCCATGGCCACATCGGCAATGGCGGCAAATATGGAAAATCCATTGTTCTTGCCGGGCGCATTGGACGTTTATTCGAAAACAACATTGGGATTGATGTATAAAATCACCGATTCCACGGAAAATCAGATTTTGCGTGGACATAGCGGCAGTACGGAATTCCCAATCTGGCGCCCGATGCAGGAATTCGGTGTTGGTATAACCGACCGTTGGGCGGCGCATTTAATTGCGGGATATACGTATGACCCGGATATAAATCGCAAGGGTTTCCACCTTGGGCGATTGGGAACGACATATCGTATATTTGGTAATGAAACAAATTTCGTGTGGGATATGTATGGCGATTTCCACCTTGGCGGAATGGAAAGAATGAAGGGAAAACTTAGCCTTTCGACCATAGAACCAGGGAAACCGGTTTTTAACTATGAAAACTATTCAAACGGCCGTTGGGGGGCGCATTTGGGAACAAAATTTGGTTATCGTTGGACGAACCTTAGCACAAGTGCGTTTGTAGAGGTTTTGCGGACATGGGGTAATCATAATAATGAAATTGATGTGTCGGTGCTTTCTATTCCTGGGTTGCCAAGGAATTTGTCTGTAAATCTTAAATCTACATGGGAAATCAACGCCGGTGCAAATGTGTTTTATCAAATATCCGATGAACTTTCGGGTGGTATCGGCTTTAATTATAAACACCATGCGACAAATGGTTTAGAGGGAATCTATACGGATTTATCTACTGTAAATCCTTTGTATTTACCAGCAGTTTTGGACATGCTCAAGGACTTTAAGGACATGAACGATCGTTTCGATGAATATGCGCTTAGTTTCACGATTGCGTATCAGTTCACGCCGGGAACACAACTTGCATGGTATATCGAAGATACATATGATACCGGTGCGCGTTTGTCGGCAAACACGACAAATGTAAAGGTCGAAAGTGGTTTTCGGTTTAACTTTATGTTCTAAAAAAAAAACAGAAAACATGTGCAAACAAAAAACGGATCCGATTGGGTCCGTTTTTCGTTATGAAATTTGATGATGAAATTACCGTGATAATGCAACAATTTCCAGAGCCCCGTCACCCCGCGGAAGCGCGGGGTCCAGTTTTTGCGAATGCAAAAACTTGCGTCGCAGACATTTATGTTTTTCATCGCAAGGCGATGAAAAATTCCCTGCGGGGCAAGTCCTCGCTATGCTCGGCCTGGGCACCGCGCGTCCGCGGTGTGACGGCTCTCTGGAATAATTTTTCTGTCATCGAAACAGGTGGTATCTATAAGAATAATCTTTTAGAACAGTTTTCATATTAAAGTGCTTTTTTTAATGTTGGTTTTGTGATATAATACCCCCAAGAGAGGAAAAGAAAAAGTATGAGGAAGTTCGGGTTTTCCGCCACTTTGTTGGGTTTTTGCTTTGGTGCATCGCGCGTCGCATCTGCGGCATATCCCGCGTATCCATCACCCCAGGTTCCACTTTACCAACAACAATATCAACAACAGATGCAGGCCCAGGCCGCATACCCGGTGCAACCCGGGACGGTTCAGTTGCCAACGGCGAACGGCACGGTTTTGGTTGCAAATTCCGGTGTTGCGGTGCCGGCAACAAGGGTCACGGGCGCATTACCAAAGGTTGGATCGGCGGCAACGGCGGCGGGACGGAAATACTATTTACCGTCTGATTATGACCGTCTTGCGGACAGTGGTTTGTATGTTGGGTTTTCGGTTGCGTATGCCGCAAGTGTTATGGGGTCGATAAAGGCGGATTACATGGGCGAAACAGGTGGCTTTGCCGCACCGGGTGCGTTCGCGGCCGCAGATTTTCAGACGGATACGGTTATACCGCTTCAGTTTTCGGTTGGTTCGGCGTTAAACAATGATATTCGTGTGGACTTTTCATACACGCGATATTCGGGTTTAAGTTATCCGGATCACGTTGAAACCGCGGAAGACTCAAGTGGCAAAACGCATCAGGCATCGGTCGAAGGCGGTGCAATAACCGCAAATACAACGATGTTGAATATATATTACAACCTTGATACATATACCGGATATTTGGCGGGCGGGTCGCTGCGTCCGTATATCGGTGTTGGGGTTGGCTTGTCGCTCAATACCATTGCTGATTATGTTGTACGTGATGATTGGTATTACGCAATAATTGAACATTTATCAAGCACAGAAGGCAAAGCAGGATTATTGACGGGGGTTTCCGATATATACGCGTATCACAATGGTGGAACAAACGAACAATTGGCGTTTATGGTCGAAGGTGGTATAACGACGGACCTTGGTGGGGGAATAAAGTTGGATTTGTTTGCACGGTATGCGAACCTTGGGAATGTAAAAACATCGGGCAGTATTGTTGTATCGCAGATAGAATGGTTGTCCACAGGCACGGGTTTAGAAGATGGAAGTGGCGAAGTTCAGGCGGATTACGACAGCGTGTTCCACTATACGAATTGGTACGAAAGCGGACGGCTTAGTTTGATTGATGTTGGCGCGCGGTTGCGGTTGCAATTCTAATTGGGGGGCGCATGAAAAGAAATAACGCGATTTTATGTTCAGTTGTGTCCATATTGGTGGGCACATCGGCGCATTATGCATTTGGCGGAATACGCGTTGGGAACCTTTCACGGAACTATGCAAATTCGTATAAGAACACCGCCGCATTGGAACAGCAATACTATGATTCAATTGCCGCCGAAGCGGATACACCGGTCGATATAGATTTGCCGGTGCGTGTGGCGGATAAACAAATCGCGGATAAAATAAAAAGTGGCGATAAAACCGTTGGTGCGGATTATAATACATTGAACAACTGTGCCGCGATTTACCCCGACGGTGAATTTATTTGGGATGTGCCAACAATCGGGCGCAATGCGGGCGGAAAGCCAACCTGTGTCGCGGTGGTTGAAATGCGTGTTAGGGGTGCGAATGGCGCATTGGAATACACGACCGTGGCACGCGGGAAATTGGCGGCGGGCGATGCGGTAAATTGTAATATATCGGACTTTCCGTATTCGTCATATTTGCCGGACGCGATGCGCGTGACGTTCCCAGCGGACAATGCCCCAACGCATGATGACGTTATTCGCGTTTTGAACGAAGAACAAAAGAACAAGGCGGGCCTTAAAATCGCGGCGGCGACGGTTGCGGCGGGTGTTGCGGGCAATATGGTCGGCGCCCAGGAACCGGGTAAAGACGGACTGTTTGGGACGAATTCTGAAAAAATGAAAACGACACTTGGGGGGGCGCTGATTGGGGCGGCGTTGATGACCGCAGGCACATTTTCCGGCAAGGTTGCCGGCGACACGATTTTAAATGCGGGCGTGAATGCGGCGGCGGGTGGTGTTATTGGAAATATGATGGCGACGGGTGAATCCGTTCTGCGCGTTACAAAGTGCAACGACGGCGGTGTGGAAACGACATGTTTATGGGGCAATATCGTCAAAACATCCAAGGCCGAAGGCATTAGTGATGAAACATATTATTGTCCAAAGGACGGCAACGTAATTGTTTGTGACCGGTCCAAAACGCAATATCCTTGTGTGATAGATAACAGTTTGATTTTAAAATATATAAAACCCGATGATGGGAAAACACCAATCAAACCCGAAGAACTTAAACAGGCAGTCGGTTTCGAACAAGTCCTTAGGGGCAAGGCCACACCATATAGGTACAATGCGGAAGAAAAAAATGTGGATGCAAATGTCACAAGCAGTGACGCCTATTGTTATAAGGCGTATGTTGAAAAACGTGCCGGCGCGCCGATACCGGCGGTGATTGTTGGGTTTGAAGACACACGCGCGTTTGGAACAAAACTTGCCGATTGGACACAATGGAAAAACACACATAAAACTGGCGTAAGAATGTGTCAGCGCGACGGACATGGCAATCCAACTGGCGATTGCAGGTTAAAGGCATCTGATGACACCGAATACACAATCGAAGATTTTAACCCACTAACCATGGATACGGATGACGGTGGTGTGGTTGACTTTTCGAACAAGGCGCGTTTGGGTTCAACACTTAAAGGTGCGGGCGTTGGTGGTGCACTTGGCGGATTTTCCGGATACCAAGGCGCCCAGGCGGATATCGAGGCCCGCTTTGTCGAAGCCACACGCGAATACAACGATTCACTTGAAAAAATTTATTGCGGAACGGGCAAAAAGTTCCTGACGTTCTATAACGATGTTGTGTCATTGCCCGCGGTAAAAGAATAGATAGTGTTAGTCCATCACGACCGCGGCGCGGTCATGCCGCGACGGGTGTAAGTGATTAGCGGTTAGTAGGTTCTGGAATCTGTTCGTAATTATGGGTTTATTTCAGAAAGCAAAGTTCCCCTCTGGAAACCACCCACAAAAAATGTTGCACATTTTTTGCGGGACCCGCTAGAGGGGTGCCACGGCACCGCTTTGCGGTGACGGGCGGGGTGTGGTTTCTACTAACCACTTACACTAACCACTAACACCCCCTGACTATTTCCATAACGCGTGCGGGGACATCCGCGATTGCGATGCGAACCTGATCCATTGTGTCACGGAAACGCATTGTCACCATGCCGTCTTCCAATGTTTGGTGGTCAACGGTGATACAGACCGGCGTGCCAATTTCATCGTGCCGGCGATAGTTTTTACCGATATTACCGGAATTTTCCAATTCGATGCGCCCGATGCCCAGTTTCCGCAAATCGTTTTCGATATTTTCCGCCAAACCCACAAGTTCCGGGACGTTGCGTGCAAGTGGTATAACCGCCGCCTTGACCGGGGCAAGTGCGGGTTTAAGTTTCAAAACCGTGCGCGATTTGCCGTCGGGTAATTGCTCCTCGGTATATGCCTCTATCATCAGTGCCATCATCGCGCGGTTCACGCCCATCGCAGTTTCGATAACATACGGGATAAAACTTTCGCCCGTTTGCGGGTCAGAATACGCCAACTTTATCGTGCTGTCGTTATTTTCCATAACTTTTGCTGCAATCTTGAATTCACCCTGCGATTTCGTGTGTGACCCAAGGTCAAAATCTTGGCGATTATGGACACCTTCAACCTCATCAAATCCATCGGGGAATTCGTATTCAATGTCACCTGCGGCCTTGGCATAGTGCGCCAATTTTTCGTGCGGGGTAAAGCGCAATTTGTTCGCCGGTATCCCAAGCACATTTGTCCACCATGCGATGCGCGTTTCGCGCCAAATGTTAAAATACTTTTCATCTTCGCCCGGGCGAACAAAGTATTGCATTTCCGCCTGTTCAAATTCGCGCATACGGAACACAAAACCCCGCGGCGAAATTTCATTACGAAACGCCTTGCCAATTTGGGCGATTCCAAAGGGTAATTTATGCGGTGTGGAATCAAGCACGTTTTTGAAATTTATATATGTTGTTGTCGCCGTTTCCGGGCGCAGATACGCGTTCACTTCGCCATCGGCAACCGCACCAATGGAAAGCCCCATCATCAATTGATATTCGCGCGGCGGCATTAAATCTGTCGAACCGCAATTGTCGCACTTTGTTTGGTCGCGCATTTTGTCTTGGCGCATGCGGGCGCCACATTTCTTGCATTCAACCAATGGGTCGGAAAATCCGCCTTCGTGTCCGGAATATTTCCACATAAGCCGGTTGCCAATCAGTGATGCGTCCAAACCTTCGATATCGTTGCGGGAATATATCATCGCGTTCCACCATGCGGCGCGTATATTCTTCATAAGTTCCACGCCGTACGGGCCGTAATCGTATGTCCCGCCCAGGCCGCCATAAATTTCAGACCCAGTAAATATAAACCCGCGACGCTTGCACAGTGCAACAATATCATTCACATTTTTTGCCGGCATAATTCAAACCCCTTTTGTTAAATCCGTGCATTAAGTATTATCCTTTATTACGCATTTTGCAACAGTTTTTGGTATAAAAATGGGGGCGACGCCCCCAAAGAAACATAAAAACCAACATTTATTGTGCGGGGGCAATTGCCATAGCGGGGCAAACCGATGCACACGTGCCACAACCCACACATTTTGCCGGGTCGATTACGCATTTGCCGTCGGTATCAACACTGATTGCGCCCATCGGACATACCCCCATACAGTTATGACACCTAACGCATTTATTTTTATCGATTTTATAGACCATTTTTTACTCCTATGTTTGTTATTTTAATCCCGATTTAGCAATCCCAACACATATTGGAACATTGCGATAAACGATATATACAGGTGCAACGCCCCAAGCACCGCAAGTTGATCTTTTTGGGTATCATCGCCCAGGACATTGTACGCGTTTTTAAGGTTTTGCATATCATACGCGGTAAACAGTGCGAACACCAAAACGCCGACCGCGCAAACGATTGTTGAAAATGTGCCACCGATTGACCAAATCATTGAAACAATGCCGACCAATATCAAACCAATCATTCCCATCATAAGGAAAATTCCCAAAAACGACAGGTTCTTTACCGTTTTATAACCGAACATTGCCATACATACGAACATCACCGCGGCGATTATAAACGCCCACAGGATTGACACCGGATTCACCGACAGCCCGCCCCAAACAATCGGCGTAAGTGCGAAACCAATCATCACCGCATATACAAACAGCAAAACCGCCGCAACCGCCGGCCGCATTGAAAACGCCCGCGCCTGGGCCCATATGGACAAGGCAAGGCCACCAAACACCATAATGTAAAAGAACGGTGTCATTCCGCCGGTTGAAACCAACAGCCTTATGCCGCCAAGGTAAATTGTGATAAATGTTGTGATTGCCGTCACGCCAACGGCGCCGAACATTAGTGTAAAAATCTTTTTAAGGTACATATCAATACCGCCGGTTTTTGGGGCGGCCACAGCAACATTGCGCGCAGATGTTTTTTTTGTGGGCATAATTTTTCTCCTTGTTATTCGAAAAAAATATAATACAATACGGGAAAAGTTTCAAGAACAAAAAAAAAACAAAAAGGACCAAAATGGCTATGAAAAAGTTGAGCGATAAAAAAGTTAACAAGGATGCCGCTGGATTATTTTTGCCGTCGTATGATTCTGATGGCCAGCCTATTAGCGATGGCAACAATGCAGGTGTCCAACGCGACATTACTCTCTATACTTTTTTGAGGACCGCTGCTGAGAAACTCAGTAAATTAGAGGATGGTGAATCAGATACTAAAAAGAAAGTGAGATTATACGAAATCGCAACCGATAATCTTGAGAAACATTCTAAATACGGCGGTAAAATGACAGATTTTGTTGATGTAAAAGATACCCGTGGTAAAACCATTCGGTTAACGCACGTGGCTATACAGCAACGGCTAGAAAAATTTAAACCGTCACTTTAATCTGCTTACGGATTGCATAAGATTTTATAAAAAACAAAAAGGAATAAAAAATGGCTTATAATTTTTACACTGAAAACGCTTATCTTTCAAAATTGGCTTTTCTTGGAAAGGCGATTCCAGATGCGTATAATCCACTGGTTCAAAAAGGGAGGACTTACGATATTTTGTCCGATAAGTATGCAGAAAAGAAGGCAAAATACGATAATGCAACGCCGGCGTATAAGGGAACTGAGGAGTATGATCGCCTTGGACAGATTGTAGTTCGTCTTCGCGAAACGTTGAAACGGATGGAAGCGGATATGGCCCGATAAATGGCGATTGTAATTGACCCAATTTCACCGGTTGCTTTTTCGGTTGCTGGGTTCCCGGTGCGATGGTATGCGATTGCGTATATCATCGCATTTATATCGGGATATGTCATACTGCAACGAATTGGGCGGTCGAAAAATGCCGAATTGCAACTTTCAAAAAAAGAACTTGATGATTTGTTGACCGCCGTGATATTGGGCGTGATTGTTGGCGGGCGCATGGGTTATGTTTTATTCTATAACCTGCCCTACTTTATGGCGCATCCGTTGGATATCTTTGCCGTTTGGCATGGCGGGATGAGTTTTCATGGCGGGCTTCTTGGCGTCATAATTGCGGCGATTATATTCGCAAAAAAATGGCGGCGCGCGTTACAGGTTTTGGATTTAATATCCGTTGTTGCGCCGATTGGTTTTTTCTTTGGTCGTATTGCAAATTTCATAAATATCGAAATTATGGGACGACCGACGGATTCCGCGTTGGCTGTCTATTTCAATGGGGTTTCCGATGTCCCCCGTTACCCAAGTCCTTTGTTCGAAGCCGCAACCGAAGGCGTGCTTTTGTTCGGCATTATGTGTTGCCTGTATCGGTTCACAAATTTACGCAAATATCCCGGCGCGCTGTGTGGGGCGATGGCGATGTTCTATGCGGTGTTTCGTATTGTTTGCGAATTGTTTCGCGCGCCCGATGCCCAGATTGGTTTCCTGACCAGTTGGGGCCTGACCATGGGACAATTATTGTCCGGCATTTTATTTATCGCCGGTGCGGTGTTTTTTGCCACCGCGTTGCACCAACGGCACGAAAATTAAATTTCATAAAAAAATGCTTGATTTTGTCGGAAAAGAATTATATTATACCGTCACGGCATTGGGGTTGTAGCTCAGCTGGTTTAGAGCGTCTGCCTGTCACGCAGAAGGTCGCGGGTTCGAGCCCCGTCAATCCCGCCAGTTTTTTTGTGCTTTCGTTTCGGCCCTATCGTCTAATGGTTAGGACACCGCCCTTTCAAGGCGAGAATCCCGGTTCAAATCCGAGTAGGGCTGCCAAAATAAACAAATCACCCAAACGGGTGATTTTTTATTTGTTTTGCAATACTTACACGAGTTCGTAAGTCGCTGGTTAAAACCGGACACCGTTTTGTGGATTTACGAACTATTTTAATTTTTTCATATATAATTTTCTTAGAGAACCATTAGGTAATATTGTTTCTTTGATAAAATCTAATTCCCTCGCCATAGTTGCCCAACTGCTTCTATTATCTGGATGCGCTGCTGCAACAACATAATCAAACCCAGCTTTTTTTGCTAAATCTCCCAATGCCAGTCCTAAATTTATTGCAATCCCACGACTTCTATATTTTCCTTCTTCTTCATGTCGCGCGTGCACGGGATG
>JAFOVN010000048.1 GCA_017392345.1 Alphaproteobacteria bacterium | reverse complement strand
TTGCACCATGTCGATAATGTCGTTTAGCCCCGCGGCGTTGCCGTCACGCGTCTTGAACGGTTTGCCGTCCGTGCCGTTTATTGTGCCGTATCCAATGTGTTCCAATGAATCGGCCGGGAACATATCCGTTAATTCGGCAACGCGGAACAATTGTTCAAAATGCAATGATTGACGGCTATCGGTTAAATAAATAACCTTGTCCGGATTGTCCGTAATTTTGCGGTAATAAAGTGCCATTATGTCTGTCGCGTCGTATGGAACCGCGCCACGCGAATTATAAAACATGACCGGTGGCATCGGCTTGTTATCAGTGTCGCGTTTGACGATGATGACTTCGGCACCTTCACTTGGTACAAGCAGATTTTTTTCGCGAACCATCTTTTCCACAGGTTCGGTATATTTTGCCGCGTTGCGTTCACCAAGGTTATTGTCAAATGGCAAAATATTCAATTTCTTGATAATTTTGTCCATGGAATCCAGGGAAATCGGAATAAATACATTATACAATGCACGATACCCCGCATGCCCGCGTTGCAATTCCGCGGTTATAATCTGGGCGCGTTCCAAAAATGCCGGATCCGTTTTTGCAAGTGCCGCCGCCGATGGATAGTATGTGTCCAATTCTTCAATTGGCATGGCGTATCCCGAATAATCCGCGGTCGGATCAAAGTTTTCTTGGAAAAAAGGCCAATCCGGGTGTAGTTTTTCAATCCATGCGATAACCATGCCCATCGAACGGCCCCAATCGCCCATGTGATTATACGAAATCATCTTGTGCCCGATTGCGCGCCCAAGTCGGTACAATGTATCGCCAACAATTGATGTGCGCAGGTGCCCAATATGCAACGATTTTGCCACATTATATGCGCCATAGTCCATATCGATTGTCATCGGTTTTGTGGCGCGCGTGATTTCGGCCGCGGTTTGGACGGCGTTCCAAAGAAAATCATCGCGTATGCGCAGGTTGATAAACCCCGGCCCCGCGATTGATGCGTCGGATACAAAATCAAGTTCCTTTATCTTTGGTAAAAGTTCGGTTGCGATTTCGCGTGGATTCTTGCCCGCGACCCGTGCCATAACCATTGCGGCGTTTGTTGAAAAATCGCCAAAGTCACGGTTGCGCGGAATTTCCAACTTTGCCGCAAAACCCAATTTTTCATTTAGTTTATCAGATACATATTTATACAGATTCATATTTTGCCCTTTTTATTGAATTGGTAAAACCACACGCACACGCAACCCGCCCAGGTCGCCATCTTCCAAGAATATACGACCGCCGTGATTTTCAATTGCCGTCTGTGCGATGGACAGCCCGAGTCCCGTGCCGCCGGTATTTGCGCCGCGCGCATCATCCAAACGGACAAATGGGCGCATTGCGTCGGCCTTTTTGTCGTCTGGGATGCCGGGGCCGTCGTCTTCGATTATAACCGTTGTTTCGTCCGCACCATCGATTTCGGTTATTTTTATTTTCGTATTGGCATATCGTGCCGCGTTTTCAATTATATTCGCAAACGCCCGCGCAAGTGCCATCGGGCGCGCATAGAATTGAACCGGGTTTTCTGGAAATTTAGTTATGATTTCTTTATCCGGGGCAGCGTCACGCGCAATCCGCAAAAGCATTGGCGGTAATTCGGTTGATTGTTCAATTTCGGGCATTTCGCCACGCGCAAAAGACAAATATCCGTTTATCATTGATGTCATACGGTCAATATCCGCAAGCAGTACGGATTTATCGCCTGAATCCGTTTCTATCGCCAAACGCATCCGCGCCAGGGGCGATTTCAAATCGTGGCTTACCGCGTTCAACATGTCGGTGCGGGTGCGGTTGTATCTATCAAGGCGTTCTTTCATGGTTATCATGGCCGCGGCGGCATCACGTATTTCCTTGGATCCAGTTGGTTGAAAACCCGGCACATCAAGGCCCCGCCCGAAACGATTTGCCGCGTGTGCAATGCGACGAATACTGCGGTTATGCAATATTATAAACGGCGTGGCCAGTGCGGACACAATCAAAATCGCACCAATTAGCCAAATTATAAAAACCTCTGTACTGGTGGAATAAATGCGATATAAACTTGTCCCGAATGTCGCAATTTCGCCGTTCGCCGTTGGGACATCAATTGTAATAAGGCGGTGGCCGCGATCAACATAGATTTCACTTTTGCGATTTATGCGTTTGGCAAGTTCTTGGGCAAGTAATCCTGCCTCACGCGAATTATTATCATTTTTTGCGTGGCGGTGGATTTCGGGCGCGATGGTTGTGTTTATTCCGATGTCGTGCGCCAATTTTTCCGCCGTTTGTGTGTCGCCTGAATCTATGAAATTCATAATTGTTGCGATTTCAACCGAAAGTGTTCGCGCAAGTGTTGCGTGAACGCGCGCCCAATGATTGCCGAAAAACACATTGGCAACGATGGTCAGTGCCAAAATCAACGGAACCAATATCAACAAAATTGTTCGCCAGAAAAAACCACGTGGAATTAGTCGCATTTTCTATCCTTTGTTTTTGGTTGGACAGACCAGTTTATAACCACGCCCCCGTATGGTTATGATGTCCATGTCCAATGATACATTATTTATTTTTTCGCGCAAGCGTTTTGCGACCATGGGTGATGCCGGCACGATATTGCCGATTGGTGTCGTTAGTCCGCGCAGTAATTTTTTTTCTTCGGTCGATAATTGTAATATGCGCGGTGTGCCGGATTTGTCCGCCACGAAAAATTCGTTGTCGGTGAACAATATGCCGTCAACCCGGGTTGGTTCGGGTTCGGGGGTAAAACGCGTCATGTTTTCAATGCGCAGAATTAGTTCCTGTAATTGAAATGGTTTATCCAGGTAATCGTTCGCCCCACCCCGCAGGCCGTCAATCGCATTTTCCGCCCCACCCATCGCGGTTAGCATTATTGTCGGGGTATTATTGCCCATTGCACGCAGTTTTTGCAGAAAAGTTAGTCCGTCCATATCCGGCATCATGCGGTCAAGAACGATTGCATCAACGGATATTCGCCCCAGGATTTGTTTCGCCATTTCGGCATTTGGGGCGGTTAAAACATAAAAATTGGCGGAACGCAACCCCCGCGCCAATGTTTGGCGCAATGTGTCGTCGTCATCAATAATCAATAGTGTTTTATTCATCAAAAAACCGCCATGATATTGTCTTTCTTTTATCATAGCGGTTTTGGTCGTGGGTTTCAAGTATTTTAACTATTTCCGTAATGGTTCGACCGCGTATTCGCCCGGCTGAATCGTTTGAATAAAGTTATTATTTTCGTCATACATGGCGCGGAATTGCATACCACCGGTTGTAAATTCGGTTTTGAACAATGCGTATCCGGTTGCACCACCAGAAATTCGGCCCTGGGTACCCAAAGAATAATAGCCACCCAATATGCCGTAGTCCAAATCGATATAGTCAAGGTTTATTAGTAATGATACATTGCTAAACCCATCACTGGTTAAATTGCATGTGAATTCACGGTTTGACAGTATTGCCGATGAATTGTTCGGAATAACCAGGTCAACAATGGTTGGTTCGCACACACGACTTACCCCATTTACCAATAATTCATAGGTCATATTGATTGTGCCACGCGAAAGACCGGTTGAAACATTTACCTGGGATATGGTGGCCTTTGGAATTTTAACAAGTGCGTTTGCAATTCCGGCCCGGACGGGGAAAGAAAGTCCCGATTGCAAACAATCACGGGAAAATGGGTCGGCCTCGCATATATATACGCGTGAATGGGCGTTCATCATGAACATGTTTACCAAACTATTAAACAAAAATGTGCGGGTGATTTTGTCGTTTAATCGGGTGCAACCAAAATTACGGCATATAACCATTGGACGGGTTGCGAACATAACGCCGGGGTTGGCGGCCTCTTCTAACTCACGCGCGGCAAAGATGTTTTCGTCATAATCGAAACCATAATCTTCGTCCATGAATTCAAATTCAGGGATAAAATTCGGATCATCGGGGTATGCATAATACGATTGAACCGGCGTTTCGGTGTATACCGTTTGAAAATTTTCCTGAATATATTCCGTGGTGCCAAATGCCGCAGATGCCGCAAGTATACCAAAAACCGCCACCAGATTGAACTTTGATGTATTCATTTTGACCTTCCTTTGTGTGTATTCTAAAACATTATTTATATTTGTGTCAAAGCAAAAATTTTTAGAAGATGTATATCATTTGGCTGCGGTTTTGAGAATTTTTATTTGGACCACTGAATGCCACCAAAATACCACGAATTATATCTATACCATGCGCTATCGCCAACTTGTGCATGCATTAAGAAAAGTTCGTCGGATTTTGCCCTGGATTCTGTCCCTTGCCAAGAAGTTCCATCAGAGAATCTTAAACTAACTTCCGTTTCGGTGGCAAAGGCGCTATATGGAATATTTATTGCAGATCTGGATGTGACCGCTACGTGATGCCATTCGGAAACTTCGGGTTCTCCACAAGAAGATAGCAAACCAATACAAGATAAAGCATAGAACATAAACGTTTTGTGTTTCATGATAAAAATCTTTGAGTTTGTTCGATAAAATATCACAAAAAATCGCAAAGTCAAGACGTTTTGGGCAATAGACACATGCAAAAAATAATAAATGGCGGACAAGATATATAATAAGTGCCAAAATTTTTATTGAAAATTCATAATCGTTTGTTCTATAAATGTGGCGTAATAAATAAAAGAAGGTGGATTATGGTTGATATTATAATATCTGGGGAAATGGGAAAATTGCACGCGGTTTATCACAAGGCGGCCGATGATGATGCGCCACTCGCCGTTGTGTTGTCGGGCAATCCGCGGCAAAAGTGTCATATGAATGACCGGATTTCTTATGCGATGTTTCGGGCGTTTATGGATATTGGGTTTTCGGTTGTGCGGTTTGACTATCGTGGCGTTGGTGATTCCGAAGGTGCACTTGGGACAACGGCGGATAATATGCTGGATATTGCGACGGTTATCGATTGGATTCAAAATCATAACGAAGATAGTGACAAGATTTGGATTGCCGGGCATCAATTAGGTGCGTGGTATGTTTTGCAAATGCTGATGCGGCGGCCCGAAATTTCGGGGTTTGTGTTGGTGTCGCCCGATACGGCGATGTCTGACTTTGCGTTTTTGTCGCCACGGCCGAATCGCGGTCTGTTGCTTCAGGGCGCCGAAGAATCGGATGAAGCAAAACATTTTTCCGAACACCTGACCCAGGTATTAAAAAAGCAGGCCCAGATAAGTTTGGAAACAATTCGTATTAAAAATGCAAATCAAAACTATGCCGCGCCCGCCGATTTGCGCCAGATGTATAATGACCTAAAAGCGTATGTTGGACGCGAAAATGCGGATACAAAGTTATTATAACGGGAAAGTGCGATGGAAAATGCAATAAACGACCGCTTTATGAATCCAAATGTGCCAGACGAAATTGCCGTGTCGATTCGGCCAAAGACATTGTCTGATTTTATTGGGCATGAATCGTTAAAGCAAAATTTATCGGTGTTTATATCCGGGGCGCGGGGGCGCGCGGAACCAATGGACCATGTGTTGCTTTATGGGCCGCCGGGACTTGGGAAAACAACGCTTGCCCATATTGTTGCAAATGAATTGGGTGCGAATTTTCGTGCGACATCGGCGCCGATGCTGACCAAGCAGGGGGATTTGGCGGCGATACTTACCGCACTGGAACCGATGGATGTTTTATTTATTGATGAAATTCATCGCTTGCCCACGGCGATAGAGGAAGTTTTGTATTCTGCGATGGAAGATTTCAAGTTGGATATCATGCTTGGCGAAGGGCCGTCGGCGAAAAGTGTGCGTATCGACCTGCCCCCGTTTACATTGGTTGGGGCAACGACGCGGACGGGACTTTTGTCTAACCCGTTGCGCGACCGGTTTGGGATTGATTTACGGCTAAGTTTTTATTCGCCCGCCGATTTGGCAAAAATTATTCGGCGCAGTGCGGGGATACTGGGGACCGAAATTGATGAAGGTGGGGCACTGTTATTGGCCAAGAGTTCGCGCGGAACGCCGCGTATTGCAAACCGTTTGTTAAAGCGTGCGCGTGATTTTGCCGCGGCAACGGGAAACAGTATAATTACGGAAAACGTGGTGCGGACAACATTGGAACAATTACATATAGATTCTGATGGCCTGGACCAGGTTGATCGTGAATATATAAATGCGATTATAATGCATTATGCGGGTGGACCGGTTGGAATTGATAATTTGGCGGCGGCGCTTTCGGAACCGGCGGACACTATCGAAGATGTAATTGAACCGTATTTAATGCAACTGGGGTTGATACAACGGACACCGCGTGGGCGAATCGTGACGGACGCGGGATATAAACACATGGGGCTGGAGAAATAGTTATGGACGTGCACAAATTTAAATTTTCGGTGGCGTATGCGGATACTGATGCCGGTGGCATAATGTATCATGGGCGGTATATTGAAATTGCGGAACGCGCGCGTATGAATTGGCTGGGGCGGAATGCGCGGCCAAATCCGGCGGATGTTGGGTTGGTTATTCGTGATTTACAGATTCGGTATTTGCGGCCGCTGTTTTTGTGTGATGAATTCGTGGTTGAAACGCGTGTGTTAAAGGTTGGCGCGGCATCGATTTCGGTCGAACAAAAATTCGTGAAAAATGATGAAATTTGTGCTATACTTACCGGGACGGCGGCGTATTTGGATGCGAATGGTCGTCCGGCCTGTTTGCCAGATGTGTTGGTGAATGCGTTAAAAAAGTAATAAAAAGGAAGTAATATGAATACATTTTCGTTATGGAAACTGTTTACGACCGATGTTGTGACGGCGATTGCGTCGGTTGTGTTGGTTGTGTTTAGTGTTTTGTCTTGGGCGGTGATTGTGGAAAAAATCCGACTTTTTCGGCACGTACGGCGGCAAAGGCCAACGGGAAATCCAGATGTGGCGATTCGGCCGTTTGATAAAAACCTTTGGTTTTTGGCGATGGTTGCGTATATTTCGCCGTTTATCGGTCTTTTTGGAACTGTTTGGGGTGTTATGGATTCGTTTTCGTCGATTGGTGCAAATCAATCGGTAAGTATTGGTGTTATTGCACCGGGACTTGCAATCGCACTTGGAACGACGGCGTTGGGGTTGATTGTGGCGATACCGGCGGCAATCGCACACCAAATTTTTTCCAAACGTGCCGATGATTTATATGATTCTTTGGGGGAAAACAAACATGGTGCGTAAAAGACGGTGGATTTCGGATGCAACGATAACTTTGACGCCGATGATTGACGTTATGACGGTGCTGCTTGCGGTGTTTATGGTAACGACGCCGATGATGACAAACGGAATTGATTTGGATTTGCCGAACGCGGGAACGACGGTTTTGACCGGCACCGACCACGCGATGCAGGTTAGTGTCGATTCGGCCGGACGTTATTATTTGGGGACGGTGGAATTGCCGGCGGACGAAGTTGTGACGCGTGCGGTTGCGATGCGTGGGGAAAATCCGAACCTGACCATCGTGATAAATGGCGATAGGCATGCGGACTATGGCGCGGTTATGAATGTTATGGGAAAATTAAAGACCGCGGGGTTCCAAAAAATTGGCCTTAGGACAAAACTGGAAAATTAAAATATGGTGCGGTTCAATCATTTTACATCTGAAAATATCGGCCTTTCGGTTTTGGGGCATTTG
>JAFOVN010000047.1 GCA_017392345.1 Alphaproteobacteria bacterium | reverse complement strand
GCAACTATCGCCCGCAGTTCTTCTTTAGCACAACCGACGTAACCGGAACAATCACTTTGCCGGCCGATAAAGAAATGGTTTTGCCGGGTGATAACGTTCGTATCACGGTTGCTTTGATTGCACCTATTGCAATGGACGAAGGTCGCCGTTTCGCTATCCGCGAAGGTGGTCGTACCGTTGGCGCAGGTGTTGTGTCAAAGATTATTAAATAATAACGATGTTGTTTGGTCGCCCGTGGAAATATCCCGGGCGACCAACGACAGAAATAGATAAAATAAGGGAAACAAGCAAAATGGTACCAGCATCAAAGATTCGCATCAAATTGACGGCTTTTGACCATAGAGTTTTAGTGGAATCAGTGGACGAGATTGTCAAAACTGCAAAGCGCACGGGCGCAGATGTCGTTGGACCTGTTCGCTTGCCGACATTGGTTCAAAAATTCACGGTTAATCGTTCGCCGCACGTTGATAAAAAATCGCGTGAACAATTCGAAATCCGCAATCACAAGGCGGTTGTCGATATTGTTAATCCAACCCCTCAGACAGTTGATGCACTGATGAAGTTGGATTTGGCATCGGGCGTTGATGTGAAAATTAAATTATAAAGGGTTGTTAGCGTTAGATATTTGTTGACTTTTTAAAACAATGTTCTAACCTCTGGCAGAAAAAAAGGCAAAAAAATGAAACGTAGTGGGTTGATTACAACAAAAATGGGTATGACGCGTCTGTATGATGATGCGGGCGTTGCGCATGCGGTGACGGTTTTGTCAGTTGGGGATTGCACGGTTATTGGTAATCGGACGGTCGAAAAAAATGGTTATGTCGCAAATGTTTTAGGTATGCGTGAGGCCAAGGCGAAACATGTCGCGAAACCTCAGGCGGTGGCTGCCGAAAAGGCCGGTGTGAAACCGTATCACAAAATTGTGGAATTTCGTTGCACGGATGATTGTGTGATTCCGGTTGGAACAAACATGATTGCATCTCACTTTGTGGCAGGGCAATTTGTTGATGTTCAGGCGACAAGCAAGGGTAAAGGTTTCCAAGGCGCGATGAAACGTCATAACTTTGGTGGTAAGGAAGCAACCCATGGTGTGTTAAAGGCGCATCGATCACTGGGGGGTACGGGTATGCGTGAATGGCCAGGTCGTGTTTTGCCGGGTAAAAAGATGTCTGGTCAGATGGGTAATGAAACCGTTACAGTTCAGAATTTGAAAGTTTTTGGCACGGATGACGCGGATAATTTAATCTTTGTCGAAGGCGCGGTGCCGGGTGCAAATGGAACGTTTGTTTTGGTCACAGACGCAATTAAAAAAGAACAGAAAGATTTGCCAATTCCGACATGTGAAGTAAAGGCGGCCGCGGCGGAAGAATCCAAAGCGGAAGAAACCAAATCAGAATCTGTTGCAGAGTAATAGAGGTGAACAAAGATGCAAGCAAATGTTATAAATTTTGATGGCAAGACGGTCGGCAAGATTGAATTGCAAGATTCTATTTTTGGTTTGGATGCACGTGCGGATGTGTTGCATCGTGTTGTGACATGGCAACGGGCTAAGGCGCGCGCGGGTACGCATGCGGTAAAAACCGTTTCTGATGTCGCGGGCAGTGGTAAAAAGGCGTTTAAGCAAAAGAAAACCGGAAACGCACGTCAAGGTGAACGTTATAATGTTCATATGCGTGGCGGTGGTGTGGTTCATGGACCGGTTGTTCGTGACCACAGCATTGATTTGCCGAAAAAGATCCGTAGCTTGGGATTGAAAATGGCGTTGTCGTCCAAGGTGAAAGATAATGCGTTGGTTATCGTCGATTCTGAAAAATTGTCGGCGGTGAAAACGGCGGCGTTCGCGAAACAATTGAAAAAGTTGGAAATTTCTTCGGCTTTGTTCGTTGGTGCGGATGCGTTGGATGAAAATTTCAAAAAATCCGCGGCGAATATCAACAATGTTGATGTTTTGCCGACCGTTGGGTTGAATGTGTTGGATATTTTGAAACATGATAAATTGGTTTTGACGGCGGATGCGGTCAAAGCGATAGAAAAACGCCTTGGGGCATAATGGCAATCGGTTTGACAAAAGAGGTTATAGATATGGCAGAAAAAAAAGTTCAGGCAGAAAAAAAGTCCGTTGTGACAGCCGGTGTTTATGATATACTTCGTCGTCCGATTGTTTCGGAAAAGGCGGTTCAGTTGTCCGAAGGCAATGCAATTGCCTTTGAAGTTGATGTGCGTGCAACCAAAGAAGATGTAGCACGTGCAATTCAGGCAATTTACAATGTGAAACCAAGTAAGGTGAACATTGTCGTTGCCAAGGGCAAGGTTAAACATTTCCGCGGTCGTGGCACGGGAACACAGCGCACGGTTAAAAAGGCGTATGTGTCTTTGCCGGCGGATGCGAAATTAGATTTAACCACAAACGCATAAAAGTAATATCCCCGGCAGATAATCCGGAAATTGGACGTTAATGTTGGGGTGATAAAAGGATAGTAAAATGGCATTAAAAAACTATAAACCGATAACCGCAGGAACACGTGGTTTGGTTTTGATTGACCACAGTGAATTGCACCGTGGTGCACCGGAAAAATCCCTGACCGTTGGATTGAAATCCAAGGGTGGGCGTAATAATTTTGGACATGTGACGGTTCCGCACCAAGGTGGGGGGCATAAACGCAAATATCGTTTGATTGATTTCAAACGCAAAAAATTGGATATGCCGGCGACGGTTGTTCGTTTGGAATACGATCCAAATCGCACCGCGTTTATTGCGTTGATTGAATACAAAGATGGCGTTCGTTCGTATATTTTGGCGCCGCGTGACCTAAAGGCGGGTGATGTTGTTATTTCTGGAACGCGTGAAGATATTAAACCGGGTAATGCGATGCCACTTAAAAATATGCCGATTGGAACGATTGTGCATAATGTCGAATTGAAACCGGGCGCGGGCGGTCAGTTGGCGCGCAGCGCGGGTTGCTATGCCCAATTGATGGGTAAAGATGGTGTTTATGCCCAGATTAAAATGAACAGTGGTGAGTTGCGCAAGGTTCATTCTGATTGTCGTGCGACGGTTGGAACGGTTTCTAACCAGGATCAACGTAATGTCAATTTGGGCAAGGCGGGGCGTGCACGTTGGTTGGGTATTCGTCCGTCAACGCGTGGTATGGCACAAAACCCGGTCGATCATCCGATGGGTGGTGGTAACGGTCATTCCAAGGGACATGAACCGGTATCGCGCACCGGTATCCCGGCCAAGGGCTATCGCACACGCAGAAATAAACGTACGGCCAAAATGATTATTCGTAGCAGACATTTGGCAAAGAAGAAATAAACTATAAAAAACGGAGTTAGATAAATGTCTCGTTCAGTTTGGAAAGGTCCATATGTTCATCCGTCTATCTTGAAAAAGGTGGCGGTGGCGAATGAAAAAAATGATCACAAACCAATTAAAACTTGGTCTCGTGGCAGTACGATTGTTCCGCCGATGGTTGGTTTGACCTTTGAAGTTCACAATGGTAACAAGTTTATTCCGGTGTCTATTGTCGAAGATATGGTTGGACATAAACTTGGTGAATTTGCGCCGACACGTACATTTAAAGGGCATGCCGCAAATAAAAAAGCCGCGGCCGCAGCAGCAAAAAAATAAAAGGTGTTAGATTATGGCAAGATATGGAATAAAAGATAATCAGGTTCGCGCATTTAACAAAATGATACGCATCAGTACCCAAAAATTGAACTTGGTCTGTGCTATGGTTCGTGGGTTGCCGGTGGGACGCGCCATCGATGTGTTGAAATTTTCCAAAAAGCGTGTCGCGGGCGAAGTGTTGAAAACTTTGATGTCTGCGATTGCGAATGCGGAACATAACAAGAACTTGGCGGTTGATACTTTGTTCGTCAAAGAAATTTGGTGTGGCAAGGCGTTGACCATGAAACGTATTATGCCGGGACCGCGTGGCAGTGCACGTCCGATTTTGAAACCGTTTTCAAATTTGACGATTGTTTTGGAATCTGGGGTTGCACCGAAAAAGGAAACGGCAAAAAAGAAAGAAACAAAAAAAGAAGCAAAATAAAAGAACAATGTTTGGTGGTATGGGGGCGACCCCGGAATAAAACTGAAAGGTTTCAAGAACACTAAACATAAACATAAGGGAAAAAAATGGGACAGAAAGTATCGCCAATTGCACAGCGTTTATCCATAAACAAAGTTCCGGATTCGCGCTGGATTGTGGACAAGAAGCACTATGCGGCTTGTTTGGAAGAAGATAATGTTATTCGTAAGTTTTTAGAGAAAAAACTTAAAAAGGCGGGGATTGCAAAAATCGTTATTGACCGTATTGCTAAAAAGGTTGTTATAACGGTGCATACTTCGCGGCCGGGTATGATTATCGGTAAAAATGGTGCGGATATCGAAGCGTTGCGTAACGATATCAAAAAATTGGTCAAAAATGATCAGGTTGTTGTGAATATCTATGAAGTCCGCAGACCGGATTTGAATGCCCAATTGGTTGCCCAAGGTATTGCACAACAGATAGAGGGTCGTGTTTCATATAAACGCGCGATGAAAAAGGGTATTCAAAACGCACAAAAGGCCGGCGCACAGGGTGTTAAAATTATGTGCTCTGGGCGTTTGAACGGTGCGGAAATTGCGCGCAGTGAACAAATTCGTGAAGGTCGTATTCCGTTGCATACTTTGCGTGCGGATATTGATTATGCCGCGGTTCAGGCCAAAACCACATACGGTGTTGTTGGGGTTAAGGTTTGGATTTATACCGGGGACGTCGTGAACAAAGAAAAATGGGCTTCGGAAATGGCGCGTCCAACCGAATATGCCGGAACAAGTGAAAACAAAAGAAAATAAGAAAGTTGAGGTTTTATCATGTTAATGCCAAATAAAACAAAATTTCGCAAACAGCACAAAGGACGCATTCATGGTGTCGCCAAGGGTGGCAGTGAATTGGCTTTCGGTTCTTTTGGATTAAAGGCGTTGTCGCCGGAACGCATTACCGCACGCCAGATAGAGGCCGCGCGTCGTGCCATCACCCGTCGTATGCGTCGTATGGGAAAACTTTGGATTCGTGTTTTTCCGGATGTTCCGGTTACCGCGAAACCGGCCCAGGTTCGTATGGGTAAGGGTAAAGGTGCCGTTGAATACTGGATTTGCCGTGTGAAACCGGGACGTATAATCTTTGAATTGGACGGTGTAAAGCCGGATGTTGCGGCGGAAGCGTTTGCACTTGCGGCGGCAAAATTGCCAATCAAAACAAAAATTGTTGAACGCAAAGTAAACTAAAAGGTGGCAATTATGGCAGAAAAGAAGACGGAATCTTTGAAGAAAGAAGAATTGCAAGGCGAATTGATGAATTTGAAGAAAACTCAGATGAATCAACGCTTTCAACATGCGGCTGGGAATTTACCAAAAACACATGTTTTGCGTAAAACCCGTCGTGAAATTGCACGTGTTAAAACAAAATTGAATGCGGCGCAATAAAAAAATACTAATTTTGGTTGAGATTTCCAAAATTTAGGTTATCATATGCCAGGTTAGGTTAAAGTAAAACAAAAAGTATATAAGGGATAGTGTTATGCCAAGACGTATACTGCAAGGCACGGTTAGAAGTGCGGCGAATGATAAAACGGTTGTTGTAGAAGTGGAACGTCGTTTTCGTCACCCGCTGTATGGAAAATTCGTGAAGCATAATAAAAAGTATAAAGCGCACGATGAAGACAATAAATATAAAGTTGGCGACATCGTTGCGATTGAAGAGCATCGCCCGATATCGAAAACCAAATCTTGGATTGTCAAGGGCTTGGTCGGCGTATCCAAAGATGGTGATGTAGAGGTAGTGGACTAAATCAACCCAGGGGCCTTTGAGGGTGCGATGGTCTTTGGACGATTGCATCAGTCGGGTTCCATAACAAAGCGGCGGGGAACTGCCCCGTTTGCAGGACGAGGATAAGGTTATGATTCAACATGAAACAGTTATGACGGTTGCGGATAATTCCGGGGCACGCAAGGCGATGTGTATCAAGGTTTTGGGTGGTTCGCATCGGCGCTATGCCACCGTCGGTGATAAAATTGTGGTCGCCATCAAAGAAGCAATTCCGCGTGGCAAAGTGCAAAAAGGAACGGTGCAACGTGCGATTATCGTGCGGACCAAGTTCCCGATTAAACGTCCGGATGGTTCGATAATTCGTTTCGACGATAATGCGGTCGTTTTGATAAACAAGAACAACTTTGAACCGATTGGAACGCGTATTTTTGGGCCAATTGCCCGTGAAGTGCGTCGCAAATATGACGTTCAAAAGATTGTGTCTTTGGCACCAGAAGTGTTATAAAACAAAAGGGTTTCAAGATGAAAATTAAAAAAGGCGATGAAGTCGTAGTTATTTCTGGGAAATACAAGGGTGTCAAAGGTGCGGTTTTAGAAGCACGGCCGGCCGAATCACGTGTTGTTGTTGCCGGTGTAAATCGTCACAAATGGCATATTAAACCGACACAAAACGAAGCAGGGCACATTGTTGACCGCGAGGCGCCAATTCATGTTTCCAATGTTGCGTTGGTTGACCCGAAAACCAAGAAACCTACGCGTGTTGGATACAAAATGGAAAAGGGTAAAAAAGTTCGTGTTGCCAAGAAATCTGGGACAGAACTGTAAAAAACATCCCGCTGTTACGGGAAATAAAAGGATAAAAAAATGCAAAGCAGATTGCGTGAAATTTATGAAAAGGAAATTGTGCCTGAATTGGTCAAAGAATTCGGATACAAAAATATGTTGGCGGTTCCGAAACTGTCAAAGATTGTTTTGAATATGGGCGTTGGCGAAGCGGTTGCTGATAAAAAGAAACTTGATGCGGCGGTGACTGATTTGACCGCGATTGCCGCACAAAAGCCAATTATTACACATGCGAAAAAGTCCATCGCGACATACCGTTTGCGTGAAGGCCAGGCGATTGGAACCAAGGTGACGTTGCGCGGGAAACGTATGTATGACTTTCTTGATAAACTGATTACGATTGCGTTGCCGCGTGTCAAGGATTTTCGCGGTCTTTCGAAATCAAAATTTGATGGTCGTGGAAATTACGCCTTTGGTATCAAAGAACATTTGATATTCCCGGAAATTTCCATTGATAAAATAGATTCTATTCGTGGTATGGATATTGTGATTGCCACAACCGCGAAAACGGATGACGAAGCGCGCGCATTGCTGACAAAAATCGGCCTGCCGTTGGTATTGAAATAATAAAAGGAACGAAAAATGGCTAAATTGGCGTTAAGAAATAAACAAAAAAGACGTGAAGGTATGGTCAAGAAATATGCCGCAAAGCGTGCCGCATTAAAGGAAAAAATGTCACGTAATGCAACACCCGAAGAACGCAAGGAAGCGATGCTTAAAATGGCAAAGTTGCCGCGCAATGCGAACCCGACGCGTTTGCACAATCGTTGCAGTATTACGGGACGTGCACGCGGATTTTTCCGTATGTTCGGTCTTTGTCGTCAACAGGTTAGAACCCAGGCATCCGAAGGTAAATTGCCGGGCGTTCGTAAGTCGAGTTGGTAAAAATAAACGTGCCGGTTGTGGACAATGCAATCGGTTAGCATAGGAGTAAAAAGATGTCATTATCACACCCAATCGGAGATATGGTTGCGCGTATACGTAATGGTCAAAACGCGGGTAAAGAAACCATAACTGTTCCGAACAGCAAATTACGTGCCGCGGTTTTGGCGGTTCTTAAAGAAGAAGGTTTTATCGAAGATTTTCGCAAAGAAGAAATCGATGAACATCGTTCAAATTTGGTCGTCGTGTTGAAATATGTCGGCGGAAATGGTGCAATTCAAGATATTTCTGCGGTTTCAAAACCGGGACGCCGTGTCTATTCTGGTGCCGCAAAGATGCCACGCGTGTTGAATGGCCTGGGGATTTCGATTGTGTCAACGCCACATGGTGTCATGACGGATCACAAGGCGCGCCTGATGAATGTCGGCGGTGAAGTTTTGTGCAAGGTTATATAATTAAAAGGATGTAATTATGTCAAGGGCAGGAAAATATCCAGTTAAATTGATTGATGGTGTGGTTGCATCTGTGGATGGCGACAAATTGGTTATCAAAGGGCCAAAGGGTGAATTGACCGTTCCAATGAATACGAAAAATTCCGGTTTGGTTGATGTCAAGGTCGAAGCCGGCCAGGTTGTAGTCACCCCGAAAGATGCCGAAGACAAGGCGTCGCGTGCGATGTGGGGGACAATGACCCGCAATATCCGTAATGCGGTCGAAGGCGTGACACATGGCTTTTCCAAGGCGATGTATATGAAGGGTGTCGGATACAAGGCATCGGTCAGTGGCAAAAAATTCACTTTGGTGGTTGGCTTTTCGCATGATGTTGTTATGGAAATTCCGGATGGTTTGACCGTGACAATGGGTGAAACGCCGACGGAATTTACCATCAGTGGTAATGACAAATGTGCGGTCGGTCTGTTCGCGGACAAAATTCACAAGATTCGCAAAATGGACCCGTACAAGGCCAAGGGCATCTTCTATAAGGGTGAAAAGGTTCGCCACAAAGAAGGTAAAAAGAAATAATAAGTAAAAATTTCCGCTGTTACGGGAATTGGAAAAAAGGAAAAAAAATGTTGAAACATTTATCTACGGAAGAAAGACGCAAATTGGTGACACGCGTTGCGTTGAAAAAGAAAAACCCTGGGAAAATCCGTTTGTCGGTTTTCCGCAGTGGTCGTCATATTGAAATTCAGGCCATTGATGATGTAAAGGGCCGTACAATTTGTGCCGCATCGTCCAAAGAAAAGGGCTTTAAGGGGCACGGTTGGAATATCGCGGGTGCCGAATTGGTTGGCAAGGCGTTCGCCGAACGTGTTGTCGCGGCAAAAATTGCGGACAATTGCTATTTCGATCGTGGGGCGTATCGCTATCATGGTCGTGTAAAGGCATTGTGCGAGGCAATCCGCGCCGGTGGCGTCAGAATCTAAATATAAATGGAGTTTATAAATGGCACGTTTTGATAATAAAAATTTACAGACAGATAATTTAGTAGATAAATTGGTTTCTGTGAACCGCGTTTCCAAAACTGTGAAGGGCGGTAAGAATATGTCTTTTTCGGCACTCGTCGTTGTTGGGGACAAGGCCGGCAAGGTTGGTTTTGGTAAAGGCAAGGCGTTGGAAGTGCAATCCGCCGTGCAAAAAGCAACCAAGGCCGCCAAGGCAAAAATGATTCGCGTTCCACTGAAAGAAGGCCGCACATTGCATCATGATATTTCGGTTAAATATGGTGCAAGTAAATTGGTTCTGCGTAGTGCGGTTCCCGGTACTGGTATTATTGCGGGTGGTGCGTTGCGTGCGGTGTTCGATTGCCTGGGGGTCCAAGATGTCGTTGTGAAGTCCCAGGGTGCGAATAACCCGAACAATATGATTCGTGCGGTGTTCCTTGCGTTTTCAAAGATGAATTCGCCAAAGACCGTGGCGGCGCGTCGTGGTAAAACGGTTGCGGAAATTGTTGCGGGTCGTGACGGCAAGAAAATGGCCGAAGAAGCAAAAGAAACGGAAGACAAATAATAAAAGGTGATTGTTATGGCAAAAAAAATAATTGTAAAACAAATCAAGAGTGTTATCGGTCGTCCGGAATCGCAACGCAAAATTTTGGCGACATTGGGATTGGGGCGTATTGGCAAATCGCATGAATTCGCGGACAATGCCGCGATTCGTGGTATGATTGCCAAAGTCGCGCATTTGGTCAGTGTAACGGAAGAATAGGTGAGGCGAAATAGGATGTTGGGCGGCAGGTCAGGTTTTTCTCTTTCTGTTAATATGGACAAAATAAAAACAGGAGAAAAATTGTTGTGGATTTTCCAGTGGATGTGTGCTTTCCATCCTAACCAAATGGATAAGTTGTTTAATCTGTATGCTTCAGCAATTCGCAGAAAAGAACGTTGTCCTTTCAAGGTCAGCCGTGCAAGAGCGGTAGAACGTTTGTTTGTGCTTGCGGTGTCGAAGGATATGGAGTTAGGATCATACAACACATTGGAGAAATTGAGTGCGATGTTGCCTGTATTAAGGAGTTATGCAGAACAACAAATGCAACAACTTGGCAAGTAACCAAAATTAACCGAGTGTGTAATCTTGTATTATGCGCGAAATAGACTATAATAGTCATAGGACAAAAAGGAAAAAAAATGAAATTAAATGCTTTGATGGATAATAAGGGTGCACGTTCCGATATTAAACGTGTTGGGCGTGGTATGGCGTCGGGTTATGGTAAGACCGCGGGTCGTGGAACCAAGGGTCAAAAGGCGCGCGCGGGTTCGCGTAAACAGGCAACTTTCCAAGGTGGTCAGATGCCGATTTTGCGTCGTTTCCCGAAATATGGTTTTACAAATCCATTTGCGAAACACTATGCGACAATCAATTTGGGCGATATTGAAAAATTTATCGCGGCCGGTAAAATTGATGCGGCCAAGGAAATCAGTATCGATTCTTTGATGGCGGCAAAAATTTTGAATCGTCGTATGTCGGGTTTGAAGGTTTTGGCCAAAGGCGAAATTAAAACCGCGGTGAATATCGTTGCGGCAAAATGGTCCAAGGCGGCCGAAGAAGCCATTACCAAAGTGGGCGGAACAATCAAAAATAAATAAACGGGAATAGGAAAGAGAGACGGCGCATGAAATTCATATCAAGGTTTTTTGGGAAACTTTCAGATTTGCAAAAGCGTATTTTATTTACGCTCGGGGCGCTGGTTATCTATCGTATCGGGTCGTTTATTCCGTTGCCGGGCGTAAATGCGTCGGCGGTGTTGCACCTGTTTACCGGCGAAGGCAGTGGTATGATGGGCATGTTTGATATGTTCACTGGTGGGTCGCTTTCGCGTATGTCGGTGTTGGCACTTAACATTTTCCCGTATATTTCGGCATCTATCGTGTTGCAATTGTTGACCGCGACCAGCAAATCGCTAAATGATTTACGCAAAGAGGGCGAATCGGGTCGTATCAAAATCAACCAATATACACGCTATTTGGCGGTATTGCTTGCGGTGGTTCAGGGTTGGGCCGTGGTGCGCGGATTAGAAGTGATGGCGCCGGTCAATGGTGTTCGTGCGGTTGTGAATCCGGGATTTTCGTTTGAATTGTCGGCGATTATTGCGCTGGTCGGTGGAACGGTTTTTGTCATGTGGCTTGCGGAACAAATTACCGCGCGTGGCATAGGCCAGGGCGCATCGTTGCTTATTTTCGCGGGCATTATCGCGCAAATTCCCGAAGGTGTCGCGAAAATTGTGTCCCTTGGGTCCGTTGGGCAAATGTCGCCGGCGATGATTGCGTTGGTGATATTGTTTGTGGTCGGAATTGTTGCGTTGATTGCGTTCTTTGAATTGGCGCAACGTCGCGTGCAAATCTTGTACCCGCGCCAGGTTATGGCGAACGGTGTTGTGAATACTAACGCGTCGTATTTGCCGATAAAGGTCAATATGTCGGGCGTTATGGGGCCGGTGTTCGCATCGTCCATTATGATGTTGCCGGCGTTTGTGCAACGATTCGTTCAAAGTGAAAATCTTGTTGTGCAAAATATAATGGGATTCTTTACTTATGGGGCGTGGTCATATATCATTTTGTACACGATTTTGATTGCGTTCTTTGCGTATTTCCAAACGGCGGTCGTGTTCAATTCCGAAGAAACCAGTAATAATCTGCGCAATGCCGGTGGTTATATTCCGGGCGTACGGCCGGGCGAACAGACGGTGAGTTTCTTGGATTCCATGGTGTCACGGGTGACGGCGATTGGCGTTTTGTACCTGATTGTCGTGTGCGTGTTGCCGATTATTTTGAATACGCACTTTGGAATGCCGTTGATGATTGGCGGAACCAGTGTTTTAATCGTTGCGGGTGTCGTGCTTGACACCATGAACCAGGTGCAATCATATTTGGTTGCAAAACAGTATCATGGCGTTATGGGCGCCGCAAAGAAAGGTCGTTTCCGTAATTAAAACTTGCGTGAAACAAAGGTTTGACTTTTGCGCCGATTCGTATAGAATTGTCGTGATGGCAAAAATGGGGGCGGAAACGTCCGAACAAAAAAATAAAAAGGAAAAATAAAAATGGCACGTATAGCAGGTGTAAATATACCCACAGAAAAACGTATCGAGGCCGCTTTGCAATACATTCACGGCATTGGGCCAACCCGCGCCGCACAGATTTGCAAGGCATTAAAGTTAAAGGATGGTCTGCGCGCAAAGGATTTGACCGACGAAGACGTTATCAAAATTTCGAACTATATTGAACAGAATTTCAAGGTCGAAGGTGACGTTCGTCGTGAAGTTGCGATGAATATCAAACGGTTGCAAGATTTGAAAACATATCGCGGTATCCGTCATCGTAACCGTTTGCCGGTTCGCGGTCAACGGACACAGACCAATGCCCGTACGCGCAAGGGTAAACGTATCGTTGTCGCGGGTTCTGCGGTCAAGGGTAAATAATCCCGTTGGGTAGAGATTAACACGATAGTTAATTGAAGACATCTAATAAAAGGAAAAAATAAAAATGGCAATAAATAAAAAGAAAGTTGTAAAAAAAGTTTCGCACGGCATTGCTCATGTCGTTGCCACGAATAATAATACGCGTATCACAATCACTGATCAATCGGGTGCGGTTTTGACCTGGGCGACGGCGGGCGCGAATAATTTCAAGGGCGCAAAGAAATCGACCCCGTATGCGGCGACGGTTGTTGCGGACGCGGTTGGCAAAAAGGTTGCCGAAATGGGTATGAAGACCGTCGATGTCCTTATGCGCGGAATTGGTCAGGGTCGTGAATCCGCGGTTCGTGGTTTGGCTAATGCCGGGTTGGTTGTGCAAAGTATTACCGATACAACGCGTATTCCGCACAACGGTTGTCGTCCAAAGAAAGTGCGTAGAGTTTAAGAAAAAACACCCGAAAGGGTGTTTTTTAGTGTTATCCGCTTTCGCTATTGCTACAGCGAGACAAGGTGTAAGTCCGTCCCGTCACCGCAAAGCGGTACCGTGGCCGTGACGGGTGCGGGCGCGAACGCGCCCGTGTTTTTTTCCGTCATACCGCCGAAGGGCGGTATCCATCCGGCTTTGCGATAGCAAATGCCGCGATCGCGTCGCAGACAAGTCCCCTTCGCTGGCGAAGGGGTGGCCGCGAACGCGGACGGGGTAGTGGTGCGATGTCGCAAAGCGCACATCGCATTCCCTGCGGGGCAAGTCATCGCTGTCGCGATGCCTGGGCACCGCTCTTCAGCGGTGTGACGATTCTCTGGAATTATTTTCTTTTTTACGAACGCTCTTGCACCAACCGTCATTTTATGGTAAAATTTATATGCCGGCGGGTGTTCCGTCGGTGGGGTGTAATGACCCACGATTCCGAGTGTCCGCGGGGACATAAAACATCTCCAACCACGTGTGGTTGGAGGGCAGTGGGTATATAGAATAAGCCCACTATTTCCTCGGAACGTAGTCGTTAATCTCCAACCACTTGAAGCAATTCGGTGGTTTTTTAATTCCCCTTTCTGGGGAAAGGGGTGTCGCCGAACGGCGACGGGGTATGGGTAAAAAAGAGAGAAAAAACTATGAAAAAAATTTTATTTGCGTTATATTTTTATTTGGGTTTTATTAATTTTGCGTTTTGTGGAAAATGTTTACCAATACTTGCCTCTGATATAGATTATAATTCTATTTCTTCGTATGTTTTATTAGAAAATACAGGTTCAAATGCCGGAACATTTGTTTTCTGTGGTACACACCATGATAAAAATGGTCATGATGATAATAAAGGTTGTGATATTGATGATGTTGTATGGACACCACTTAAAGTTACAGCGCAAATATGCAATGCTCGGGGTGAATGGAAAGATTTCTATGTGAATACAAAATGTGGTGACGACTTGCAAACAGTAATAAATACACATAATAGAGCTAGATATAATTGTGCAACGGGTTTTGATGAAAGATCGATTTGTTACGGAAATGAAAGGGAAGGATGGGCGATACAGAAGGACACTATTTGTAAATATGATTATGATAAATTTGATTCGTTGGATAGAGAATGTTTTCTGTCTGGTGGTACTGCACCATGGTCTGAAGGTCCTTTTTGTCGTTGTGAAGTGGAAATTAATTTAATAAACGATGGACCATACAAATGCAAATGTATAGATGACAAAAAACGGTATGACCATGATTTACACCAATGTATAACATATTCAGCTAATTTACTGAATAATGATAATTTATTAAACGGAACAGAATGTGACAATCCAAACAAAGAAATCAAAAATGGCAAATGTGAATGGACGGCAAAATATGTTGCGGGTTTGGAAAGCGACCTGGACAGCAAATTTAACAGTTTAACGGCAACGATTGGTGGGTTTGAAAAAAATGTATGGCGTGATGAAAACGGCGAATTTAACACCGCGCGTCTTGCATCGGACAGTATTGCGGGTGTTGTTTTGGGGACCGTTGGCGGAATTGTGACGGCGAACCTTGTCAAAAAGGCCCAGGTTAAACAAGGTTTCGAAGACATCGGTTGTTATATCGGTGGTCAATCCGTAGCCGGCTATGGCGATGAATTTAATGTGGGACGGTAATTCCCCTTCGCTGGCGAAGGGGTGGCGGGGAATCCCGCCGGGGTAGTGGTAATAATGTTTTTTATCACCCATACCTCCCGGCTGTTCAGCCGGACCCCTTTCCATAGGAAAGGGGAACTTCATGCTCTGGAATAAACGGGCGCGAACGCGCCCGTGTTTTTTTCCGTCATACCGCCGAAAGGCGGTATCTCTTTGCATTTGTCGAAGTTCAACAAGATACCGCCTGAAATCACCCACAAAAACGCCGCGCGTTTTTCGTGGGGCCCGATACGGCGGTATGACGTTAATTACAAATGATCAACAACTTTTTATTTCCCGGTGGCGCGGCGTTTTACCGCAACGGTTTTATTCGCCGTTGTATTGGCTTTTTTCGCCGCCGGTTCTTTGGCCGGTGCCTTGGTTGTTTTTTCGGCCTTTGGTGCCCTGGGTGCCTTGGGCGCATCGGTTGCGGTCGCTTCTTCGGCCTTGGCCGCGGCGACCTCTGGTTTTTGTGGTTTTTTCGCATTCACATCGCGGTCAATGAATTCGATAATCGCCATCGGTGCGGCATCGCCATAGCGGAAACCGGCCTTTAACACGCGGGTGTATCCGCCCGGACGTTTCGCATAGCGTGGCCCAAGCACCGTGAACAATTTTTTCACGGTTGCATCGCACGCGTTGCCCAATTCCGACGCGGTCAGGCGGCGGTTCGCAACGGTATCAACCTTGGCGCGGGTAACCAATTTTTCCACGACACTGCGCAGATCTTTGGCCTTTGGCAAAGTTGTTTTGATTTGTTCTTTTTCAATCAGGTTTTTCGCAAGCCCAATAAACAAGGCCTTGCGTGCATTTGTGTCGCGATTAAAAGTGCGACCAGATTT
Organism: Alphaproteobacteria bacterium; assembly: GCA_017392345.1. Taxonomy (GTDB): domain Bacteria; phylum Pseudomonadota; class Alphaproteobacteria; order Rs-D84; family Rs-D84; genus Enterousia. The sequence continues at coordinate 22,963 of JAFOVN010000047.1, read as the reverse complement.
TTGGTGTCTCATCGGTTACTCCTTTATTCTGTTTCCGCCCGGTTTTCCGGGATTGCACCATTTTTCGTGCCCCAAATCAGTGATTCAGCAACACGCGTTTATCTAACGATATACATAGAGCCCACACGCGTAAACGTGCTAAACCGCCTATTCGCTTCATTAAACTTCGAAAGTGGGCACACAACCACACATTGAAATCCGTCATAAGCGTTTTTACCCTGTCCTTGTTTCGGGTTCTTAGTGTTTTCTTTCATCGTATCACTCTTTATTTATACGGATCCTCATACTTTTTTGCCAATTCTGCGATGTTTTCCGGCGGCCAACCCGGGACTTCCATCCCCAGGCCAAGGCCCATCGCTTCCAATTGGATTTTGATTTCGTTCAATGACTTGCGTCCAAAGTTCGGGGTCTTTAACATATCCGCCTCGGTCTTTTGGACCAATTCGCCAAGCCAGTTGATTTTGTCGTTCTTTAAACAATTGTTCGCACGCACAGACAATTCCAGTTCGTCCACGCGTTTCAGCAATTTCGGATCGAATTGCAACGCATCCTTGGCGACTTCTTCTTCGGTCGGTGCCGCGATTTGCGTTGGGTCTTCGAAATTGATGAACAAAGTCAATTGGTCGGTCAAGATGCGCGCCGCAAATGCGATTGCGTCTTCGGGTGTGACACTGCCGTTCGTTTTGACGGTCATTTCCAATTTGTCATAGTCCGTTGATTGCCCAACACGGGTTTCCGAAACCACGGTCGCGACATTCAAAATTGGTGAAAAGATTGAATCAACCGGAATCACGCCCAGTGGCAATCCATCGGCATGTGCGTTCGCCGGAACATAGCCGCGGCCCGTGCCAAGTGTGATTTCCATATCAAATTGCGCGCCTTTGTCCAATGTGCAAAGTTCCGCGTCGGGGTTCATAACCTCTATTGCGCTGGTGCATTCGATCATGCCCGCCTTGACAACCGCCGGCCCGGTCACATGCAACGCAACCTTGTGCTGACCTTCGGAATTTGCCTTGAAATAAACACCCTTAAGGTTCAGTAAAATATCCGCGACATCTTCGTGCACGCCTTGGATACTTGAAAATTCGTGTTGAACACCTTCGATTTTAACATACAGTGGCGCGCAACCTTGGAGTGAAGACAACAGAACACGACGCAACGCCGTGCCAAGCGTAAGACCAAAGCCCTTTTCAAGCGGTTCCGCGACCAATTTGGCCATGTTCGGATTATGTTCATCGGTGGTGATATTCAGTTTTTTCGGCTTTATCAAAGCCATCCAGTTTTTTTCAATCATTTATATTTCCTTTTAGCTTAGTTTATCATTTTCGCCAATCGGCCGCACACAAACCTTTGCATGCCCGCGCATTGTATAGCGTTTTTTTCGAAAAGTCAAGGATTTTGGTGGAATTTTTACATATAAAAATGCCCGCGGTTGCGGGCAGGGTTTAGAATTGGGTGTCGGTGCATGTTTCTGTTTCTTCACCCCATAGATCGCAATATTTGTCACCAACTAACGGGTTCTTTGTCTTTTCACAAGGTGTAGAACGAACACATTTGTGGCAAACCAAGTTTTCCCAATCAAATGTTGTAGTAATCGTTTCTCTATAATTCCATTGATTCATTTTTTTGGATGAAACAAGAGGCTGGCGATCAGGTTCTTTATCGTCACCGTTAGCGGATGATGGTGTTTTAAGTTCATTGCTCAATAACCCCATCCCAGCCACTGCAATGGGCGTTGTTGCACCACCAGTAAAGAATGCCCCTACTGCCCCACCAACAACCATTACTGACCCTATAACAATCCCCCCAGCACTTCGTGGTGGTTCGGCTGAACGTGCAAGTGTTGACATATCTGCCATGTACAAACAGGATTGACGTGCAATTTCACGACGTTGATCTTTACTGTTTTGTCCGGCAATTTCAGCTTTGCGTTCGGCAATCTTCGAATAATCTTTTAGCATTTTTGCGTTTAATTCATCATACTTTGCATAGTAGTTCGCTTTGGTTTGTGATAATGCCGATTCCGATATAATCCTTCGCATTTGTGCGGTCAGTTGTGGGAAACGTGTTTTGTTGCCCTTTGCACCTAACATTTCTTTATAACCTTGAAATTCACGACCACTCATACAGAACTGAACCTTTGGATCGGATTCGATTGCATTGATTGTGTTTTGAATGTTTGTTTGTAAAGCCGCCAATTCGTCATTGATGCGATGCATTTGATCTTCTGTGATATCTGTTCTTCTACCATTGCCTGATAATATACCATTGGACATGCCACCTGAACCATTACCATATGATCCGCTACCTGATGAACCATTGGGTCTATTAGGTGTTTGATTACCTTGGCGATCGCCACCGTGCTGAGGATTGTTTTCGGCAATGTGGCCATTTTCTTCGTCTTTGTCTTTTTGTTCCAAGTTATCATAGTATTCACTGGTACTAATTAAACCATCATTGGTTATTGTGACACTATCCCAATATATAATACCATCAATGACTCCTGCAAATGGTTTTTCTGTGTTTGGTGTATAATTTATATTGCCATCAGATCCGGTAACAAGGTCACTGGAATTTCGTCCTAATTCTATATCGGTAATCATATCTATATTTGGACGACATTGATTGTAGTTGATGCTGATGTTATTTTCGTTGCCGTAGTATTCACATATTTTATACTCTAAACTACGTGATCCCAAACCATTGTCCGCAATCAATTCGTTGCAATTTTCCGTGCTGCCACAGACCTTTATCATTGCGGCATTGGCGGCCTTTTGACATGCCGTTAGCATGTTGTTGTCTATGTTCAGGAATATGCCGGTGGCGATGTCTGCAAGTGTTTGTTTTACGGTTTTTGTATCGCTTCCGTATTTGTATGTGCAACCCGTTAATTTTTCCGCCGGGCACATATCGACGATTGTGTCGGTGTCCAATCCAATACATTGTGTGTAATCTTCGCCACAGCGGTCTTCGGATTGCAAGCATGCCTTAAATTCGTTGGTGCATGAATCAACGCGCATGGATTTCAACCGCGCGCGGACATAGTCCATGATTGCCGGTTCGGCGGCTTCGCACGGGTCGATTTCAACCTTGCACACCGAACGCAATGTGTCCGGCCGTGTAAGGCACATGTCATATGAACCCTCTGGGTCATTGGGATCCATTGTGTCGTGGCATGCCTTTTGAAAACAGTTTGATATGTTTGAAATACAAGATGTCCGCAGGTTCGATTCCACAATCAATTCTGCAGATTTTATTTGTGGTGCGGCCTCTCGCAAAAAGGCGTCCCATACTTGGTCACGGACATTGACGCATTCTTGGGTTACGGTCATACACAGGGCTTTTTTCGCCTCTAACGTATCATACGTTTCGGCGGAAATTTTTATTTTTGATGATGTGCCTTTGATTGTTTTTTCTTTGCGGGTGGTTGTGTTGCCGGTTAGGCCGACCATGGAATTTGCGCGCGCCGCCAAATCAACGCAACCGGTGAAATCATCGCCACAACCGCCCGTTGTTTGCATGCACTGTTTGAATTGCACCGTGCATTGCCCAAGGTCGTATTTGTTCGCGTTGCGGTATTGTTCCAATGCGGCTTCGCGCATGGCGCTTTGTGCGGCGTAAAGTTTTTGTGCGCTTTGTGTGCGGGCGGCGCGTAGGCTATTTTCATACGCGGTGCAATCGGAACGCACGCGCTGTTTATACATTAAATCCATCAATGTCGATTGCGATTTGCATTCGGGAATTTGTGCGCTGCAAAGTTTTGCCGCCGCGCGATAAAGTGCATCGCCGGTTTTGTTGGCAATTGAAACGCCGTCCGATGAAAAGTCAAAAATGTCTTCGGCGTCGGCATCAAAGTCCAGGTCCAGCGAATTCCATGAACTTAAATCCAATGATTGGCGTTTAGATTTCGCCGCGTCCGCCGTCACGCGCTTTGTCACCGAATCGGTTTTTGACATAACCGCATCGACCGCGTCGCCCATTTCAATGCGTTCGACACCGACGGTCGCAAGTTGATAACTTTGGTCGTCCAAGTTTTGAATTTCTTGGAGTATTGCGTCGTATTCGGCGTTTTTATCACTGCAAATACAACGGCCGCCGTTTGCGTTGTCCAACATACAAAATGAATCCATGCAACCGCTGAACTTGGCCCAGCACACTTGGTCAACCGCAGTGTTTTCCGTGGCGGCCGCGACCTTGGTTCCGGTGCTAATTACGCTTTGTTTCGCCGCGCGTGCGTTTGTTGTTGGGGTTTGTACCGCGGCGCGCCCACGCGCGACCGGCGGCGTGTTTTGTTGCGTTGTTGCACTGCGTGATGTGACGGCGCGTGTTGTTGATTGTGTTGCGTTTGTTGTGCCGGTATTTTGTGGCGCACGTGAAACACGTGGCGCCGTTGCTGAACGTGCAACTGTATCTTGGCGCGTTGCGCCGAATGCGGCGGATGTGCATGCAAAAATTATCAATGCAAAAGATAACCGTTTCAAAAGAAACCCCCTTCTACTATTCTCTGTATTTTATCATAAAAAAAGAATCTAAACAAGCGGGAATATAAATAAAAATTACCCCGTCTGGCTTCGCCATCCACCCCTTCTTGGAAAGAAGGGGATAAAAAAACGTCCGCGCGGGGCGGACGTTTATAGTGGACACCACATGATTTATTCAAGTCGTATCGGACAATTGTTTACGTCCAAGTACTGTTTTGCCTTTTGCGCACTTGGGCGGCATTCTTTGATCCGCGATTGATATTTGCATGCATTCGAAACACGCATGGAACGCGGAACATATATTACCTTGGCCGAATTACAACTGGATTCGTTGGTGAATACTTTACATGCGTCAATCCATTCGTTACAGTCCGATACCCGCGACAATCCCGCATTTGGATCCGGTTCATCCCCTGGATTTGGTGTCGGGTTCACAAGGCATGCGCCATACGATTGTGCCACGCCGATGTTCGCGATACAGGCACTGCCCGATGGGGTGCATGGATTCGTCACCAATGTCGTGCTGGACAAATTGCCCGGACGATAGTTGAACTTTGCGTTCCTGCATTCATTGGCATCCGTGAACAACGCGCATGTCAATGACCAGTTATCACAGTTCGTGACAACCGCGGTCGGCGCAATTGTTGACGGCAAATTCAACGCCCATTTGACATAGAAGTCGCGCAGACGGTCGATTGAATATGACTTGCCGAATCCAACCTTGGCCAGGCCGTCCGCCACGCGGCAATTGATGTTGTTCTTTTCAACAAACGCTGTGATTGCCGTTGCCGTTCCACCGGTTGCCGCACCAATGCCCGCGCCAACCAATGTTGTTTTTAGACGGTTGCCTTTTTCGCCCTGTGTTATGATTTCAATTGAATTGAATATCTTGTCAAGTGCGTTAAGTTGCCGTTTGAATTCGTCTTTGCCAAGGCATTCGGTGCTGCGGCTGCAATACACATCTGTGCCGTCGCGCCATGATTGATTCAGGTTAACAAATCTGCATTCGTGTGTTTCGGTTGTGGTTGTATTGCCGGAACAGTTCTTGGAACATGCGTCTGGGTGTTGGTTGACCCAATCAATGATTGCTTGTTTAATTTTTTCAGGTTCAACATTACCAAACGATTTAAATGTCTCGATATTTGTTTCGTTCTTTAATGCATCACATGCGCAAGGCGCGGTTGTACAAAATAGTTCTATAGCATTAGATAAGCATTGTTTTATATACGCTTCGTCGCCTTCGCAATCAAAATGAAGTCCGGCGGTTTCTAGTGTGCATTTGTCTTGTTTGGTTGAAGAAGTTCCTGGTTCGCGACATGTGTTGACTGCTTCTTTGCCCATTTCCCACATATCGTAAAGGTCAACAATTTCGCGGCATTGACCCAGTGTCATCGATTTTGATGTGCTGGACAAATCCGATGAAATATATTGATTTATTGCGCCAATTTTTTGGTTGTCTTGCAATTCTTTTAGCAACGTGTTGCGCATAGATTCAATTGTGCAATCAAAGTTGCGGTCGCCGTGGCCCGCCAATGCACCGATTCCCGCACCCAGTAATGTTCCACCGGGAATTGCGGTCGCCGCAACCGTTTTTGTTGTTGGCATAAGTGAGAATCCAAACAAATCTTTGTTGCATGTGAACGAAGATCCGGTCGCACGCCACACTTCGGCCATTGCATCATCGCCAACCGCACCAAAGAGCCAACTGTTGGTAATTGGTGTGTCTTTGTTATACGCCGCCACGCGCAACAAGCATTGTGCGTTTTCCGCGTCCCAACGCGCATAGTATCCGCGCTTGCCATCAATGCCGGTATCATTTACACGCGCACCAAGTGGGTTTAGTTTGCTAAGTGAATCATTTTTTGCACTGTTGTATGCGCCGACGCGTTGGTCGTATTCAGATGTCACGTTATCACTGACGGAAACCGCGTTAAACGCCGCACCGTATGTGTTGCGGTCAAGCAACAAACATGTGTTTTCTGCCTGGGTCGGGGTAAGGCCCGTTTGACGCAAAACGAACGCATAGTATTCCGGTTGAACCTTGCGTGCGTTAAAGTCAAGCCATACATCCGATGTCGATGCGTAAACATATTGGCAATTGCGACGAACGGTGGAAACACACTTTTCCACTTGGGTCAAACAAAGCCCCATGCCATTTACGATGGAATTGCGCAGGTCTTCGTTAAACAGCGAATTTATGCCGTTTGGCAATGCGCCGCCGTTGACACAGCCCAAAACATCGTTCATACAGTTTTCGACAGAATAGGATGAATTTTCCACACCGCCATCGGGGCATTCCGGGGTCGGCGGATTTGGTGCCGGTGGAACCGGTGTGTCGGGATCCGGGGTTGGATCTGGGTCCGGTGTCGGTGTCGGCGTCGGTGTTGGCGTTGGTTTCGGTTGTGGCGTTGGCTTTGGGTCGATGTCATTACTGCTAACGGTCATATTTCCAACGGCACTTACCGGCAAAATAGGAATAGACGGCATACGCGCATTGGCCGTGCCACGTCCACGATTCGCGGTTGCCGTTCCGCGTGATACGTCCGTCACCGCAAAAGCCGCGGTCGCGATTGCGATAATTGATAAGCATGTTACACTTTTACATACAGTTTTCAGCATATTTCGCATGAAAAACCCTCCTTTCTATCTGTGACATTATACCATAGAAAAAGGTAATAAAAAAGTGTTTTTTGAAAAAAATATAAAAATAAATACTTTATTGACAGAAAGAAAAATATGTCTATAATAGTTAGTGTAAATGAGTGATAAAAAGGAATCTTTTGCGAATTTTTGGCGCGCGGTTGCGTGGACGGGGATTTATGTGTTCGTGATGTGGGCGATTTTGCGCGGGCTGTTTAATTTTAATATGTTTTCGGTGGCGCATTTGACGAAACTTTTACATTTGCAATTGCATGGGTTTGCGGGTGCGGTGTTTGGAATCTTGGTTTTGGCGGCGGTGCCACTTTATGTTGCGACAACGGTGTTGACGGTGCGAAATAAAGAAATGCCGGTTAAGTTGCCGTTGCCAAAGTGTTTAACCGAAACGGCGCCGGCCCCAAAGCCCGAACCGGTTGTGCCGGTTGTGACGGCGCGGGAAACTTTGCCGCCGGTTCGTGCGGGTGTGCCGATGGAGATGCGCGAAACATTTATGCGGGCACAGAAAAACTATGGCGCGCGGCAAATGTCGGTGTTTAATCGCCAAAATGTACCAGGGCCAGATACGGCGATGCCTGTTGCGCCGGTGGGGGCGGCGGGTTCGGTTGAGCCGGCGCGTGAACCAATCGCCGAACCGGTGGGCGCGGCAAAATCCGAAGATGTGGCGGCGTATGGTGCGATGCCGATACCAACGGACTTTGATATGGATGCGTCGGCGGATACGGCGGATGTGCCAGTCTTTGCCGATATAAATTTTGATGATGATAATGACGGTGCGCCGTCGGACGGGGCCGCGCCCGCGGGCGAAAGCCCGGTTGAAAAGGTATGTGCGTGGCTGCGTGCGGCGGGGATTGATGCCAAGGCGCATGATGATTTAATTGTTGCGAACGGTTATGCGATTGCGGTGCACGATGACGAAGATTTCTGGGTGCCGGACGAAATTGATTGGTTTGCGGCGGGGAAACAGCGGCCTTCGCCGATTGTGGCATTGCGGCGGGCGCGGGAAGAACGTGGTTTGAAACCGATTTTGTACCTGGGGACCGATAGTATTATGGATTTGGATAAAAATTCCGCCGAATGGGCATCGGACGGGATAGTGGTTGTGAAGAGCAGGGAAGAGTTAGTTGGAGTGGTTGTTGGGTAGTCCCCTTTCCTGTGGAAAGGGGTCCGGCGGAACCGCCGGGGGGTATGGGTTCATGTTGGCGCGGTGCGCCAAGAATTACCCCGTCTTGTTCGCGTTGCTCACAATCCACCCCTTCTTGGGAAGAAGGGGAGACCGGTTGTGCAGGGCAGGGAAGAGTTAGTGAAAAGTGTTAGTGTAAGTGGAAATAATAAGAAGCGTTGCCTATCTTGGGGAATGACATTCGTATTTGCAAGCATCAGTATTGCATGTTTTTGTCATTTGCCAAACCCCTGATATGCTGTTACATTTTTCTTTAAACACATCATCACAATGAGAATAACAATTTGAATCTCGTGTGGTTGAAATTTGTGTAAATCGATTATTTTGGTTCAAATCTTTCGCATATTTTTGACAATCTTTTTCACATAGTTCGGTTATTGTTTTATTCTCGCATTTTGTGCCATTCAATTTTCTTGTGTCTCCACAATCGCAAGCATCGCTTTTCCAATTACCATGGGAATCAAAACAATCGTCAATTTTTTCGCAGGTAAGTGTTGTGGTTTTTGGAATATTTTCTATATTAAATGTCGTTGATTGACAATTGTTTGCATTTACCGTGCAAGTGGTGTTTTTTGGAACGTTTCTTAGGGCGATATTACCCAATATGTTCGGTTTTCCAACTATATCGCCACATGTTACTGTGGCGGATATTTTATTACCAGCAATCGTTGTGACCTTTGTGGATACAGTTACAAGATCAGCTTTAGCGGATTTGGTATTGTTTTTATTAAGTTGTTTATCATCTGTTATCGAATTACTCCCACCCCCGGTTGATGAATCTATTTTTGCGATACAACCTTTGCTGTCTGGGCTTTCTTCATTTGGGGCGCCCCAGGTACAACCATCTGCTTTTTCGCATTCGGTTTGATTATTATATTGTATGCAATTTGCGACGGTGGCTATTGTGTTGCTAAGGTCTTGGTTTTTGTTTAATATGTTGGTGAGTGTATCATATGGTTTGTTACCTGTGGGGTTGGGGTTATTACCGCTGTTGTTTGTGCTGTTATTGTTCCCACCGGAACAGCCGGTTTTGTCGTCCCATGTGTAACCTTGGCCTTCGCAATTGGCCTTTGGTTTGCGCATGTCGCATTTGCTGCCTTGGTTGAATCCGGCACTGACCCATTCGCCATCGACGGCCGTGCATTTTTCTTTGGCCTGTTTTTCTGCGTTTTGTGTATCTATTGCACGTGTCACCGCGCCCGATGTCCAAAGTGACGCCGCCGTCCCAAGGCCCGCACCCATTGCCGCCGCGGATGCGGATGTTTGCGACCGGGTAAGTCTTTGGGCATTTTCCATATATGTTGTGATATCAACACCAAACCAATCCGGTGTGCATTGGAATGTGTCGCCGGAATAAAGTTTCTTTGATGCCATAAGTGTGTTGTCCGCGCCCGCAAAGAAATTCACGGTATATACGCAATCAAGTGTTCTTTCGTCAAACATTGCGCCGAATCGTGTGCATTGGGTGCGCATTAAATCGCGCAATTCGTAAAGGCGTTTTTCGTCCCTTTGTGCCTCTGTGGCGGCGATGTTTCGCCGGTCGCCAAACACGCCCATCACGCGTGCGGCAAGGCCACTATCCTGTTCACGGCATTCGTCGGCGATTGATTTGCATTTTGCAATCGCACTGTCGCCCGCGGATTTGGAAAGGCAATTTTCCAATGATTTGCCACAAATTCCAAATATGCAATTGTTATAGCGGTTGCCACAATTCACAACGGAATTATAATATGAAAGTTCAATTGCCGCATCCCGGTCCGCCAAGATTTCCGGCGCAAGTAATGTGTATTCGTGGCCGGTGCATTTTGTGTTTCGACGGCACGCGTCCATTTTGTTGCCCCAAACGGTTGTGGAATCCGATGCGCACTTTGTAAAATCCGCACCGCACTTTTCCGACATACATTTACGCAATGCCGCGTCGCACGCGTTCGCCGTTGTTATGTTTGTTCCGCCGGTTGTGGTCGCACCTGTATCGCCCGCCGCATCAAGCAATGCGCGTTGCCGCCGAATTGTTTCGGCGAGTGCGGCGTTCGACGAATCGGTCGCATTTGCGCCCATTTCCGACAGTACATCATTAAACTGTGACGTTTTGTTGTTGACGACGGACGTGGTTGCCGCGTGTAATGTGTTTGTCGCCGCAATAATCGCGAAAATCGAAAGCCCGCAAAAAATTTTCAAATTCGTTTTCATTTTATTTTAATACCGTGCATGCCGTTTTATAGAACTGACACAACCTTTCCGCCATTGACCGTTCGGTTTTGTTGTTGTCGCATTTGTTTGGCATATTATTGTTGCATGTCGCGGTGACGCAGTTTTCAAATGTTTTTCTGTTTTTACAGTTTGTTTTTGCACCGGCAACCTTGGATTCACGCGTACTTTGATAATCTTTGACCAGGTTTTGTAGCACGCTTTCGCGCCGCGCCGCCGCGGTTTTTCGGTCGTTTGTTACGCTTGTTCTAAATTCCGCAATGTAATCGTCGCAACCCGTCGATTCCGCCGCGCATTCGGCGATGGAACGGGTGAATATCGCGTCTTCGGCACAGTTTTCAAATGTTGTGCCGCACTTTTTGTTCATACATACGGTAAGTGCGTCGTTGCATGATGATTTTGTCGGCTTTTTGTTTATTGTTTGCATCGCGCTTGCGGTTTGCATGCTGATGCCCGCGGCCTTGCACGATTGTTCAATAAGTTTGTCGTATATGTCGGATACATCGTCCGCCGTGCAATCGGGCAACCGTTTAATGCATTCGGTTGTGGCCCAGATATACCGTCGGCCCGGGTCGGACGGCGCAACACGCAGTTCGCGGTCGGTTAAAACATATTTTGTTGATTGCCCCGCGGTTATTGTTGATAAACCCTTTTGCGATGGTGGATTGCCGGCGGCGGATGTGCCACAATACTGGCACCGGGCGGACGGATTCATGCCGATATTTATTGCACACGCGGAATCAAGACACCGTTGCATGCTGGTCTTTTGGCACTTTGATACCGCGGCGTGCGCGCACAAAACCGGCGCAACCGCGCAAATCGTCGCGATAAAGAATATATTGTGGCGTTTCATCTCCCTGCCTATTGTTCTGCATTATATCAGAAAAACGCCGCGGGCGCAAAAATTTTTTTTAACAAATCCATTGACAAGGGTAAAAATTTGTCTATAATATTCGTGAACAAATAAAACAAAGGAGGCACAGATGCCACAAAATATGGAAGATAATCGTTGCGATGAAGTGCGTGAAAACGAAACGCAAGAAAATCGCGAAACTAATAATGCCAAGGCCGGATTGGGTCCCTGGATTTTGGGGTCGGCGGCGGTGCTTGCGATACCTTTTCTGCTTTGTTGTTTCCCGCGTGGTTGTAAACGGGGGTGCGCTGATTGTGATAAATCGGTCGTCGAACCGAAAAAAGATACAGTTTATGTTATCAAAAAAGATTATCATGTCGGTGGTGATATGATAAATGTCGAAGGTGACAACAATGATGTCAACTTTACCAAGGGTAATGGTAACAATGTTTCTTCGCGCAATAGTGGAACACAAACTTGGGAACGTGCAACAAGACCGCAACCGAAAAAGGTTGTTAAAAAGACTGTTGTTCAACCGGAACCGGTAATTGAACCAAAGCCAGAACCGAAACCAGAACCAAAGCCAGAGGTTGTTGAAAAACATTGCACGGTTGTGATCACATATCAAACGCCTTGCAATGGTCGTTAATTGGTTTTAATCATAAAAAATAAATCGGGGCAACCGCCCCGATTTTTTTGCTAGACATAATATTCATTTTTTGGTAAAATGGTGCGTGATACAGAGAGAATTTATGAAATTCATACGATTGGTTGTATTTGCTTTGTTTTTGTGTCCGTTTGCGGTGCATGCGGCGCCTGTCACCGAATTTACCGTGGCGTCACAGTTATTGGCCGCGGCGCGAAATGCCGATATTCGCCAGGTGCAATCGTTGGTTGCGGCGGGTGCGAATATAAACTTTGTTGATTCGACGGGGTTGTCACTTGTTTGTACGGCACTCATGAATAATGACCTGCGTGCGGCCCAGATTTTACAGATGTATGGTGCGGATGCATCAAAGTGTGACCAACAAATTAGAAAATACAGGTCCCGCCGCGCGCCAGAGCGAACGGGTGGGTTGTTCGGTGGGCTGTCCACCGCCCAGGGACTGATATTGGCGGCGGCGGGTGCCGCCGTTGTTGTAGGTGGACTTTTTTTATTGACCGATGTTTTTGATGCGGAAAACGATAACGGATACACGGGCAGTGGTGCCGGCGGTGGCGGTGGTGGTTCCGGTGGCGGTGGTGATAACCCCGAAACGGTCGCGCCTTTGTTTGCAAATGGTTTGCCGTATGGGCCGTTGTTGCCAAATGCGGCGGCGGAAAGTAAAAACTATGCGGAAAATTTGTCGTATTACGCCCCGGCGGATACGACAAGTATTTTATATAAAAACTTTCAATTTATGAATCAACAAGAAAATTATTTGTTATTGATGCGGGGGTATTCGCCCCTTGCACGCGGGTATTTGGGAATGCGGACACTGCGTGATTCAAGTACGTATGCACCGCTCAGTTTAAGTGGTTATAATTTGGGCAATGACCCGGTCGAAGGTGGGCGGCCAGTAAATGTCGCCTTGGTGACGGCGAACGGTGTGAATGCGGCGGCGAATACATCATTGGCGGACAAGTTAGTTATATGGACAACAACAAACGGGCCGTCATCGTTAAATCCGGCAAGCAACACAATGATTTCCAGCAAGTATTACAATAACAAAATTATAACTGGGGCGGATGCGTCGTCTGTGGCTGATGATACGACGGTGGAAGATTCCAATTTTTTAAGTTTTTTCGATTTATCTAATTCGGGGACGGCGGTTTATAACAATGCGGCCACGGCCGTTGATAATGTCTCGGCCAAGATTGTTGGTGGAAATACCGCGGGATATTCAAATGCGGACTATATCGGTTTTATGCCAAATGGCCAGATGACAATTTATCGCACCGGCGGTGGAACACATATGGTTGAATTGACAAGTCCACTTGAAGTCGGAACGTGTTCAATGGCCGGAACGGAACTTGCCACAGGTGATACTGTGACGTTGTTTAGTGAAGAATTGAATGTGACGGTTAATGGTTATGCGGTGACACTGTCAAATGAAACGCATACTTATCGCGGTTATATGAGTGTTGGTAATCCGTATTTATATATTGATTCAGATGGTGATGGGCGTGCCGATGGTGCATATTTGATGAGCGCGGGGACTATTCTTCAATACAAACAATTGCAGCAAACGGATTACTATAATTATTCCGCGATGGTGAATGCGGCGGCGCGTTCGGGGGACGTTTCCGGCGGGCGTTCACGGGTTAGCATTATCGCAAATACCGATGTGATTGAACCGTTGCATTTAACAAGTGCGGCAACAATTCAAACGGTGCTTGCGGGCGGTGCGGGTAATTACGAAACAACATTTGGAAATCTAATTGCGGGTGCATATGGTGCAACGGATAGCAATAATTTACCACAAACGAACGCGACATCTTTTTTTAATTCGCTTGGGGTATCGTATTCCCCATTGACGGTTTTTTCAACGGGTGCATCAATTACAAATGCGGGTTGGGCGGATGCGCCAATGACCGCGACATTTGAAAATGCGGCGCCGTTGGTTTATTCGAACCTTGAACATTTGTTTATGTCGGTTGTTGCGGTTGGTGCGCCCACGGCGGGCGAAAGCGGAATTGCGCCGAACACCGATACAAACACGAATCAATTTCAGTTGGCACAATGGGCGGTTAATGACCCGACAGACGGTATGACTTATTACAAGGCGCGCACGTGTGGTACCGCCGGAACAGGTGGTGCGGGAATTGATCCGTGGTGCTTTGCGGCGGTTGGTGTGACCGATGAAATGGCAACCGCGGCGGCGGCGGGCGCGGCCGGGGTGTTGACGTCTGCGTTTTACTATATGACGCCACAGCAAATTTTTATGTTGATGGCACTAACGGCGGATGGACCATATTTGGGGCGGCTTAGTTCCGGACAAACACTTACGGAATCTGCGCTTGCCGCGCACTTGCAATCGATGTATGAAATGCCCGCGTCGTATCAGTGGCGCATAGATAACAATAATGAAAACTATTTGGATGTGTTCAAGGAAGTTTTTGGTTATGGTGTAATAAATCTTGAACGTGCAACAACGCCAGGGACAAATTTGTATTTCTATTCCGGTGGCGATATTGTGTCAACGTCGGGTAATGCGTATTGGCGTGCGGCGACAACGACGGGTTTTCGTGGTTCGGGGGCGTTGAATATGGGACGCGTCGCGATAAGTACCGCGGCATATGATGTCTTGGAAAGTGTGGATGGAACAATGCGGTTGCCGCGTATTTGGAAAAATAATTTTTCACTTGGGTCGGATGGGCGGCACGCGCTTTATATGGGGGATGTTCTGTCGGATTTGCGTGTGCGTGCGAATGACGATAATATGACGCGTGTTGGAAATATGTCGTTTGGTTTTACAAGGGGTGAACGCAACTATGACGACGGTATGGGCGGTGTTGATAATATGCGGTTTGAATATGCAAATGATTCTTGGAAAATTTCTGCGGATTATCAGCGTTATTTGACGGACGGGGAATCACGATTCGGTGGTGCGTCGAATCCGATTTTTGGTCTTGCATCGAATGCGACGTCGGTGGGTGCGGAATATAAATATGGTAATTTGTTCTTTGGTGCGCGCAGTGTTTCAGGTGCGATTACGGATGAAGGTTTACTTGCCAATGATCCGACGATTTCGGCAAACCTGGAACCCATGAAGTTGGGGAATTTTTCGGCGGTGCAATCAAGTGTTGGGTGGCGCGCAAAGAATTTTGGTTTGACAACAAGTTTTGGTGTTGCGCATGAAAGTGATACATTGCTTGGTGCGTCGGGAACTGGGCTTTTGGGATTGGGGGCGGCGGAAACGCGATATGTTGATGCGGGTGTATATTGGAATTTGTTTGATGATGTGCGTGCGCATGCGCGGGCAACATTTGCGCGCACGACCCCGGGTGTGGATGGTGGCGCGATAATATCGCTTTCTGAATTGGATTCGAATGCGTTTTCGCTTGGTGTTGATGCACATAATTTTTCGCTTGGGGTGTCGTTGCCGTTGGCGGTGCGCCATGGAAAGATGTATTATGATTATGCCGACTATGATATTGTGACTGATGACGAAGACCGATATGATTTGGTAATTTCAAATGCCGGCGTGCGTGATATTGATATTGCACCAGACGCGCGTGAGGTTCGGTTTAACGCGTCGTATCGGCAAAAAATCGGTGAATTTACCGATGGGGCAATTGGGTTTATATATCGCGTGAATCCAAATAATACGCATGAATTTGGAAATGAATCTATATTTATGATGAAAATGGCGCACCGGATTGGTATCTAAAAATCTTGACATTGTGGTTTGCTTTTGTAGACTTTCCCACCAAGAAAAGTGGTTGTTTTTGTGTGCGGGCTTTGTCATGATTTTTTTGCAGATTTATTGCCGTCACGTGATGCGCGTTGTACGGATGTTTTGTCTGTTGCACTTTCAGTTTACAAAATTGTACGTGGCAAAAATTTATTTGGACATAATTGCTTTTATATTGTGTTTTCGGCGTATAACAATGATTATGTATTGGATGTGATGCGTGTTTTACGTGCGAATAAAATTACAGGAAGGTTATGTTATAAGTCTGTGTTGAATAAAAATAACGAAACGCAAGAAATGTTGGCGTTGCGTGTGCGTGACCGGAATCAGAAATTTATGCATGATGTGCAAAAAACAATTGATGATGTGACATATTTTCGGGATACGGTTTTGCCGGAATTGTTTGGTCCGTATAGTCGTTGAAAAAAAATTGAAAAAGAAACGGGCGCGTTCGCGCCCGTCACTAATCACCCGTCGCGGCACGCCGCGCCGCGGTCGTGACGGACTTATACTAACACTTTCCACTGTCTATGACAATTTGTGGATTACCAAACCACTGCGCAGTTTTGGTTCAAACCATGTTGTCTTGGGTGGCATAATGTTGCCGGTGTCCGCAATGTCGATAATTTGTCGCATTGTGACCGGGTACAGTGCAAAGGCCACCGCCATTTCACCACTGTCCACGCGTTTTTGCAGTTCACCAAGGCCGCGGATTCCGCCGACGAAATCGATGCGCTTGCTGGTACGCAGGTCGCCAAGGTTTAATATCTTGTCGAACACCAAATTCGAAAGAACCGTCACGTCCAACACACCGATTGGGTCGTTGTCGTTGTATGTTCCGGGTTTGGCCGTCAACGAATACCATTTGCCGTTCAAATACATTCCAAAGTTGTGCAATTTATTCGGTTTGTAAATATCCGTTCCCATTTCTTTTACTTCGAATGATTCCGACAGTTTCGCCAAGAATTCGTCCGCCGAAAGTCCGTTCAAATCTTTGACCACGCGGTTATAGTCGATAACCTTTAATTGGCTTTCTGGGAAAATCACGGCAAGGAAGAAATTGTATTCTTCATTTCCGGTATGATTCGGATTTTGTTCGCGCTTTTCCGCACCGACGCGTGCCGCCGCCGCAGTGCGATGGTGGCCGTCCGCAACATAAAGTGCCGGTATGTCTTTAAAGATTTCGGTAATGCGCGCGTTGATTGCATCGTCACGAATGACCCAGAATTTATGACCAAAACCGTCGGCGGCGGTAAAGTCATATTCGGGTGCATTGTTTTTAACAAAGTTTTCAACGATTTCGTTCATTTCCGCAACATCGGGATACGCAAAGAACACCGGTTCGATGTTTGCGTTTTGAATGCGCACGTGAATCATACGGTCGTCTTCTTTATCCTTGCGCGTAAGTTCGTGCTTTTTGATTTTTCCAGTCATATAATCGTCGACATTTGCCGCCGCAACAAGTCCATATTGGGTGCGGCCGTCCATTGTTTGGGCATAGATATAATACATTTCTTTGTCGTCTTGGACCAACCAACCGCGGTCTTGCCACAGTTTGAAATTTTCAACCGCTTTGTCATAAACGGCTTGACTGTGTTCGTCGGCAATCGGGTCAAAATCGATTTCTGGTTTAATAATATGCAACAGTGATTTTTCACCGGCCTCTGCCTTCGCCTCGGCTGAATTTAAGACATCGTATGGACGCGATGCCACTTCGGCCGCAAATTCTTTTGGTGGGCGTACACCCGCAAATGGTTTTATTTTCATGAATCACTCCTTTTGTATTAAACGGTGTTGATTATAACCCTGTTTTTACAAAAGGCAAATTTAGTTTTTATTCCGTGTCAATCGCCACGTCAAAGATCGTTTCGGCGCGCGCTGTATCCAATGGGTGCGATTGGAACGGTACGGTTTCAAAATCAATTGTGTTCATGTCGATACGACGAATTGTGCGGTTATACATTGTGTGATAGTAAATTTTCCGATTCGTAATATCGGTTGCGATTGTCCACTGGGTTGCGGACGGCATGTCGAAAGTTCCCGACTTTGCCGCCTGGGTCGTGCCGAACGGAACATCAAAGTTGTTAAGTATATGAAACGCCTGTTTAATCGTGGCGGCGGCATCGGGTTGCGTTATTGAATAATTCTTGAAAAACGATGCGCGGACAAAGCGTGACGGCGATGAAAAGTCCCCGGGCAGGCCGAGCAAGCCCGTTCCATGACTTAACGATTGCAATTTAATCGGCCCAAATACCGTCGGCGCGATTGTGCCGGATTGCAAATTGATATAATTATCAAGATTCGTTAAATGCCACGTGAATTCTGGCGAATTTGCGATGGTGCCCAATGGGTTTTCATAAAATGTTGGTATGCCATCGATAATTTCCATGACGACCACGCGCCCAGATGCTTCGGCGATGCGCCAATGAACAGTTGATGCAGTGGGGTCAATGTTTACGACGTTTACGGTGTCCATCGCGGATTTTACTTCGTCAATGCTTGAAAAGTTCGACAGTATCCATGATACAACCTGGAAATCCGCAAGGGTGTTTGCGTTATCGGCCGATGAATACGGCACATATTTGCCATAGTCCGGAAAATAGAATAGGGCGGCGGAAAGTCCAGCCTCGTTCGTGCCGTCAACGATGAATTCGGGCCTTTGCATGCCAAGACCAACAAAGCCGTATTTAGATGTGAATTTCATACCATCCTTTGACCCGTCGGGCAGTAATGATTGTTCGGTGTGGTCCCGCGGACTGATGACGTACAGGTTATCCATTTCCGAACCCGACCAATCGACGGTGCGCGCAAGGACGAAAGATTTGTCCGCCGCGGTTAGTGTGATGCCGGTGCATGCGTTTGCGCTTTGTATGGTTGCGATGGCAATGGCAAGAAATGAAATAGTGATTTTGGTTTTCATGTTTGTTCCTTTTGGTTGTTTTCTATGATTTTATCTATTGCGCCGTGCATGCGCCACAGGAACGAATTCGGTGGGTGTCAAAGGCGATTTTTTATATACTTTCGGGATTTTTGTGGTATAATTATCGCATATAAAACAAAGGATTTATAATGATTCAAATAAAAACATATGATGATTTTATTCAGGCAAGGAAAAAAACGGATGAACCAATATGGAAGGCGAGACATAGTGCCGGTAGTACTAACAAGATTAATGAAATTATGAAAGATTATGTTTTGGCACCAGATTTTGATAAAAAACGCCTGTTGGCGTATCGTGTAAATTATGATAACGATACAGAGTATTTATTTGTTAAGCAGCTTTTGAAAAACACGCTTGCACAATATAAAAAGAAATCGGATAAATTAAATTTTGTAGAAGATTGCTTGCGTGATTTTGGGGAAAATAATTTGGAATATTATTATTCACAACCACCCGTGGCCAGGTTTACAGGTAACGATGAAAATATTTTCAGTTTAAAAATGTATTATCCAGAATATTTAGTTTATATGTTGGCGGATGTGTTTGCTGATGGAGTGTGGCGATCGGTTCTTAAAAGTCTTGATGCACAGATTGTTTTGGCTTTGTTGGATTACAAAAACAAAATAAATTTGACTGTTGGGCAACGTTTTGATGTCGATAATCCATTGCATCAAAAATTGGCTGCGATAGCAATGCAAATTGAAAAACAAACAAAAGGTGGCTTGTTCAAGGGTATTACCGAACGTTGGGAACAAGATACAGGAACCCAAAGAACACGTTTGGAAAAAGCACAGGACAAGGCAATCCGTGGGCGCATGCGCGATATTTCCGAGAGGGATGAGAAAGAATTAGAAATTGTGAAAAAAATAAAAAGTGGTAAAAAAGTTCCTGTGAAGGAAATTATTGGCTTGTCGGCGGGAATTTTTAGAAAAATATCGGCAAGTGACCTTGCGGGAATGGACGCATCGGATATATATGAGATATATGCTGGTACTGGGCGGGGCAAAAGAACGGAAACCCAAGACAGGGCAATGTTAGAGTTGCTGATAAAACGTGCACCTGTGGACAAGGATTGGTATAAAAAACTTTCCCGGTATCTTGTGTTTGGAATGTATGCGTATGATTATAAATTGCTAAGTTTGTTTGATAAAAGGTTTGGCAGGGTCGCCAGAGAGATAGAACAAAATTTATCAGAGTGCAAAAAAGAAGAGAAAGAGCAACGAAAAAAATATGATGGAATTCGCGGTAAGCAGGCAAAGACCGCTGAGAAAATAAGAGAGAAGACACAGGCTAGAGATGCGTATCGGCAAAGTGTGAATGACATTGATGAATTAGAATCGAACTTTAGGGCTTTGACAAAATCTGGTTCCAAAGCGGAGCGAGAGTTTTATTCAAAGTATTTTAATTTATTGATGGATGTTAAAAATGGTAAAACTAAGATCGCCGAGATTACTGGGCATCCGTGGACGATTTTTGGTAACAAGGAAGAAAAAAAGCGGCTGGATGATGCAAAATCTATTTTTAATGGATTATTGCATGCGTATCGACATCCGTTGGATCCGTGGACACGTAAGGAAGATGATGAATTGCGCAATTTAGATAGTGATGCGTTTCGCTTGGGCGGTGAAGAAAGCAGTGCTAGATTGGGGCTCAATAGGTTAGAAAACCAGTATGCAGAACTTTCGAGAGACAAAGAAGATTTTGTCGATAGATTTGCGAAGGTTATGGAAAATGCACGGAAAGAGTATTTGAAAAAAATTGAATCGGCGACACAGGCGTTTGTTAAAAAATATGGTCGTTCGCCCAAAAAACCGATTTTAACCGATATTCGGGAAAAATAAAATTGTATATTGAAAAGTATTGCAAAAGGAAAAGCGGGGGTATATAATCCAAGGCACCTTGGGGCATAGTTTAATGGTAGAACATCGGACTCTGACTCCGCTAGTATTGGTTCGAATCCAGTTGCCCCAACCAAGAAATTCAAACACCCGAATGGGTGTTTTAATTTTTGGTTCTGGGTCGGATGGTTGAATCATTTGCAACGAACGTTGCAAAAGGTTCGAAACCAAGTAGATTTGCGAAGCAACGCGCCCGCAAATCGTTACGGGTTGCGCGCAGTGTCGGCAAACCCGACCGAGCGAATCCAGTTGCCCCAACCAAGATAGACAAGCCCGCCAATAAAAGCGGGTTTTATTTTGATTTATAATACTTTCACAGAGTTCGAAAGTTGAAATTAAGAAAGTGGTGAAAAATCACCACTTTCGGACCAATCGGTGTAAAATAAGTTATTTTACAATGTTCTGTTTTGTTCTAACGCTTTCCTTTTTAATTCTTCTCTTTTGTCATATTCTGTTCGGATGTCAGACAGTAATTGCTTTAAAGTTTCAACTGGAAAATCAGCTGGTGTATCATGCATGCGTAATTTGATATCGCCTGTTTGTAAATCATGACCAATCACGAACAAATTTTTAGCACCAGGTTCATCAACAAAAAATGTTTCATAGACATGTTCACCATTTGATGCCTTCCCTATACCTCGATTAATTAGAACATCAGCATCGTATATACGTTTTTTGTAGATGTTGAGTGTTCCTTCATTAAATTTTTCTTCTTTCATATAACATCCTTTTTGTTTCGTAGAAAGTATATCAAAAATATGAGAAGAAGTCAATAAATTAATACGAATTTGATAATTCTAATTTCTCTTTCAACCCATCAATCTCTCGCCCAATTTCTAACAATTCGGTTCGCAAATTGCACATATAGCACAACCAGAATTTCAAAACTTGCCCATCGGGGCAAGTTTTTGTTTGTTTTGTAATACTTTCACCGAGTTCGAAAGTTTATCATCGAAAAACATCAAAAATTTGTCATTTTCGAACTCTTTGTGATATAATTCCTATGCTATGAATTTACTGGGTATCTTGGTTGCTTTTATCAGTCCTATGGCGCATGCGGTATCAAATATCTTTGATGCATATGTGTCCGGCACAGTATTCAAGCGTATTCCAACGACAATCTTTTATGTAAATCTGACCAATATTCTGGGGATTCTATGTTTGCCACTGTTTGGACCAATTCATTCTTTGTCGCCGGCTGCGTGGTTGTTTGTGCTGTTATTGTCCATCATAAATGTTGGATACCAGTTTCCGTATTATGCCGCACTGAATAAAACAGATACATCGGTGGTGGCGGCCCTGTTTCAATTGGAAAAGGTCTTTATACCATTGTGGGCTTTTTTGATTGTTGGCGAAGTTTTACATCCGGTTCAATATGCTGGCTTTGGCGTCATAATTTTGTTTTCGTTGCTGCTGAATATAAATCCAAAGGCGAATATAAAAATCAATACTGGTTTTTGGCTGATGTGCCTAACGGCGATAATACTGTCGTTTGATGGTGCTTTTTACAAGGCATTATTGGGACATACCGATTGGGTGTCGGCGGCATTCTGGGTGGCGGTTATATCTTTTGTTGTCCAATTCATGATGATATTCTATCGTCCGGTGCGTACAGACATAGTTAAAAACTTTGGCAAATATCGCAAAAAGTTCGGCATGTTTTTATTTGTGGAATTCTTTGACCAAATTGGTTCATTCAGTCCTATATTCGCATTATCGTTGATTCCGGTTTTGGTTGATTCCGGGATTCAATCGGTTCAGCCAATTTTTGTCGCACTTTACGGTGTAATCTTGGCACGGTTTTTCGGCAAGCGATTCCACGAAGATATTTCACGCGGTGCAATGATTAAAAAGATAGTTTGTTTCGTTATGATTGGTGCCGGTGTGATGATGACATTGATATCATAGGTTATCTATAAATATAAATTTTGCAAAAACAGGCGCGGCAATTTCTGCCTTTGTTCACGCAATATGGGCAATATCCATGATCGCGATAAAAAG
Organism: Alphaproteobacteria bacterium; assembly: GCA_017392345.1. Classification (GTDB taxonomy): domain Bacteria; phylum Pseudomonadota; class Alphaproteobacteria; order Rs-D84; family Rs-D84; genus Enterousia. Next base: position 346 of record JAFOVN010000047.1, on the reverse strand, counting down.
ATGTTCCCATATCCGCCAACAATTCAAACGAACATTTGGCAAGCATTTTATATGAATTCACGTCGCCGTTTTTTATTTCGCCCCATGCCTCGTAAATCACAGGATAATCGTGAATATCTCTCAGGCAACTTTTTAACAGCATTGTGCCGATTCCTTGCCTTTGGTAATCTTGACTAACCACAACATATAAAACATCACGATGCTTGCCCAGGTTAAGGCCATAATCATTGTCTTCTTTGACTTTGCCGATGCCGCACAAACCAACAACCGTTCCCGTTTCATCGACTGCTACCTGATAATAATCAATCGTGTCGGTCAGCTCTGCAATGTTTCGGGCCATGACATC
>JAFOVN010000046.1 GCA_017392345.1 Alphaproteobacteria bacterium | reverse complement strand
GCTTGAAAAATTTGCGGACCGTGGCACGGCCATTTCGATTGACACGTCCAAGGGTTGGGTTGATTACCTTGGGGTGTGGGTGCCGATTATTATGGGGGTGCTGTTTATATGGTGGATTTTCCGCGGGCTTCGTGGTGGTGGCGCGGGTTTGGGGCGCGCGCTTGTCGGGCAAAATCCGACCAAGGTTGTGACCGGCAAGCCAAAAACAACCTTTAAGGATGTTGCCGGAATCGATTCGGAAAAACAAGAATTGAGTGAGGTTGTAGATTTTCTGCGCGATAAATCAAAGTTCGCGGCCGTTGGTGCGCGTGTGCCGCGGGGGGTGTTGCTGTCGGGGGAACCGGGAACGGGTAAAACATTGCTTGCGCGGGCGATTGCGGGCGAAGCGAATGTTCCGTTCTTTGCCACATCGGGCAGTGATTTTTCCGGAATCATCGTCGGTTTGGGTGTTGCAAAAATCAAAGATATTTTTGAAATGGCAAAGCGGAATGCGCCGTGCTTGCTGTTTATTGATGAAATCGATGCGATAGGTCAACGGCGCAGTCAAAATTCCTTTAATGACCAAGATCGCGAACAGACGTTGAATCAATTACTGATTGAAATGGACGGTTTTTCAAATGAAACGGGAATTATTGTGATTGGCGCGACGAATCGACCGGATATGTTGGACCCTGCGTTGTTGCGGCCGGGTCGATTTGATAGACAGGTGCATATTGATTTGCCGGATATGGCGGGACGCGAAGAAATTTTGAAACTGCATGCGAAAAAAATCAAAATGCACGAAGGCGTTGACCTTGGGAAACTTGCACGCGGAACGACCGGGTTTTCGGGCGCAGATCTTGAAAATTTGTTGAACGAGGCCGCATTGCACGCCGTACGTTCGGGACGTAAACTGGTTGCGGATGAAGATATAGAAGAAGCGCGCGATAAATCACTGATGGGGCCACGTAAAATTCGTAAGATGCGCCCCGAAGATATCAAACTGACCGCGTATCACGAGGCCGGACATGCATTCGCCAGTACCGCGTTCGCCGGCATCGCCGACCCGATACACAAGGCGACGATTATTCCGCGTGGACGTGCACTGGGGATGGTGCAACATTTACCGATTGATGACAAAGTGTCCATGAGTTTGGCCGAGGTTAGGGCGAATTTAGTAATCGACCTTGCCGGGCGGGCGGCCGAAGAAATTTTCTTTGGCGCGGATAAAATTACGACCGGGGCGGAATCGGATATTGCGGCGGCGACGGCATTGGCGCGGCGTTCGATAACCATGTCGGGACTTTCGAATAAAATCGGTATGGTTTCCGTGAACCAGGCGCAAACGTTTGGTGCGCGCGTGCCACTGGAGGCCGCGTCCGAAAAAACCGCCGAAATGGTTGATGCGGAAATACGCGCGTGGACCGATGCGGCGTATAAAGACGCAGTTAAAATATTGACCAAAAATAAAGCGACCGTTGAAAAATTGGCAAATGAATTATTGAACCGTGAAACGCTTACTGGGGACGAAATTATGGAAATTGTTTCGGGGAAAAAAGCGACCGCAAAAAAAGTTGTGGCAAAGTCAAAAAAGGCGCGTGTTGCAAAAAAATAAATTTGAAGTTTTGCAAATGGAACCCAAATTTACCAATTCGGTGTTGGTGACATCGGGCGCGGATGCGGTGATTTTTGATGCGTGGGGGCGGGGCGATGCGTGGGAAAATTTATTGAATACGCGAAAATTAAATTTGCGCGCGATTTATGCAACCCATGGACACAGTGACCATATTAGTGCCGCGCCGGAACTTGCCAAAATTTATAATGTGCCGTGGTTTTTGAATTCGGCGGATGTTCCGTTGATTTTATGGGGAAATCAGATTTTAGATTTTTGGGAATTGCCACGGATTCCGGATGATTTTGTAAAATCAAATGATTTGCGTGCCGGGAAAACGAAAATCCTTGGTGACACGGATATGGAAATAATCGCGGCGCCGGGGCATTCGGCGGGCGGTGTTATGTTTTACTTTCCGGAATATAAAATTTTACTAAGTGGTGATACGATTTTTCGTGATGGTGTGGGACGCGTCGATTTACCGGGCGGCAATGCCGATGAACTGAGGAAAACAATTTCTGATCTGATTGCGCGCGATTTGCCCGATGATACATACGTCGTCCACGGCCACGGCACGGATTCCATGATGCGTGATATCAAGGCGCAATTTTGTTAAAACTTGACATTGTGATAAATTATGCTAACCCTTTGTGGAAGAATTTAAGCAGGAGTAATTATTGTGTCATCGTCATTGTATCCGTATACTTCTTTTACTAATGCTGGGGGGACCGTGTTAGATGTCAGGTGTGACAATACCCAAAAGGTCGGGTGCACATACCTTGGTTATTTGAAACAAATGGATAATACAAATCCCGAACAAAAGCAAATGGGGCGTGTTACAATTATAGAATTGAATTTTTGGCGTGATTGGTCAACTGTTAAGCGTAGTGGCCCGCAAGCGTTTTGTGCAACTTGTCCATGGAATCGTGAAAGATAAAAAAGGATAAAATTTGACATCATTATAAATTGTGCTATCCTTTCTGGCGGTATTTATAATAAAAGGATGAAAAATGACAGATGATGAATATATACTTGCGGAAATTCGGCCATTTATTGTTGAACAATTGGACGTTGAGCCGGATGAAGTGACGATGGGTGCGCATTTTGCAAATGACTTGGTTGCGAGTTCATTGGACATGGTTGAAATAGCCATGGAATTTGAAAATAAGTTTATGATTGATATTTCTGACGAGGAACAAGATGGACTTCAGACAGTTGGTGATTTGGTGCGGCTTATAAAAAGTAAACAGGACGAAAAGGAATCATCGGCCATGGTGTTGTTTTTTATGACGCGTGGCGGGGAAAAGTTGTCCCGTAAAACGTCGCAGAAACCAGCGTACAAGTTCGTAATGCCACAAAAACCCATGATGCTTAACCCGGGTAAAAAAAGATAAAATTAAAAAAACCGAAGCAATTCGGTTTTTTCGTTAAACCACAAAAACCAACACGCGGGTGATGCCGGCAAGGTCGCGGTCGGCGCGAACGAATTTCCAACCGGCGTATTCAAAAATTTTGCGAACCGATACTTCGCCGCCGGCGCCGATTTCGATATATAATTTTCCGCTTTCCGCAATCCAGTTTTTTGCATTTTTTGCAATTTGTTCGTATGCCGCCATGCCGCGGTTTTTCGCATAAAGTGCAATGCGCGGGTCGTGCGCTGCGCCCGCATCCACGCGCGGGTCGCCCATTGCAATATATGGCGGATTTGAAACGATGATATCAAATTTTTCGTTTGAAAGCCATGGGTTTGCAAATGAACCGTGCTTTATTTTTATTCGGTCGCGCAGGTTCAGTTTTTTTATGTTTCGGCGTGCCACACGCAGTGCGCCACGCGAAATATCGACCGCGGTTCCGGTTGCAGAATCGATATTTTTAACCAGTGCGGCGATTATGCACCCCGTGCCCGTCCCCAAATCCAAAATCTTTGGTGCGGTGAATTTATCCGATAAAACAGATTCAACCAATGTTTCGGTGTCGGGGCGTGGGTCCAGTGTATGTTTGTTTGTATAAAATTCCAAACCATAGAACCATTTTTTATGTATGATTTTTGCGATTGGTATGCCGCGGCGCAACCGGTGCGCGATTATATGCGCGCGAAACCACGAAATTTTTGGAAAGTTGTCCGTAATAATTCGGGCCGCGCGAATGCCGCCGGCATCTTTCAAAAGTTCAAAGGCTTGATTTATTGTCATAAAACTATTATAATGGACGCCATGGAAAAAGCAAAAAATATTATAACTTCTAAGAAATTTGTTCGCGCGGTTTTATGGATTGCGGGGGCATGTGCGGTGATTGCGGTTGTGGTTGTTTTATGGGCCGTTTTGCGCGGGCGGACGGTGGACGATGTTCCGGGAACGGCGGACTTTGTGACGGAAACGATTGCGCCGGTGGATAATAAAACGACGGTTATAAATGTTGTGGCGGGCGATACACTTTCCAAAATTTTGTCGGCCAATGGCGTCGGGGGCAAGGATATAAATTCCATCGCCGGTGTTTTAAAGACCAAGGCGGGCATAACGGGACTTCGCGCGGACAAGGATAAAATTGAAATTGTGCGTGACGGTGGGCCTGATACACCGATAACAAAAATTGTTGTTTTGCCGGGGCCGTGGCGGCGTGTGGAATTGACCTGTGACGATGCGGGGGTGTGGAATTGCAACGCGATTGATATTGAACGCGATACGCGTCTGGTCTATCGCCAAGGGGAAATTTTGGACGGCGACAGTTTTTACCTTGCCGGGATGCGGGCGAATATTCCGGCGGGAATTTTGGCGGATGTTTATGATTTGTTGGCGTTTGAAATGGACTTTGAACGTGATGTGCGCGCGGGGCAAAAGTTTTCTGTGTTGTATGAAGAAAACTATCATGACAATGTGCATGTTGATAACGGTGCGGTGTCGGTTGTGTCGTTTGATGCGCTGCGCGGGAATGTGAAAATGTATCGGTTCAAAAAGGCCGATAAAACGGTTGGGTATTATGACCCGAACGGAAATGGCGCGATTAAATCACTGAAGCGCACGCCGATAAATAATGCGAAAGTGACAAGCAGTTTTTCAACGCGGCGCAAGCACCCTGTGTTGGGGTTCACGCGGGCGCACAAAGGGGTCGATTTTCGCGCACCGACCGGAACGCCGATTCCCGCCGCCGGCGCGGGGCGCGTTGTTGCGCGTGGGTATAATCGTGGGCATGGAAACTTTGTGCGGATTCGTCATAATGGTTCGTTTGAAACACTCTATGCACACATGTCAAAATTTGCAAAAAATGTAAAGGTTGGCACCACGGTAAAGCAGGGGCAGATTATCGGATATTCCGGTTCAACCGGGTTGTCGACGGGGCCACATTTGCACTATGAAATTATCAAGGATGGCAAGCATGTAAACCCGATGACCGTAAAGTTGCCGGCGATAAATAATTTGGACGCGGAAAATAAAAAGAAATTCTTGGAATATCGCGAAACCTTGGACAAGGCCATCGAAGATTTGGAAAATAACCCAAAAGGGTTTATTCAGTTGTGATTTTGGAGTAAAATTATGGATAGTTATTTGTTGATTCAAACAACCACGGATAATAAAGAATGGACAGCAAGACTAATAAATGCATTGTTGAAAAATAAATTATCGGCGGATGTTCAGGTGTCGTCAATTGATTCGCACTATTGGTGGAAAGGCAAGGTTAATAATAAAACGGAATGTTTACTAAGTATAAAAACGCGGGCGGATTTGTTTGACAAGGTGATGGCGGCAATCAAAGAATGTTCTGAATATGAAGTCCCGCAAATAATCGCGACGCCGATTGTTGCAGGAAGTTCGGATTATTTGGATTGGATAAAGCAAAATACGATATCTTAATTACTTTCCCCAAAATGGCGCAATGACATAGTCGGCGCGCAGTGGCACAGATATCTTGGTCACGTTTTCCATGATGTTTTTAATTTGTTCGGCAAAACTTTCGGCAAGTTTTTCATCACATTCAAAGACCATTTCGTCGTGAACCTGCATAATAAGTTTTATTTTGTCGGCGTTTGGTATTACAATTTCATTATAAACATTTATCATCGCACGACGCATTAAATCCGCCTCAAACCCCTGAATTGGGGCGTTGATTGCGGCACGCATTGCGTATGCGCGCAGACGGGAATTTCGGACCTCTGGTAATTCTATTCTGCGGCCCCATGGGGTATAAACACGTGCGTTTTCGCGCGCGAATTCTTTGGTGTCGTCGATGTATTTTTTTATTTCCGGCAATCCCGCCATGTATGAATTTATTATTTCCGCCGCGCGCGCACGTGGCACATTTAATTGGGCCGCAAGGCCGATTGATGAAATTCCGTATATAATTGAAAAATTCACTGTCTTTGCCGCACGGCGCAGGTCTTTTGGAACTATGGTTGTTTGTGGAATATTAAAGATTTTTCGCGCGGTTTGTTCGTGAATGTCCGCGCCCGCGATAAATGTATCCTTGAATGTTTTAATGTTCGCGACGTCCGCAAGCAGGCGCAGTTGAATCTGTGAATAATCGACCGCGATAAGTTTTTTGTTTGGGCCCGCGACAAAACATTTCCGAATTTCTTCGCCAAGTTCGGTTTTGACCGGAATGTTTTGCAGGTTCGGATCGCGACTTGACAGGCGTCCTGTATTCGTACTTGTTTGCAAATATGTTGTGTGAATGCGGCCGTCGTCACCAATTTGCCGGGGCAGGGCATCCGCATACGTTCCCGCAAGTTTCGCAATTGAACGCCAATTCAAAATCTTTTCTATAATTTCATGGTGTTCGATTAAATCGTTTAGTGAATCCGCATCGGTGGAACGCCGTTTGTTTTCGGGCAAATGCAATTCATCAAACAGAACGGTTGCAAGTTGCTTTGGACTGGCGATATTAAATTCGTGTCCGGCAAGGTCGAAGATTTCGTTGCTGATTTTCGTAAGTTGTTCATGAAATACGCCCGAAAGTTGTAATAATTTATTTTTGTTCACCAATACGCCGGCGCGTTCCATCATTGTCAAAACCATTAGCAACGGTCGGTCGCATTTTTCGTACAATTCGTGTAGTTTTTCGTTCGCATCGATTTGCGGCCGCATAAGTTTATATAGCGCCATTGTGACGGCGGCGTCTTCGGCGGCGTATGGATATGCGGTGTCGATTGGTAATTCATCAAAGTGCATGTCGGCATCGCGCGTCTTGGGCGGGAACAGTGACGCAAAAGTTATATTTTGATGATTCAGGTATTTTAACGCCAATTCGTCCATGCCGTGCGAATGCAATGTTCCATGCAATGCGTACGACAACAACATTGTATCGTCAATTGGTGAAATTTTTTCGATGTCCCATCCTTCGTTCGCCATGATGTGCAGGTCGAATTTTAGGTTGTGGCCGACCTTGGTAATTTTTTTATCCGTCAAAATTGGCCAGATTTTTTTATACAAATCTTTGATTGAAATCTGTCCGGGGGCAAAGCGATCACCGCCAAATAAATCGCCCGTCGCCGCGCGATGACGCAATGGAATATAAACGCCGTGTGTCGCATCGATTGCCAATGACATACCGACCATTTTTGCGGTCATTTGGTCCAGGCCGGTTGTTTCGGTATCAAGTGCGATAACATCACGGGTGCCCGATAAAAATTTTTCCAATTCTGCGATGGTCGTAATTTTCGCAAAGGTCATTTTTGATTCGTTTTTTTCCGGTGTGGTGGGGGCGGGGGCATCGACAGGGCATGCGGAACCGGGAAATTCAAATTTTGTTGTCTTTGTATCGGTTTCACTAAACAGTTTTGAAATTTTTTCATACAGTGAATTGCTTTCGATTTCTTTTTGAACAAAATCCAATGCGGCGGCGCGGTTGAAGTGCAATGGCCCAAGTTTTAATCCCGACAAATCTACATCGCGTTTAAGTGTGACGAGTTTCCTTGATATATATGCCGCATCGCGCGATTCGGCAAGGAGTTTTCGTGTGCGTTCATTTTTTATATCGTCCAAATGTGCATAAAGTTCGTCAAGTGAACCAAATTCGTTGATAAGTTCCGCGGCCTTTTTCGGGCCGATTCCGTGAACGCCCGGAACATTGTCGGACGAATCGCCCATCAGTGATTGAACATCGATAACGCGTTCGGGCGGCACGCCAAATTTTTCGATAACCGCGTCGCGTTCGATGCGTTTCTGCTTCATACCGTCATAAAGGAAAATGCAATCAGACACCAATTGCATCAGATCTTTGTCGCCGGTCATAATGCGGGTTTTGTCGGCGATGGTGCAATTTTGTGTTGCGATTGTGGCTATTACATCGTCGGCTTCGACCCCGGGAACGCAAAGGACGGGGACACCCATTTCGGCAAGACCGCGGCGAATCAACGCGCCTTGGGAAATTAAATCGGCGGGCGTCTCAAGGCGGTTCGCTTTGTATTCCGGGTATATTTCTTGACGGAAAGTTTGGCGCGATGCATCAAACACGCATACGAAAATATCGTCGGGCTTGGCGGCGGCAAATACCGGCAACATCATGTTGAAAAAAGCAAACGCCGCGCCGGTTGGAGTGCCGTCAGTTCGCGTAAGGCGGCTGTGCACACCATAATATGCGCGAAATAAAATCGAATTTCCGTCAATCAGTGTTAGCATACTGGCCCCCCGTTATTTAAATGCGGGGCACGCGGCCCCGTTTTGATTTTAGAATAAATAGCGAAGTTTAAGTTTCGCCTCGTAATGCAAAATGTCAGGGCGTTCATCAGCGAATCGCAAAACGTCCGGAATATAAATCGCATGCGCTTCGACATCAAACTTAAACGGCAATTTGGGGACATCGATTGTCACGCCCAACATGCCTTGGTACGCCGGTTTTGTATCATATTGTTCGTTATACCGCTTGTTTTCTTCGCCGGCGAACATCAATCCGACCCCCAGTCCAAGGTATGGGCGAATTACGGTTGATGGCATTTTGAAATATGCGTTTGCGAAACCGATACTTGCATGTGAATCGGATGTGCCGATGTATGTGTATTCAACTTCGCCGCGGAAAACCGGGACATCAATTCCGAACATCGCGCCAAAGGATTGTGAAGTGTTTGTTTCATTTTTCCCATCGCCGAACAATGTTTGTGCGCCGACGCCGACCGAAACACCGGCGTAAAGGTCAAATGCGGAATTCGCAACCGCGGGCATCGTCGTGGCGGATGCAAGGGAACATAAAATAATTGATGTTTTTAACTTCATCTTTCACTCCTTTTTATGATAATATAATAATAGAAAAAGAGTTTGGTATATGCAAGCGAATAAACCTATTTTTTTAATTGTTGGACTTGGGAATCCGGGTTCGGAATATGAAAGAACGCGGCACAATGTCGGATTTATGGCGGTGCGGTATTTTGCGGGTGCGGACGCAACGTGGAAAAACGAACTGTTTGCCAAAACATATCGGGTCGATATTGACGGCGTGCGGATAATTTTCGCAATGCCGCAAACATTTATGAACGACAGTGGGCGCGCGGTGCGGGCGATTGTTGATTACTATAAAATTCCGATTGAAAATGTGACGGTGATTCATGACGATATGGATTTGAAATTGGGCGACACGCGAACCAAGGTTGGCGGTGGGAGTGCCGGTCACAACGGCATAAAGTCAATCGATTCGGCGATTGGTCGCGAATATAGGCGCATAAGAATTGGAATTGGCCATCCGCGTGATTTGGGCTTGCCAATTGATGCCGCAGATTGGGTTTTGGGAAAATTTACCCCCGCTGAAATGTCCGAAATCCATCGGGTGATAGAGGATATTCAATTATAATTAATTCCAATCCCAACCGTCGTTCGCCGCGTCGGTGATATTAAAACACCCCTTTGCATCACAGAATTTTGTTTGGTTGGTATAGTGACAATCGTTTATTGATGTGCTGCCGATGCTATTGGTAGTCTTACCAGCGGGACAATTTGTTGGTGAACATTGGATAGAGTCTGGATCAAGGATAGGGTACGAAACATTGCATGTACTTATCCACGTTCCTTGGGGTGCAACGGTGCAAGCACATACAGCATATTGACCGCCATTTGATTCCTCGCCAACAATACATTCATTATTTGAACCATCAGCTGATAAGATATTATTGCGTTCTATATAATAACCATCTAGACATGATATACACCAACGTTTTTTAAGTTCGCCGTTGGTATAAATTATTGTGTCGTTAACACTAGTTACGGTTGTTGAGTATGCTTTTTTATTTCTTTTGGCGTGGCAAAAATTTGCGGTATCATCAAATTCTTCTTGTCGGCATTCACAAAGAGTTACGTTCCAAATACCAGAATTCCATTGGGCATCACCATAAATCGTGCCACTGCAACCAGTTGTATAAAACAAAGAACAATCGCGATGACCTATATAACACTGGCCATTTTCTATGTGGATACCATTTGAGTTAGTACCTGAACATACATAAGTTCCATTTTGGTAGTGGCGACATTCCGTGTCACTATCGTTCGCCCATTTGCAGTTTATTGTTTTATAACAATCTTCAACGCTTGTTGAACCAGCAAAAGATAAATTAAAATTATCGTTTGTTGCTTCTTCGCAGGATCGTAAGTTATTGTTCCAACCGGTGCAAAAATAGTTTGCGGGGCAAAGTCCGCATGTGCCGTTCCAATAGCACCCCGCCGTGGCACCGCATGTTGTTGCGTCATGTATGTTTGGGCAATTAGCCGCAGCATAAACGGTTACGGGCAATAAAAAAATCGGGAACATTCTCATGGTTATGAACGTACCAAAATAAACCTATATATGCAAGTAAAAATACATGGTTTATGGGGTGGTATACTTTATGAACCAATTGTTTATGCTGTCGCTTTCAATAAAAGTATTGTGTTGGTTGTCGTCCGGCCCGTAATATCCAATTTGGGGTGTATATTTTGTGCCGTTGGGGTGATAGGTTGATGTGACGTCGTTGTCATATTCCATTGGTTCATATGTTTTGTTGTTTGTGATTTTAACAAATGTCCCGTTGCATGCGATTGTGTCGCCCAATGGAAAACCATTGCCCGTGTTGCCACCCGTGTCAAGCGTGCCAATGCAAATTATTCGTTCGTTTCCTCGGTGTCCTAATTCTTGGGCCGATGTGTTTTTGGGTATGCATAAACCGTCTTGCAATTTTCCCACGCAACATGGGGCATTTTCGCCGTCCATTGGGATTGTATCAAAACCATTTGGGTTCGCAAAACAACAATTTTTCAAATCATCATTGATTTGTATTTGAACATGTGGGGCCGGACAATACATACCTTCGCCCGTGATATTGCCGGCGGCGGCATCATCAGACAGGCATATTGGTTGCCCCATGCTGTTTGTATATGTTGTTTCGGCGGTGCAACGGGTGTTCACACAACTGCGTGCGTCACTTTGATATCCGCCACCGTTTGTCGATCGTGCGGTGCCGGTGTTTATTGCAAACCACGAAAGCAAGGTGCTTTGGCCGTTTTGTGGCATGTGTATGCGGTTATGTTGTTCGTCCGTGCTGGTCCCAATAATTACCGCCGGATATTCTTCGCAATTGCCCCAAATGCGTTCGGCGATTCGGCATGTGGCGCATTCGGCGTTTGAATCGTTGCACAAACCGTTCGCGGTGCATATATCTTCGATTGGGGAAATGTTCGCGTTGCCGTATAATTCTTTATAAAAGGCGTATTTGTGGATGCCGGTCGTCGTTTTGCCAAGGTTGTCCATTATCGCCATGATCGCGTTGTCGCCTGCCGATGCGACACAATTTAATACTTCGCCCCAGCATGCCGTGCGTTCAAGTATCGCGTGGCGATTCGGTGAAAAATCTATGTCATCGCACAGGTCGAAATTGCCGGAAATTGATTTGCATGATTGAATAATGCAATTTTGGCCAACCTGGGTGCAACTGGATACAATTGCGTCGTATGTTTTGTCGGTGGCGATTTCGTGCATGCCGGTTTCCCATGACGCGTCGTCGGTTGAACTTAGCAGGGTTGCACAAGATTGTTGGACATCGGCGCACATGGTGTTTGCAGTCCTGTCCGCCATGATGCCGAATACGGAAAGTGCCCGTGCATCAAAATTTTCAATCGAATCGGCCGCAGAATCCAAACATTCCGCGGTTAGTTTTGTGCATGCCTGGCGTATCTCTTCAAGTTTGGCGGTTTGCGCAAGTTTGATTTGTGCCAATGCGTCTTCGATAAATGCGTCCCAAACCGTGTCGGCGATGGTTTCACAGTGTTCGGTTGCAGTGTTCAGGTATTTCTTGCGGTCGTTCAAAAATGTGATGAATTTTCCAGAACTGTTTGCCGATGTCCATGTTTGATTCACGCCTGGGCGCGTAATCATGTTATCCAAATCCGCCAAATTCACACTAAGGAACGCGGCCCCCGTTGTCGGGTCGATATAGCGGCCGGTCATATCAAGACACTTTTCCATTTTGGCCCCGCAAACCGTTGTATCGGTCAGCATTTCAAGCATTTTCCGCTTGCACGTTAGTAAATCATCGGAATTTCGTGTTTGATATGCATCAAGACGCGACATATCAAGCAATGCGCCACTTTCAAATACCTTGGCACGGGCCTGGTCAACCTGGGATTGGTACGCTTTTTTGACGGTGTTGCAATCCTGTTCAATTTGCATTTGATAACCACTTTGTGCAAGTGATATTTCTTCGTCGGTGCAAACCTCACGCGCGATGTCGTGACAGATGGGCAGGGCGGCATTGTAAAGCGCAACACCGGATTTGGTCGTTGTGTCGATGCCCATAAACGAATCGACCGTATCGAACGCCGCATCAACATTTAATGTCAATGATATCGCCCCCAGGCCCTCACCACCCGAATCGGTATCGCCGAATTTTGCATTTAACTTTTTGGCGATGTCGTCCAATGCGCGTTTGGATTTTGTTGTGTCGCGGGTGGAATAAAATGCGTCTTCGCCCTCTGTTGCGGTGTTTATGGCGTTCACATCTTCGGCATCCATGTTCACAAGCAACAATCTTTGGTTGAAATCCAGCATTTTATTTTCAACATTTGTCATTTGTTTTTTTATATCGTTGAATTCATTTGAACGGCTTGAGCATGCGCATCGGCGCAGGTTTGCGTCTTTGTTTGCACAGAATTCATCCATACATTCATAAAATATTTCGCGGCATTTTGTATAGTTTGTGACGATTGCGCCCGCGGTATTGGTTGCCACGCGTGCGGGCGTGGCGGTTCGTGCATTTGTGCGCGGTGTGCGTGCGGTGCGTGATGCGGTCGCCGTTCGCGCGTTTGTTGCCCGTCGTGTGATGTTTGCGGTTGGGCGATTTTGAACGGTTGGACGTATCACAGGGTTGGTGCGCGCGGATACGGTGCGTGGCGCAGTGGTGGATGCCTGAATCGCGCCGCGCGATTCGGTTGCAGCCGTGCGCGGTGCGGTTGATACGGTTCGTGTGGTCGCGTTTTGGTTTGGTGTTGCCGCCGGCGGTGCGGCGCGCGCGGCGGTTGTGGTTGGTGAAGACGCACGACGCGTTGCGGCACGCGCGGTATCGTCGCCATCAACGGCAACCGCGTGCCCAAAAGCAATTATGCCAAGGCATACACAGAAAATTAGTCTAAATCCTTTCATCCCTTTGATACAAGACTAGCAAAATTATGATTTTTCGGGCAAGTGGAAAATGTGCAATAAAATTAAATTTTGGTGCGGATAGGGGGACTTGAACCCCCACGGATTTCTCCACAGCATCCTTAGTGCTGAGCGTCTACCAATTCCGCCATATCCGCACGGCGTGATATTAAAACGGTTGCTATTTTACATAATAATGTTTTTTTTTCAATCTTTTTGTGATAAAATATATTTGATAATAAAAAAGGAATAGGAGTTTATATGAATACTATCATACGCAGGGCGCTTTTGGGATGTTCGTTGGTTGCATTGTGTACCGGGACCGCGGGGGCGGCGGGGACATATTATACGGGGAACTATCGTTCGCCACAGCAAAATTATGCCAAAACATCGTATGCCGCACGTCAGCAACAGCAGCAAACAAGTTACACCCAAGATACAATGTACACACGGACACGGACGGTTGCGCCGAACAATAATGCATATATTGGTGCGCCGTATCAAGATTATACGCGTGTTGTTGGAACGGGAAATCAACAGGTTTCGAACCAGACGCGGTTTGTAGATAACAAAAATAAAGTGGAAAAGGGGTTCTTTTTTGACCTTGGGCTGTCGCATGAATTTGCAAATTGGAACTTTGAAATGAAAAGTGCGGGCAGTAAGTTGCACTATGATAACATTCGTTGGAATGTGATCGAAGGTGATATGAAATATGTGTTCGGTGGTGATAAAACCCCACTGTTGATAGAGGCCGGGGCAAAGTATGGTATGCAATTTGGTGATTCAACCATGATTGACGATGATATTACCAATGGTGGATATTTTATTACCCAATGGTGGAGTGATCAAAACGAAAATGATCAGTATGATCCGGGGGTGGATACTTATATTGGCCAGCAAACTGGTCATTCGCTGTCCATCGGGTCCAGCAGCAGTGGCAACATGCTTGGGCTGTATGCCGGGTTTGGGTTGCCGGATACATTTCGAATTGGGGTTGCACGTGTGACGCCTTCGATTGGGTATCGGTATTTGAAATATAAATTGGAAACCAAAGATGATTATGGTTTGACGGTTGATACCGGATATTGCGCAAGTGTTAACGGTGGTGATGAGGTGCAATGTGATCCGATTGTTATTTTAACTACATATCATTCAGGATCAGGTTTTGATGTAGATCAACAGGTAATGTGGGAAAGTAACAAGATTTATAATGCAGATGGGACATGGACGGGATATTGGGTGTTCCCGAGTGGTGATAATGCGGTGACGACTGGCGGAACATATATGTTTCATTTGCCAAGTATAAGTCATTCTTATGAAACGACATGGATGGGGCCATATTTGGCGTTGGATTTGGATTATGATGTAAATGTGTATAATAAATTTAATGCGCGGTTTGAATTTGGATTGCCGATGTATACTTCGACCGGGGATCAACCGTATCGTGTCGATTGGCAACATCCGAAAAGTGTCGAAGACAAGGGCGGGTTTGGCGATGCGTGGCATATTGGGTTGGGGGCGAATTATATGACGGCGTTGACCGAAAGTGTGTTTTTCTCGCTTGGGTTCACATTTGATTACTACACTATGTCCGGGGGCGAGGCGAATACATACCTTAACAGTGGGTATTACATGGGGATTTATAACGATTTGTTTGATTATTATTCTGGTATTACGGAAACCCAAGGTATGACGATGGCCCAGATACAGCAATATATGTTGGACAACGATGCGACCGTTCAAAACATTGCACAGATAGAGGCAGAATGTCCGGGTTGGGTTTGCAAGGTTGACAATGAAATCGAATCGATTTATAAATCTATGGGAATCCATGTTGGAATTCAGGCAAAGTTCTAAAGGTATTTATAAAGGTATGACAAGTATGAAAAAAATTTTATCGATTGTGGTTTTGTGCTTTGTGTCGATGTTTGCGATGGCAGCGGACCTTGTGGGTACGGCGCATGTGAATATGACAAGTGACACCGCCGCGACGGCGAAACAAATGGCGTTTGATGATGCGCGGCGGCAAATTATTGTTGATGTGTTGTCGCCTTATTCGGATGCGGGCGCGTTGCGTACGGCGGTTGCAAATGAAAAAAATGCGGTGCTGACGACACTTGTTGAAAGTTCGGGGATTTCGGGGGAAAAAACTTCGGACACGACGTATTCGGCGAATATAAAGATGACCGTGAACAGGGTCGCCGCAAAAAACTGGTTGGATGGAAATGATGTTCGTAATTGGCTTTCGACCGAAGAAGAGGCGGATAATAAATTCACAATTGTTGCCACGTTAAATGATAAATTTGCGGATTGGGGTCAAATTCGGCGCGCCGCGAACGGGGTCGGTGTTGATTTGGAAACGGAATCTATTGGCGGTAATCAAATCGTCTTTCGGGCAAATGCCGGTCGGCGTGCGGCATTGACATCGGCGTTGCGTGAAAATGGTTGGCGGTATCAAGATAAAAATGGACTTTTGCATATCTTTAAGTAATAATTTTTCGTGGGAATAAAATCAAAGGATTGTAGAGATGAAAAAAATTTCTGTTGCTTTGTGTGCGGCGGTCATGCCTTTTGCGGTGTCTGCCGCGGACACGGATTTGGAAGGTAAAGAATTGATTTTGAATATTCGGCGAATCGGACTTGATTTGTCCAAGACCACCGTTCGGCATTCTGATGAATATTATAATTCGCCGATTTCCGCACTAAGTGCCGATAGCCAAGAATTTATCAAGGGCGTGTTTGATACGGCGTTGGAATATACACATGGGCGTTTGAATTGGGACAACAGTTTGTTTATGGAATACGGGCGGACGGAATTGCAACCATATAATGAACCAAAAACCGTGAACGAAAGCGCGGATAAAATTTTATTGTCTTCTAATTTGAATTATGCGTGTTGGGATTTTGATTCGTTCAAACTTGGGCCAATGGCGCGGGCGGCGTATGAAACGGAATTTGTCCCGGCGAACGATACGGACAATCGGTTAAAGGTTTTGCGTTCTATGGCGGGTTTTGCGGTGTTCGATTCGCCGATAATCAAAGATTTGCATATTGCGGGCGTGTATGAATATGACTTTACATATGGGCATAGGCAAGTCAGCAAACTTGCCGCGGAAATTGGTTGGCGACTTGAATACGAATTGCGCGAAGGTGTGAAATTTGCGACCGATGGATACTATCGTGAATACCTTGATTATTCGCAATATGTCGGAACGGATTTGGAACGCGATTTAAGTGTCGTTGCCCGTATGGATACGAACCTTTGGGGTGATTTCACATTGGGGCCATATGTGCAATATCGTCGGGCCAAGGCACGCGATGCCGAAAGTTATGGCAGCAATTTTATCATCGGCCTGTCGTTTAATTATATAACCAAGTTTGGGTTGTATTAGTGGGTATCCGCTTTCGCTATCGTCGCTACAGCGAGACAGGGTGTAAGTCCGTCAACGACCGCGGCGTGGCGTGCCGCGACTTAGTCGACACATGTCTTTGAGCGATTGTTTTTTGTTTTCTATCCATTCGATATCGTCGGCATGCATCTTGAAATCACGTAAGATATATTCAATGCCACCGCTAACTACAATGCTGCGTGCCTTGGTCTCAGTTTGCGAATGCCCCAAGATTTCGGATACATACCATTGTACGGCGTCTAACTCTTCACGGGTTAGGACGCGTCCAAGTTTATCGTTTTCTAACTTTTCTATGGGTGTTTGGGCGTTTTGTTTCAGATACCGTAAATGTCGCGCGTGATCTTCCATGTCTTTCATGTCTTTTTTAACATCTGGACCATTTGTCATAGTTTATCCTTTTATTAAATTTTAATGAAGTGACTGTAACAAAAATCAAGGTTTTTAGTCAACACTTTTTTCAAAAAATCAAAATTTTTATTTCCTGTAAAATCAATGAATTACGATTTTTCGAATTTTGGCCGAACAAGGTGTCAAAAAAACTTGGTTTTTCAACACTTTTTACCACCAAAAACCCATGAATTTCGCAGGTTTGCACCGATTTTAAAAATCAAAAAAAATTACGTCAAAATCGTGCGTTTTTGACGTTCGCAAAATAACAAAAAACGGGCGTATCGCGCCCGCTTCACTAACCACTAACACTTACACTATCCGCTATTTCACCACGCTAAAACTCATCTCGCTTGTGGTGCCGGCGGGGTCGGTGACGCGCAAGATATGTTCGCCCATGGGGACGTTATATTGTAATGTTTCGCCGCTTTTGGTTGTGCCCAATGTTTTGTCGTCCAAAAACCAGAATAACTTTGCGTCCGCATCCGCGCCAAATGCCATAAATCCGATTGGTTCGAAATCGCGTTCGGCGGTTATTACGATTTTTGTGTCGGGAATTGGTGACACAATTATTGGCGCGTCCCAATCTTCGTTTGTTTCCGTGGCTTTGCATCCGGGCATAAACGCCGGCGCGGTCTTTCGTCGGATACCCGCGCGCCGAAACATATCGATGTATTCCGAATCCCAAAATTCAAAGATTTCATTGTGTGTGGTCTTTGGGTTGGGGTTGCATGCGCGCAGACCGGTTTTATTATCAATTGCAATCGAACGGTGCACAGTGTTTCGGGTGAGTGGTGATTTGCCAGGAATAAAATAAGACGCGACTTTTTTCGGGCAATATGGGCCGGCGATGTTGCCGCCGATTTCGCACATGTCAACGGTTATTACGTTTAATTCTGGGCGCATAAAGTTGTTGTCCCTGATTGGTGTGCCGATTGATGCATAGTGGTTTGCAACCGTTTGGGCAAGTGCAAAATATATTGGTGCGGCGGCACGTGCGCCACTAAATTCATTATTCGGGGTGCCGTCAAAATTGCCGACCCACACGACCAAAACAAAGTCGCCGAAAATTCCCGCCGTCCATGCGTCGCGATACGATGACGATGTGCCGGTTTTCCAATAGTGCTTTATCGGGCTTTGCGTGTTTTTTGCAAATGGAATTTTCTTGGTTGGTGTTGATTGGTGTCCCAACATGTCGATGGTTAGGAAAAATGCCTCTGGTGATAAGATTTTTGTTATTTCCGAATCCGGTGAATTTAATTCCGTTTTAATTGCACGGTGCGACCCAAGGTTCGCCATTGTTGCATAAATGTCCGCAAGTTCGAACATTGAAACTTCGGCCCCGCCAAGTGCAACGGATATGCCGTAATGTTCCGCCGGGCGCAGGTTTGCAACGCCGGAATCAGACAAAATTTTATGAAAATTTTTTGCGCCGATTTCGCGAACAAGGTTTATTGCCGGTATATTTCGCGAATGCGTTAATGCGTCATGCGCAAGGATGGGACCATAAAAATCGTTGTCTGAATTTTCCGGCGCATAAACGCCAAAGTTCACGCGCGCATCGCGCAATAATGTCATGCCGTGTATCAATCCCATGTCGGTGGCGGTGGCGTAAATAAGGGGCTTTAGTGTGGAACCGGGGCTGCGGCGGGCGCGAACACCATCGTTTTCACCGTATATTTCGCGGTCAAAATAATTTGCCGAACCAATATACGCAACGGTTTCCATTGTTTTATAATTCACCAAAATTGCCGCCGCATTTGTGACACCGTGCGATCGGCGTGTGGCGATTTCGCGCGCGATTGTTTTTTCCATTTTGGTTTGAAGATTCAAATCCAATGTTGTTGTGATTTCAGATTTCTTTATTTTTTGCGTGTTCAAAAAATCCGTAAAATGTGGTGCCAAAAAGGGCAGATCGCGCGGCGATTTTTTTTCAATTGGCATATCGGCAAAGGTCAAAAGGTTTGTGTCGGTTGGGTATTCGGCGACCCATCGTTCAATCAAATTTTTACGCATAGATTCAAGGTTTTTTATACCGGCGGTTGTGTTTAATCCGCGCTTTACGGGGTTTTGCGGAACGGTCGCAAGTGTGATTGATTCTATTTTTGTTAAATCGCGTGCGGGTTTGCCAAAATATATTGTTGATGCGGCGCCGATGCCTTCGATATTGCCACCGTATGGCGCAAGGTTCAAATATGCCTCTATTATTTCATCTTTGGAATGAAACAGGTCGATGTAAATGGCCAGTGCGATTTGTTGCATTTTGCCAAGAAAAGTTTTGCTGTTTATGTCGTATTTTAATCGTGCAACCTGCATGGTGATGGTTGATGCGCCAACCGGATGTGGGGTGCGGGACGCATATTGCTTTATCGCACGAAAAAGTGAAATTGGATTTATGCCGATATGATTATAAAAATGTTTATCTTCGTATAAAATAATTGCGTTCGCGATATGTGGACTTATTTCCGAAAGGGGGGTGTAAACGCGATATTTGTCATCGGCGGCAAGGGTCAGGCGCAACAATTTTCCATCGCGGTCGTAATATGCGCGTGAAAAAGAAATACCATCTAATATCGGTGCGGTAAAAAAGAACCTGATAATCGCCCATACGACAACAAGTGCGCCAATAATAATTCCGAACCATCGCAAGATTTTTTTAATTCGCTTCATTTGATACGGTAAATTTACCCCCGTCGCCAATGGCGCGAATGGCCGAATTATACATTGCCGCCGCGGTTATTGGTGGGACCGTGAATTCGCCGGCAACCGATAATTGTGCGCGATATGAAAACACCAATGGGGTGCGGCCGATGTTTGCGTATATTAACACACGGTCTTCGCGGACCTCGCTAAAATCCATGTCGCCGGCAAGGGAATCAGATATTGGGGCAAATCCACCCGGTAATAAATCCGATATAACCGCGTTTTCAACATAGTCCGTATCGCCACGTGCACGAACCGATATCTTGACATCGACAATGTCGCCGATTTTACCAGAATGAATTTCGTTGCCGTCCGCATCATAATATGTGCGTGTGACATCCAATCCATGCGATGTGGGTGAAACAGATTTCGGGAAACCTTGTTGCAACATTGTATAGAATAACGGTTCTTTGCAATTCTTGCACCCGATATTCAATTTTGTTATTTCCCGGGGCAGGTTTGCATAAATTGTGCCTGATTCAAATTGTGGTTTAATCTGTTTCCCGTCGGCAAGTATTGATATGGCATCTGTGTCGCCAAGGTTCAGATTTTCTGTGTTACCAAATGCAGACATTACAACCGCCGCCGCAACAAAAGAATCATAATTTCCGGCATTTATGTATTCCGATATGCTTTGTTCCAAATCTTTTTTCGCCGTATCGAAATAGCGACGCATGATAAAGGTATAATTTGCATCGTTTGCAACAATGTTATCGAATATATTGTCATTTGATTTTGGTGTCGGCTTGTTTGGTTCGTATTTTGAAATCAGATTAAATGCCTTGTCCGTTTGTTTTAGCATTTTATATGATGCGGCGATGTATGCGCCGATTGGACCGGTTTCCCAATCTTTTATCATTTCGTTTGCGTATTCTTCGAGTGAATCAATATAACTTGTCGTTACATAATCGTTTAATGAAAGGACATATATCGCAAACGCCTTGGTGAACGCATCGGTTTTGGTCGTTGTATTTTGCGCGGCATATTCGCGCAAGAAATCAATTCCGCGTGCAAACATTGACTGTGGCACGGTAAAGCCAGATTGACGTGCAAGGGTCAAAAAGTTCATAACATATGCGGTGACATATGGTGTTGTGTCACTTTTCAAACTTTCAATATAATCGGAACCGTTGGCCCAAAGTGTAAATGAACCATCATTATTTTGCCTATTGCCAAGGGTTTGAATTGTTTTCGTAATCTTTTCGGCAGAATCTTTATATTCGGTGCCAAGCAATTTATTTTCTGGCATTAAAACATAGGGCAATGTTTTTGACACCATTTGTTCCGTGCATGTATAATCGTAATTCTTAAGATACATGAACAGCGGACGAACCAGCACAGATGGCGAACGGGAAATATAAATTGTTCGCGTAAAATGTTCGTCATACGTATTGTTTTCAAAGTGCCGTAGTGTCGTGTTCGTGTCTTTTAATATTCCTGTCTTTATTTCCGTTGTAAATGTTGTTGCAGGTCTTATTGATAAACTGTTTGATGTGCGACGCGATGCGATGGCGGTGTTTTTATCGTCAAACAATGTTGTTGATACATTTATGTCGGCAATACCGGGTACGCCATTTGCCGTCACATCAAATGCCCAAAGTTTTTCGGTGTTTTCAGGGACGGACATTGTGTTTGTATTATTTGCGATGGCCAGTAAATTGTTCGCCGATGACGCATCCATGCGTGCGGTTGCGTTTTCGCCGGATTCAGGGGTTAGGTTTGATATGATTGTGTTTACGGTGAATTTGTCATTTGGTGCGACAAACAATGGCGCGGATACCGATATGATAACCGGCGATTGAACGGTTGTAGATGTGTGCGCCGAACCGATTGCGCCGTTTGATGCCGCAACGGCGTAAACACTGATTGAACCATTAAAGTATTCGGGGATTTCGAAACTTATGTTTTTCTTTTCATTTGCGGTTGTTTTTAATATGCCCGAATAAAAAGCGATAGACGGCAAATTTTTACGCGCAAATGGGTTGCTTAGTGCCGATTTTTCGTTCGCAAAATCCGCAAGTGATTCATCACTGCCCCCGGTTTTGGCAACTTCGCGCAAGATATTATATTCCGGTAATAATAGTGACAGTATCTGGGTTGTTTGGACTTGCAATGCCGCCTTTTGAAAGAAATGTTTAATCGGGTTTGGTAATTCATATCCGGCAACTTGCAAAATTCCGGTGTTTACCGCAAAAATCATTAAATCAGAATCTTTATTGGTTGAATATTCAATATCTAATTTATTGTCACGTATGATGGATTCGGTTTTTAATTCAACCTTGATTTTATGCTTGTCGATATTTGTTGAAAACGGTGCGATTGCATATGTGTACGGACTGGTAAAGACATCGCGGCTGTTGATATTGCGGACAAACGAAACATTGACATAT
This sequence comes from Alphaproteobacteria bacterium, assembly GCA_017392345.1. Taxonomy (GTDB): domain Bacteria; phylum Pseudomonadota; class Alphaproteobacteria; order Rs-D84; family Rs-D84; genus Enterousia. Next base: position 9,349 of record JAFOVN010000046.1, on the reverse strand, counting down.
CCCGTGCCTTCGAAATCATCGGGCAGGGTAATTTTTTGTGTTGATGCGGTTGTGGTTGCGTTAAACCATGTGTGTGCATAAACCTTGTCCCGTTCGATTGTGATAAGACCGGTTCCGGTGTACGGCGCAACAATTCCGATGTTTATTGTTTCACCAGGTTTGTATTCATCTTTATCAAGCTTTATTTGTAATTCCGCGTTCGCATCGCCACCAAGTTCGGCATCTTCGTCAGAGGCCACAAAGTATTCGATATTTGCCAATATGTTGTCATCCGAATCCGTTATTTGAACATAATATGTTCCGCCGTTTTTGGTATTTAGTTCAATTTCGGTTCCCTGTTCAGGTATCGTCAATTGTGTCACAGAAACAACAGTGTCGCGCGATGTGGTTTTATATTTATAATTATTGGTATAGTCCTTGATAAGGCTTGTTAAATTTTCGCGCTTGATAAATTTTAGACTAAGGTTTTCGGCATTTGTTGCCTTGGCATCATTATCAAGTGCAATAAGTTTGATTTTATGTTCGGAATTGCGTGCAACATAGGATAAATCGGAATCCGCATGAAAGCCCACAAGGTATCTTAGGTTTGAAACGCGGGACGCGATGGCGGTTTGAATGCTTTTCCCGTCGCCGGCTTCGAATCCGCGAATTTCAAGGTTCAACATATATGTGCCCGTTGGAATTTCGCGATTGAAATTTACATCTATTTTTGCAACACCGTTTTCGTCGGTTCGCGTGTTTGGCAAATCAATACTAAATGTTTGGCCGGCGCGGGCAATACCGCGTGATATCGCATCGTTAGATATGAAATTACCAGTAAATTTATATTCGCGATATTCGTCAAATGTAAAATTAAACGGGCGTAATGTGGCATGCGCGGAAACACGGCGGTCGGTTGCGGGGGTGCCGTAAAGGTTGTTTAAAAACACGGTTGCTTGAATATTTTCAGGGGAAATCCAACCGGTTGTTTTCGCATTGTCCACCTGAACATTTATTTTCATTGTATCGGGGACAAATTCTTGGACATTGAATTGCGCGGTTCCGATTGAATCTTGGATTCGGCCGCGATTATTCAATGAATATATGGATACATCGTACCGACCGATTGTTGCGTCGGTTGATAATTGATGGGTGACATCGAACACTCCGTCCGAATTAAGAGAAACTTTTTTTTCAAGCATCGTGCGCCCGCGTGGGTCGGTAATTTCGATTTTTACCGGAATTTCGGCAACCGATGAAAAGTTTTGATTTTCGACAATCGCACCAATTGTGACGGATTCACCGGGGCGATATATGCCACGGTCCGAAAACACAAATGACCGCAGTGGTGTCGCGTTTGACGCGTATGTTCCGCCAACATCAAATTTTGAAAATTCGGTTGTTTGTTCACCTTCGGCATTATAGGGGATAAACGATACATCATTTCCGGTGCGTGCAACGATTGCAACCGGTTCTTTGGCGTTGCAATATTCGTCATATGAAAAATGCGGAATATCGATAACGCCATCCGTGTTTGTGACCCCAGACCATATTGGTTGGCCGTTTCGACCAAGGACCGTTATATCAATGTCTTTGGCGGGTTTGCCATCGGACAAATATGAAACGAATACGACCGAAGACCTATCAAGATTTATTTTGCGGATAATTCCAAGGTCCGTTAGCAATATAAGTCGTGCGTCACCATATTCGGCGTCATTTTCGGTTGCGCCGGCCTTTACAACAAATATGCCTGTTTGATCTTTGTATGTTCGGTCAAGGTATTCGCCAAGGTTGACGGAAGTATAATTCACATGGTCGCGTGCCGTGTTGGCAAATGGTATTTTCTTTTGAAAAACAACCGACATATCGTATGCATCAAATACCCAAGGCGCGCGGAATTCAAGGTTTGAAAATAAATTATATGTTTGTGTAATAAGGTGATTTATTTCGCGTGATTCTATTTTATATATGTCCACATGTGCCGTATCAACACCGCCCCGCGCCACAAGACCCAACTTTTTGTCGCCGGCAAGCGAAAGCAACGCGCCACGGCCAACAATTTTGACACTGCGTTCTGGGAATGCCACCGACATAACGGTATTCATGCCATTTTTCATTATAAATCCGTTTTCCGATTGCATATCAGGTGCAATATCGACATAAATATACCTTGTCACATCATCAGAAACATCGTATGAAAATGCATATTGATATGTTCCCGCCGGATTTACAAAGTCAACGTGTTTAAGTGCAAGTTTTTCGGATTTACTTATAATTTCCGGTGTAATTTCATCACGTGCCCATGCATGAACATCTTCGTCGGGTTCCAACGCTTTTTTCTTTGGCAATAAATATGCGGTAATGTATTTTGACCAATTTGTATTTTCTTTTGCCGCCGCGGTTGTGTTTAGTAATAATAATTGTTGTGGGTTGCCAAATTTATCGTCCGCGGTTATCGTTGTAACATCCGCAATTTTGAAAAAATCATCCGCGGAATTTATGATTGTTTTTGCGGTTATCTTTTCCGTGCGTGATTTTTCATCCGCATCCGATATACGATTTAGTTTCATGCGCAATGTTTGTGGTTCGTCTGTTATCTTGATTGGTGTGGTTTGTATCATTGCGGTGCGCATGTACCTATCGAACTTTACGGTGAAATCAATATAGCGTCCATCAAGTTTCATTGAAACCTTGTCCGCAAAGTCGCGCGTTTGAAACGGATAATTAAAAGATATTATCGCAACGCCGGTTACCGAATTTTTTTCACCCGGTGTCGCATAGGTATTAAATATTTCGGTTGTTGCGACAATTGGTTCGGTTTTGAAAGATACGGTTGAACGGTTGGGGCGAACATCACGTGTGAATAAATTATTGCCAATTTTTACGGTAAACTTGGTCGCCGCTGGCCAATCTTGTTCAGGGGTAAAGGTTATTTCGTTCGGACTTGGCATTTTCCATGTACCACGAATAGCGGGGGATATTTTGACATTTTCGGCAACCTTGGTATTTGACGAATCGTATTTAAATGCCGAATTATTTGGCCCCGATACCGAATCATAAGATATACGTAACGTCGCGGGTTTAGATAATTCGCGGTTATTGTTTATATCGGGGAAATTGTTTGAAAGCACCGTGGACGCGTCATCTGTGAAATTTGTTGTGGTTGGGGCGGAAACATAAACATCCATCTTTGTAGTATGTGTGCCACGATGTCCCATCCAATAAAGCCCAGACGCCGCAACGATTCCAACAGAAATTGCGATAACAAGCGCGGTGCGTATCCGCCCGCCCACAGATTTTTTATTCTTTTTTTTCATCGATTTTTCCCCAATCCTATGTTTATGTTTGTATCATAAAACATAAATATTAAAACACAAGTGAAAAGTGTTAGTGTAAGTGGTTAGTGTTAGTGGGGCCCCGTGTAACGGGGCAGGGTATGTTTCACTAACCACTAATCACTATCACTAACACTATAAAAAATACTTGCTTTTTTGAAATTTTTGTCATATTATGGTGGCACGTGCCGTTTGGCGCGAAGAACACAGCCGTTGTGTGGGGTTTCTGTCCGGGATTTCCGGTTTGTATTTCCCACCATGGCGAGGGATTAACAGAAACAAAAAGGATAAATCATGGCATTGCCAAAATTTTCTATGCAACAATTGATGGAGGCCGGCGTTCATTTCGGACACCACACCCGTCGTTGGAATCCACTTATGACGCCGTATGTTTATGGGGTCAAAGATAAAATTCATATTATCAATTTGAATAAAACCGCACCGCTGTTGCACCGCGCACTGGTCGCACTGGAGGCGATTACCGCCGCTGGGGGCAAGGTTTTGTTCGTCGCGACCAAGCACCAGGCCAAAGATATTGTCAAAGATGCGGCGGAACGCACCGGGCAATTTTATGTGAATAATCGTTGGTTGGGTGGTATGCTTACCAATTGGACAACCGTGTCGCAATCGATTCGCCGCTTGAAAAAGATGGAATCGGATATTGAAAATGCCGAAAAATTGGGCCTTACCAAGAAAGAAGTCGGCGTTATGACCAAAGAAGTCGCAAAATTGCGCGATGTATTTGGTGGTATTTTGGATATGCACGGTATCCCGCAGGTTATGATTGTTATTGATGTGCCACGCGAAATGAACGCGGTACGCGAAGCGAAAAATTTGGATATTCCGACAATTGCAATCTGTGATACGAACGCGAATCCGGAAATGGTTGACTATCCGGTGCCGGGAAATGATGATGCGTCGCGTGCGATTCAACTTTATTGCGATTTGTGTGTGGATGCGATTTTGTCCGGTATTGAAAAGCGTCTTGGTGGCGCGGCCGGCAAAAAGGTAGAGGCATCTATGGCCGATGATGCGAACGATGCGTTGGAAGATGAAATGAAAGACAAAGAAATGAAACAAAAGTCCAAGGTTTCCGAAGCACGTGAAGTTCGCCGCAGCAAGTTGGCCGATAAAGCGGACAAGGCAGAAAAAGCCGATAAATAAAATAGAAGGCAAAAAGATATGTCAGTTGTATTTATGGAAACCATGGATAGTATGGATTTGTTGAAAAATACGGATTATGCACGACAGATTACCAGCATTCAGAAAAAAAACGGTGTTGCGTATAGTGTCGTGTTAAGTTCTGGTGGTACGGACCACCTGGTATTCGATCGTTTGGATAGCAATCGTAAAAGGGTGGGTTTTATCGTATGCTATCCGTATGATGGTGTTATGGGGCCGGTGTGTCGGAATCTTCAAACAGCATATTGCCGTACTCGTAATATTAAAAATTCAAAAACAAAAGAAAAACAACAAGGGAGGTAAAAATGGCGGAAGTGACAGCAAAACTTATTCAGCAATTACGTGAAAAAACATCCGCGGGGATGCTTGATTGCAAAAAGGCATTGATTGAAAACAATGGTGATATAGAGGCGGCGGCGGATTGGTTGCGTCAAAAGGGTATTGTCAAGGCGGCATCCAAGGCCGGTCGTGTTGCGGCATCGGGATTGGTGACCGTTGTAAAGTGCGACAATATGGGTTGCGTTGTGGAATTGAACGCGGAAACGGACTTTGTTGCGAAAAACGAAAAGTTTCAAAAATTGGTTGCGGATGTTGCAAACAAAGCGTTGGAATTGTCCGGCGATTTTGATGCGACGCTTGCCGCGGTGCACGATGATATCGCGGCGACAATCGCGACGATTGGTGAAAATATGAACCTGCGCCGTATCGCAAAGGTTTCGGGTGACCATGTGTTTAGTTATATTCACAACGCACTTGTTCCGGGTATGGGGCAAATTGGTGTTGCGGTTGCAATAAATGGAAACGGCGATAAAATTGCCGAAATCGGACCGAAAATCGCGATGCACATTGCCGCTAATAAACCGGAATTTATGACGGTTGCCGATGTTGACCCGGTGGCGGTTGAACGCGAGAAAAAAGTGTTCATTGAATCTGGCGCGACGGCGGGAAAACCGGAAAACATTGTTGAAAAGATGGTCGAAGGCCGTATGAAAAAATACTATGCCGAATCTGTTTTGGAAGAACAGCCGTTCGTTATGGACCCGTCCAAGACCGTGAAACAGGTTTTAGACGAAGCGGGTGGGAAACTTGCCGGATTTGCGTATTTCGTATTGGGCGAAGGTGTTGAAAAACGCGAAGATAATTTGGCCGACGAAGTAGCAAAAATGTTGAAATAGCTTGCCGCGGCACCGCTGTGCGGTGACGGGTGAAAAGTGTAAGTCCCGCTTTCGCTGTCGCTACAGCGAGGCAGGGGTTAGTGCGGGCGCGAATGCGCCCGTTTTTTTGAATTGTATAATTATTATTTTTTTACGCGCTCGAACATGCGATTGCGGATTTGGCGCGCAAGTTGCATTCCGTCTTTCCCGACTGCAGCCGCGATTTCGTCGGGGGTTGTAAAACGGACGTAATGTAATTTTTCCAACGCGTTACGCAAGATGGTTGCATCGTGTATCTTGCCATCTTGATATACTGGGTTTTTGTAAACCGGTTCATTAAACACTTGCCCAATTTGTTCTTTGATTAAATGCACAATATCAACGTCAGTCAGGGAATGAAACAATTCGATGTTTGTAAGGTTTTTTAGAGATGAAAAGTCACCAGTATCCGGTAACACGCATGGAAGTGCGCATTTTTCCAAAATGTTCGTCTTAAATTTTTTCATGTCCAGTATACATTCCGGTGAAATAATATTTTCCCGATATGCGTTTTGTAATAAATCCGCAATAGTTTCTTCATAGGGTGATTGTAATGTTTCGCGATATTGTGGGTGGAGTGTGGCCCAAACCGGCCCATTGAAAAAGCGTTGTGCTGATATCAATTTTATAGCAAAGGTGGTATTGTACTGTTTGTCATCATAGTAAAAGTCGTCAAGATCTCTTCTGTATCTGTGTTGTTGACGTTTAATTTGTCCACCGTTGAGTATTTCCGTAAGTGTGCCATAATTTAGCATCTTTAAGGCATACATTTGTGATAACAGGTTCAGTGTACCAACAGACTTTTCCATGCTTTATCTCTTTTATATGCATTGTTGCATATATAAACTTTTTGTCAAATTATTTTTACAAAAAAAGTTTGGTTGAATTTTGTTAGGGGTTCGGTTAGAATTGGCGTAATCAATGGTTAAATTTTAGTTGAGGTATATTATGCAAAATGACTTATTACATGAATTGGAATTACGCGGGTTTATAAACCAGTGTTCTGATATGGGTGCGTTGAACGATGCACTAAATAATGGCAAAATCACCGCGTATTTGGGGTCGGATCCAACGGCGGATTCGTTGCATGTGGGGCACCTTGTCCCGGTTATGATGATGCGATGGTTGCAAAAATATGGCCATCGGCCATTGATGTTGGTTGGGGGTGCAACCGGGCGCATTGGTGACCCGTCGGGGCGTGATACGGGCCGGCCGATGATGACCGAAGAAACACTTGCCAAAAATATCGCGGGGCTTAAGAAATCTTATTCCAAGTTTTTGAATTTTGGTGATGGTGCATCAGATGCGATTATTGTTGATAACTATGATTGGATGAAAAATTATGGGCATATTGATTTCCTTGCACAATTTGGAACAGACTTTACCGTGCCGCGTATGTTATCTATGGAAAGTGTAAAACGCCGGTTGGAAAACGGTATGACGTTTTTGGAATTTAACTATATGACGTTCCAAGCGGTTGATTTTTTGACGCTTTATCAAAAATATGGTTGTGTGTTGCAACTTTGTGGTGCGGACCAGTGGGGAAATGCCGTTATGGGAATTGAACTAATACGCAAAAAGTTGGGCAAGGAGGCGTATGTTTTGTCCACCGCACTGATTACAGATGCCGCGGGAAACAAAATTGGAAAGTCCGCCGGAAATGCGGTTTGGGTAAATGAAGACAAATTATCGCCGTATGATTATTGGCAATACTTTCGTAATACGCCCGATGAATTGGTGGAAAAGTTCCTTAAAATCTTTACGGAAATTCCGATGGATGAAATTGAAAAGTTGTCGCGGTTGCAAGGTTCGGAATTGAACGATGCGAAAAAAATTCTGGCGCGGGCGGCGACAACAATCGCGCATGGTGCGGCGGCGGCAGATGCGGCGGAACGTGCGGCGGCGGCGCTGTTTGGTGGCGGCGGCGATATGCAAAATGTGCCGTCGGTGGAAATCGAAATGCCGGGGCAAATGGGGGTGATTGATTTCCTGTGTGCGGCGGGATTGTTTGATACCAAATCTGATGCGCGCCGTATGATAGAACAGGGTGGTGTTCAAATTGACGGCGAAAAATTGACCGATTGGCGTGCGGTTATCGCGAAAAAACCGGAATTTATGGTGCAACGTGGTAAAAAAACGCACCTAAAGGTGATTGTGAAATAAATGTTGCGTGTGGCGGTGGTTTTGGGAATTTTGTTAGGGGGGACGGGTTTTGTGTGTGCCGCCCCGTCGGAACTTGATAAAATTCAGCAACAAATTCGCCAAACGGAACAGAAAAACAAGCAACTTGAACAACAGGTTAAATCGTCCGACAAGGATGTTGAAAAAACCAAAAAACAACTTGTGACCGCGGCGGACAAGGTTTCGTCATTAGAAGAATTGCGGGCGGAATTGGCAAAAAAAATTGCAGAATTGGATGCGCGGCGCGCGGTTGTTTCGGCGGAATTGGAAAAAAATCGCGAACGTGTGGCGGATGCGGCGGCGACGGTTTTGTTCTTTGCCGCGAACCCAAGTTTTGATACCGATGATATGCATAATTTCGTCCTAACATCTGCGGTGATGACGGGTATGGCGGATAATTTGGAAGAACATATTCGCGATGCGGCGGAAAAAATTGCGGAACTTGATAAAATTCGTGCGGCGCGTGCGATTGAAAAAGAAAAACTTGATAGAACCGCGAAAAAATATGCCGATGAAAAAAGTTTACTTGACAAATTATTGCGGCGGCGGTCGGCGCAAAATGAAAAGTTGCGGGGCGAACATGCGGCATTGCAAAAAAAATTGCGCGAATTGTCGGCGCGCGCAAAAAGTATTTCCGAACTATCCGCCGGCGTGGGGAGTTCCGAAATGTCCGAAGATGCGCGTTTTTCAACCCGAAAGTTAAATCTGCCGGTGCGTGGGCGTATTGTTGTGCGCTTTGGCGAAAAGACGGCGTTGGGGTTAAAGTCCGATGGGTGGCGGATTCATACGCGTTCGGATGCATTGGTTGCGGCGCCCGCCGATGGTGTTGTGAAATTTGCGGACAGTTTCAAAGGATACGGTCGGGTTATAATCATTTCGCATAAAAATGGATATAATACGGTGATGACGAACCTTGGGAATATCGATGTTATTGTGGGGCAAGAGGTCTTAGGTGGTGAACCCGTTGGGCGGATGAATCCTGACAAACCCGAAATGTATTTGGAAGTGCGACGTGGCAACAAAGTCGTTGACCCTGCAAGAATTTTCAAGGAAGAATAAATGTATGTTTTATGTTTGATAATATAAAAAATAATTAGAAAGAGGATTTTATGTCAGAGATTACTTTATATCATTTAATATCGCAACCAATGGATGCAGAGCAGGCCGTTTCTTATGGGTTGAAAGCGGAAAACATTATGGCTAAACGCGTACCGTTGGGCAACCAATCTGGGGGGGCTTTTTTCTTTACAACGCAAAGTGGTATAGAAAATCATTCGAAAGAAATGCAGAGTCAGGTTGGATTAAATGTAGAATCGAAAAAAAATCTGTATATGGTGACGGCCAAGGTTGATTCAGATAGTATAAAATATCCGCAGTGGCAACTTGATTACGAAGCGATGCGTGACGATATTTTTGATTTAATTTTTGCGCGTGTGAATATTGCGCCGATTGAATTTGATAATGTAAATGTATCTGTGG
>JAFOVN010000045.1 GCA_017392345.1 Alphaproteobacteria bacterium | reverse complement strand
TAGTGCAGGGTGTAAAACTAAATAACCTTAAAAAAGAAAAAGCGAACGCAAAACAAAATGAAAAATAAAATTGTAATTTTGATTGGAATGTTTGCGTGCTGTGCGGTGCACGCAGAAACGGACTATATCGATATACAAATTCATGAATTACAACAACGTCGTGATGCATTACAGGCGGAATTGGACGCGTGCGAAGAAAACACGCGCAAATTCAAAATCGCCGGTGTTGCAACACTTGGCGCGACGGGTGTTGGTGTTGTCGGAAATATCGCGTTGCATAACGAAATTAAAAAAATCGAACAATCCAAAAACGGCGGTGGGTATGGTGGTGGACGTGGCACCGTAAATGTTGATACACAAACCCAAGAACAGCGCGACGAATCGTCGTGTAGAGAGTTTGAAAAACTTGGAATCGAGTTGCCAGAAGAATGCAAAAAATAAACAACAAACAAAAGGAGCAAAAAATGAAAAAAACTTTGTTGTCTATGACCGCCGCGCTTGCGGTAATTGGTGCCGCGAATGCGGGGATAAAAGAAACGTGTTTGGAACATCCCGATAAATTGGTGTGGGTTGAAAAAACGCAACGGTGTATTCCGATAAATCCTTGTAAATCAGATGATGAAACGATACAAGTTGTGTATTGCAATGTGACTTTTGCTAAAATTCAACTTGGCTCAATAGCCCAAGGTCAAAAATTAGTAGAGGCGTATCTTGCTAATAATATGAATGTCGCTGGATCGTATGTAGGTAATAGGCACAGAGATACCAGTTTATTAGGTCAAGATTTTATACCATATGAACTAAACGATGGTGGGTATGTTGTGTTCGAATTTGATGATTTGTCAGATATAACAGAATCGCAAATTGCAGATGGAGCTATGGAGGGTGCCTGTTATGTATTTAATGGTAGTTATTATTTGAACCCTGGATATTGCGCTGGTCTGGAAAATGAGAAATCTTGCGAATCTGTTGCAGAACTTGCTACAGAAGTTAGTGGTCAAGTTATACATTGGTCATGGAGCGAAAAAGAAGAACTTTTGTCGCCTTCTAGTGAAGTGACACATACTATGAAAAGATGTGTGCTAACAGTAGTGGACTAAATATGTTGAAAAAAGTATGATGAAAAATAAAACACGGTTGCGAATGCAACCGTGTTTTACTAATCCCCCACCTCGTCGCCGTTCGGCGCCACTCCTCCGCAGGAGGAGAACTTTATGCTCTGGAATAATTTTGTAATTATAAAAAAATATTAAAAATCACTAACACTAACCACTAACACTTTCCACTAATTATCAAAATCTAATTCTTTGATCTTTTCGGCGCGGGGGGTGATTTTGCCGATGGATGTTTGTAATTGTTCTATGTCCGTTTGGGCAAGGTTAAAGTGTTGTGAAACTTTGCCAGCGCGGTCCGCAAGGCGTGAAAGGTCGGTTAGCAACATATCTAATTCCCGTTTAATTTGACCCGCAACACGTTTGATTTTTATGTCTGATAATACCGCGCGGATTGTGTTCAGTGTTGCCCACAATGTCGCCGGTGAAACAATAAATACTTTCTTGCGTGCGGCGTATTCTATTGCACCCGGGAATTCGCGGTGTAATGTTTCGAATATGGATTCAGATGCGATGAACATCATTGCAACCTCGGCCGTTTTGCCGGGTATAATGTATTTTTCCGCGATTGCGTCAATGTGCTTGCGAACGTCCAATTCAAATTGCTTGCGATACAGTTCCGGGTTTTCGCCGTTCATCATATGATTGTATGATTCCAATGGAAATTTACTGTCGATAATCATGTCGCCCGGCGGATAGGGCAGGCGGATTATGCAATCGGGCCGCACGCCTGTATCCAACACACTTTGAAACGCGTATGTTTCAGGGGGCATGATGTCGGCGATTAAATCTTCTAATTGTTTTTCGCCGAATGTGCCGCGTGCCTGTTTATTGCCCATAAGGATGTTTTTGAAATTCGCGATATCAGAACTGATGTTTTTAAGTTCGATTGCGTTTTGCGACAATGCACCAAGCCGTTCAGAAAGCCGTTCGCGCAGGCGTGCGTTGTCTTCGCGCAGTGCCGACATATCCGTTGTTGCCGGCCGCATAAGCAGCGCGCCCAGCATGATGATTATAACCGCGCACATCGCAATCAAAATATAAGTTGTCATTTGGTTTTCCTTTGTTATAATTTTTTATTATAAAAGGATTTAGATATGTTGCAAATGAAACTTTGTGGCGATTTGGTGTTGCGGGAAAAATGTGCGCCCGTGGATGCCATAACGCCGGAAATTTTAGAAATTATGGACGAAATGGTTAAAATGATGGAGGAGCAAAAAGGGGTTGGCCTTGCCGCGCCCCAGGTTGGTATATCAAAGCGTTTTTTAGTTATGAAAAATCCGTCCAATGATAAAATAATGAAACTGATAAATCCGGTGATTTTATCGCGCAGCGAAGAAACGATTGTTAAAGAAGAGGGGTGTCTTTCGGTGTTGGGACCTGATGGGTTGCCGGTTTATGCTGATGTTGAACGGCCTGCAAAGGTTACGGTTCAATGGACTGATATAGATGGCAAACAAAACGTTACCGAAATGTCTGGTTTTCGTGCGCGGATTGTTCAGCATGAAACCGATCATCTGGATGGGATTTTGTTTATTGACCACCTTTCGCCGGTAAAGCGGGAAATGGTTATGCGCAAGGTAAGGCGGCGGAAATGAATGTAGTTCTGATGGGAACGCCCGATTTTGTTGTGCCGATTTTTGATGCGATTGCCGCGCGGCATAATGTTTTGGGTGTCTTTACACGCGCGCCAAAGCCGGTTGGGCGAAAGCATGTTATTACAAAATCGCCGGTGCACGTGTGGGCGGAATCGCGGGGGTTGCCGGTCTATCATAAACCCGCCGAATATAATTTTACGCCCGATATGGTCTTTGTTGCGGC
>JAFOVN010000044.1 GCA_017392345.1 Alphaproteobacteria bacterium | reverse complement strand
GCGGGTTCTATGCCCGACAATACCGCACATTTTTTTAATAACTTAAAAAAACCGTCGCGCGTTATGTGGCCCGATGCGCCGCGTGATGGAAAAACATATTTTGATTCATCCGCATCGCGCATGCGCAGCCATCGGGTCAGTGCGGTTTGTGCCTCGGCATGCATGGGGACTATGCGTTCCTTGGAACCCTTGCCGTGTATCAAAAGCCGGTCGCCAAGTATCGCCGTCATTGGCAATTCGCAAAGTTCCGACACGCGCAGGCCCGATGCGTAAATCAATTCTATCATTGCACGCAGACGGGTTGCATTGCGGACATCGCCCGCCGAAGATATTAGTAATTCGATTTCGTTGGTGCTGAGTAATTTTGGTAACGGTTTTGGCCGTTTGGGTAATTCGATGTTTGTTGCGGGATTTTTTGTGATTATATGTTCCAACATTAAAAACTTATAAAATCCGCGCAAGGCGCTCGCCTTGCGGGCGATGGATGTTGGGCACGCAGACAGTTCGCCAAGGTATTTTTGAATATCCGTGGCGGTGGCGTTTACCAATCCGCCATTTATCGCCGCATCCGCCATGCGTAAATCATTGGCATATGATACAAGGGTGTTTTTGCTGCGCCCTTTTTCGGCGGAAAGTGCCTCTAAGAAAACATCGATATAGTTCATTATTCGTATAATATAACCTCGGTCACGTTGTTGGTTGGTGGAAAATATACTATCATCAAAATAACAAGTATGATGATTAGTATGCATACAACGAATTTCCACAGACCAGAACTTTTTTTACGCAGTGGCATTTGTATTCCTTTTTTTTATATTGTATCAAATCCGGCAATAAATACACCCGCGGCCGCGATGATAATTAATGGTGGTGCAATAATTGCAAGTAATGGCGGCAGTGTTCCGTTCGCCCCCAGTGCACTAAAAATATTCAACAAGAAATATAAAACAAAACAAGTAAGGATTCCAATGGCAAATTTTGTTCCGAAACTGTGGTTGCGGCGTTGGTGCGTTTGCGAAAATGCAACGCCAAGTGTCGCCATTGCAATCATACTAAGTGGTAAAAACAGCAATGTCCAAAACTGAATAATATGCCCACGTACCGGAACGCCGACCGCAGACATTTTCTTGATAAATTGTGGCAGGTTCCAAAATGAAATTTGATCGGGTTGCAGGTATCGGTCAAGTATTGTTTTCGGTGTTATTTGCGTTTCGCGTGTCCATGTGTCGCGGTGCGCGTGTCCGGTTGTATCAAATACATTTGCATTCGCAGTGGTAAGTTTGTTTCCCGAAAGTGTTGCGCGCGTGGCATCGATGCGGGTGTTTAACCTAAAATTCGAATCTTGAACCATGATTGTCGTGTCATGAAAGATTAAATCTGTGTTATCTTGGGTTACATTTTTTGCGATAATGGTTGTGTATTCATCGCCCGAAAAATCACGCACCCATATTTTTCCGTCAACTAATTTAAGGTATTCGGAACTTATATTTTTTGAACGCAGATTTACCGCATATGGATTTATAACCGTTGTTGCAAATACGCCGATTAAAAATGCGCCAAACAAAAAGGGGCGCGCCATTTGATATGGTGAAAGACCCGCACCGGAAATGATGACACCTTCACTGGACCGGGTAAGGTTATAGTATGCGACCAAAGTTCCCATAAAAACCGCAAGTGGTAAAAACATCGGCACATATTCAACAAGACGTATCCATGCATCGTTTAGTGCAAGCAGTGCCGTTGGGTACCCGGGCAACCTTTCGACAAAGGTGACCGCGAATATGATTCCGCACACAATCAGCAATACCAACCCAACGCCTATAAAAAAGCGTTTGAATAAAAATCTTGAAAGAATACGACTGTGTGCCATTTTGGTTGTTACCTGTTTGAAAAGTATACCCTGTTTATTTCCCGATTGCAAAATTAAAATGAATATTTATAATATGCCGGATAAATAAAAAGGAAGTATACAATGGATAAAAAACCAATATCGAAACAGGGATTTGAAAACATTATTCGGGAATTGAAAGATTTGAAAGAGGTGCAACGCCCCGATATACTTAAAACCGTGCAATGGGCGCGGTCATTGGGTGATTTGTCGGAAAATGCGGATTACAGTGCCGCCCGCGAAAAACAGCGCCAGATTGACAAGCGTATTCAATACTTGGAAGATTTGGTGAACAATGCCGCGGTTATTGATATTGATTCTTTGTCGGGTGACCGCGTTATTTTTGGTGCGCGCGTTGTGTGCGAAGACGAAGATGGGAATCGTATGCAGTGTCGAATTTTGTCGGATATCGAATCGGACGGAAAGCAGGTTATATCATGCACTTCGCCGGTGGGACGTGCACTTATTGGGCGGTGCGTTGGGGATACTTGCGTTGTGCGGTTGCCGTCGGGTGAACGCGAATATGAAATCTTAGAGGTTAAATTCAAAGAATAGGGGGGCATTTTGTCCATAAGGCTTTTGCCTGATTATTTGGTCAATCAAATCGCCGCCGGTGAAGTTGTTGAAAACGGTGCAAGTGTCGTCAAAGAATTGGTTGAAAATGCGTTGGATGCCGGCGCAGACCAGATTATTGTTGATGTTCACGATGGGGGACGAACACTTATAAATGTTGTTGATAACGGGTGCGGGATGGCGTGCGATGATTTAAAAAATTGCACTATGCGGCATGCCACATCGAAATTGCCCGATGATGATTTAATGAATATAAATTTTATGGGGTTCCGTGGTGAAGCGTTGCCGTCAATTGCGTCCGTGTCTGATATGACGATTGATACATGTAATGGCGTGGATAAAAATGGATGGCACCTTGATTGCCGCACGGGTGAAATAAAACCATCTGATTGGCAAAGCGGAACGCGAATTCGTGTGCAGAATTTGTTTGCAAAAACGCCGGCGCGGTTAAAGTTTCTGCGCAGTGACAGGGTCGAAACCATGGCGGTGTTGGATGTAATAAAACGCCTTAGCATGGCGCGAACGGATGTTGGTTTTGTGCTAAATAACAAATGGCGTTTTCCAAAGGGGCAACCACTGATTGACCGAATCGTTGCCGTTATGGGTGATGATGTGCGTGGGCGTATGCGTGAAGTTTTGGCGGAATCTTCGTCGGGTGCGATGAAGCTTTCGGGGTATATTTCCGAACCAACCCTGCGCCGTGCATCGTCGGTTGACCAATTTTTGTTTGTAAACGGGCGACCGGTAAAAGATAAAGTTTTGGTTGGGGCGTTGCGTGCGGCGTATATGGATGTTATGCATGCACGGGAATTTCCGCTGTGCGCGTTATATTTGACATTGCCGCCGGCAAATGTTGATGTCAATGTTTCGCCGACAAAAAATGATGTGCACTTTTTGGAACCGTCGCACGTGCGGGCGTTTATTATAAAGTCCCTGCGCGATGTGTTGGCGCAAAATATGGTGGATGCGCCGCGTGCGCCCGCGCAAAATTTTTCGGAAAAAATTTCATTTGGTAATGCACCCGTTTTAACACCGCACTTGCACCCCGTGTCGTCGGCACCAATGGTGCATTCGCCGAATAAAACACAAAATCCGTTTGCACAAAGTTTAATGTCTGATTTTGGTGCGATACAGAAAATGGAAACTGCGCCGGTGCAAGAAAATGTTGATGATGTTTTTGATGATATGCCACTGGGGCGCGTGATTGGGCAAATTGCGAATAAATATATTCTTGCCGCGACGGCGGACAGTTTGGTTGTTGTTGACCAACACGCGGCGCATGAACGGATTACATATGAAAAATTGCGCACGCACGCGATAAAATCACAACCGTTGCTGACCCCGATTGTGGTGCGGTTGCGCGCAGAAGATGTTGTCGCGGTGTTGTCGATTGCGGATGATTTGCGCGAAAGTGGACTCGCCATCGATGCGTTTGGTGATGATGCGGTCGCGGTCTTTGAAAAGCCCGCAGATTGGGATATGGATTGGGCCGCCGCGCTACACGCGATTGCGGACGAGGTTCGCGCATACGGACATTCAAGTCAGATAAAAGAAAAATTGCATCTTAAACTTGCGAACTATGCGTGTCATCATTCGGTGCGTGCGGGGCAAAAGTTGAATATGGAACAAATGAATGCGTTGTTGCGCGATATTGAAAAGACCACGCGCGGCGGCGAATGCAATCACGGTCGCCCGGTGTATAAATTTATTCCAATTACACAAATTGATGGATGGTTTGAGAGGGTGTAAGTGTTGGCGCGTTCGTTTTTTTCTCGTCATACCGCGGAAACGCGGTATCCCGTCGTCATAGTTGAAACCACCAGATACCGCTTTGCGGCGGTATTGCGACACTAACACTTACACTAACACCCGCCACTATTTCCTTTACTTTCGCTATTTTTTTTTTCTATTCTTGGTCCAGAAATAATGAAAAAGGAGAAATTTCTATGGAAGAAACAGCAGTTGTTGAAACGGTGCAAACGGTTGCGGATAATGCCGGCGGCCCCGCACAGCAAGGCGGTTGGGGCGGTTTATTGCTTTATTGTTTAATTGTATTTGCGGTGATTTATTTGTTTATGGTACGGCCGAACAAAAAGCGTATGGCGGAATATCAAAAAATGGTGGATGGTATTCAGGTGGGAAACCGTATTTTGGCCGCCGGAATTTATGGAACGGTTAAAAAAATCGGCGAACGGACGATTGAAATGGAAATCGCCCCTGGCGTTGTGATAGAGGTTAGCAAGAACGCCGTCGCAAGTGTAGAGGCAAAATAAAAGGTTGTGCAGATGTTTAAAAAATTGCTGATTGTTTTTGTGGCGATATTTGGTGTGTTGCTTTCGGTGCCGACAATGTTTCCGAACGCGGCGAAGTATTTTCCGTCGTTTATGCACCCGATATCGTTGGGGTTGGATTTGAAAGGTGGCGCGCAGTTGTTGCTTGAGGTTGATACCAAAACAATGTTCGATGAAAAGTCGGTGCAACTGTATGACGAAGTGCGCAGTGCGATGATTGACCGGTCAAAGGGTATGATTCGTTTTTCGGGCCTTAAAAATGTCGACGGTGTTGTGTCGTTGGTTGTGCGTGAAGATGACGAAGTGTCCAAGGCCAAGGGGCGGTTGAAAAGCGTGCTGGGTGATACGGTGGATATTTCTTCGTCGGGGAATACGATAACACTTTCGTATTCGGAGAAGCAACGCGAAGAAATGATTCAGGATGCATTGGCGCGCAGTATCGAAATCGTGCGCCGGCGTATTGATGCACTGGGGACCAAAGAACCGTCGATTCAAAGTCAGGGTGGAAAATATATCCTGGTACAATTGCCGGGTGTTGATAATCCGGAACATATCAAGGAATTAATTGGAAAAACCGCAAAAATGACCTTTCATTTGGTAAATGAAAATGTTACGCCGGAACAATTGTCGTCTGGGGTTGCGCCGGCGGGAACAGAGTTTTTGCCGTATATGGAAAGCCCGTGGTCGCGTGTGCCGGTCTATTCACGCATAGAGGTTTCGGGTGAAAGTTTGAAAGATTCCCAGGCGGATTTTGACCAAAATAATATGCCGGTTGTGACGACGGTGTTTGATGCGACGGGCGCACGGCGATTCGCAAAACTTACCACCGAACATGTGAATGAACGATTCGCAATTGTTTTGGATGGCCAAGTTTTGTCTGCGCCGACGATTCGCGAACCGATTCCGGGTGGGCGTGGTCAGATTTCCGGTGGATTCACATTACAAGGTGCGAAGGATTTGGCGGTGTTGCTGCGCAGTGGTGCGTTGCCGGCGCCGTTACAGGTTATCGAAGAACGTACCGTTGGCGCGGGGTTGGGTGCCGACACGATTGCCCAGGGCAAGGTTGGGTGTTTGGTCGGTGTTATCCTTATTATGCTGTTTATGATAATTGTGTATCGCGTGTTTGGTTTGATTGCGGACATTGTATTACTGGTAAATTTGGCGATGATTATCGGTGTTTCGGCGTTGATGGGTGCGACACTGACATTGCCAGGAATTGCCGGTATCGTGTTGACACTTGGTATGGCGGTTGACGCGAACATTTTACCGTTCGAAAGAATTCGTGATGAAATTCGGTCGGGTTCAACGCCACTGCGTGCGGTTGATGCCGGATTTAATCGTTCGATGAAGACGGTGTTGGACGGTGAACTTACGAATTTGATTTGTTCGCTTATTTTGTTCCAATTTGGTGCGGGACCGATTCGCGGATTTGCGGTGACGCTATCCATCGGTGTTATCACGACATTGTTCACATGTATATGGTTGTCGCGTGTGTTGATTGATTTCTATATGCATGGAAAGAATAAAAAAATTGGTTATGTGAAAAAGTAAGGGGTTTGGTTATGAAACTGCATTTTATGAAGTATCGGAAATTGTCGTATTGGATTTCGGGTGCGTTGATTTTGGGTTCTATTTTTTCGTTGTGGTTCCGTGGGTTGAATTATGGAATAGATTTTGCCGGCGGTATTTCGATGGAGGTGACATCCACAGAATCTGATTATACCGTTGATAAAATGCGTCATGATTTGGCGGCGTTTAATCCGGAATTGCAATCAGTGGACGATAATGCGATTCTGATTCGTGTCGGTTTGCCCAAGGGTGCGACCGATGCACAACAAAATGAACGCGTGCGCGAAATCAAGGATATTTTGGGCAATCGGGTTGAATATACCCAGGTGCAAATTGTTGGGCCAAAAATTGGTGGCGAATTGGTGCGCGGTGGTATTTTGGCGGTGTTGGTTTCGTTTATATTGATGGCGGTGTATATTTGGATTCGGTATCGCGGTGGTTATGCGGTTGGTTCGTTTGTGTCGTTGGTGTTTGACTTTGTGTTGATGTTTGGGTTCTTTTCGGTGACGGGGCTTGAATTTAATCAGACGGCGATTGCGGTTGTGTTGATGGGTGTTGGATATTCCATAAATGACAAGGTTGTGAACTATGACCGAATCGATGAAAATATAAAAAAATATCATAAAATGCCGATGGATGAATTGATTGATTTGTCGGTCAATGAAATGTTGTCGCGAACAATGATGACCAGTATTACAACAATGCTTGCGTTGGTTGGTCTTTATGTGTTCGGCGGATTGGCGTTGCAAGAATTCGCACTGGCGATGGCGTTTTCGATTGTGATGGGGACACTTACCAGTATGTATATTTCAAATGTTATTTTGTATCACTTTAATTTGCGTGAAACAAAATACTAAAACACCTTGCCAAGGAGAGGGGCATATGAAAAATTTATTGAAAATCTTTTTTGGGGGCTTTCTTTGGCTGTCGGTTATGGCGGGTGCGCATGCCGACAGTTTGTTTTTCGAAGATGAACCAATTCAAAACGGAATAAATGTTTTTGATATGTCGCGTAAGTTTGCCGAAATCTATGAAACTTTGGCGGGGGTTAGTTGGGGTGGAAAAAACATAAAGGTTGCAATCGAAGGTTTGGAAAATCTGCACAGGGACGCACACATCGCGGCGACCGATGAACGTGTGGTTTTGGTGTGGGGCGATACAATTGTTGGAAATTATCCGGCGCCTGAATCGCGTGATTGGAATGCGTACGGTGAAATTACAACGGCGTTGGTATTAAAAATGCGTGAACGCGATATGTCAATGGCGATGGCAAATGAATCGGATATTTATCGGGCGGTGGTTGATTCGCTAATGCGGGGAATTGATGAAAATGGTCGTTATGTTTTGGCGGACGAAACATCGCCACTAAATGACGGTCGAATACTTACCAGTGTTGGTATCGAAGGTGCGCGTGATGAACGCGGGAATTTTCGGGTGCTGGGGGTGTATCGTGGGTCGCCGGCGGATAACGCGGGGATAAGTGATGGTGATTTGATTGGTGAAATAAACGGAACGTTGGTTTCGGAAATATCTGATTCGGCGTTGGCGTCGATGATGTCGGGCTTTAATTCGGGAACGGTAAAGATGACATTACTTACGCCATCGGGCCAGCGGCGCGTTGTTGTGCGGCGGGCGACAATTGTTATTGCCGATGCGGATGTGGTTTTTATGGATGATGTGAACGGCGGAATCCTTAATATAATCGTGAATAAAATATCGAACAGTGCGGTCGCAATAATTAGCGAGGCGTTAAAAAAACATCCTGATGTTTCGGGGGTAATCTTGGATTTGCGTGCGGCCGATGGTGATGATGAAAGGGCGGCGGCGAAATTGGCGGGGCTTTTTATCGGGCCGCGACCGATTATGCGTATTATTGAAAATACGCGTGATGAAATAGAAGTTGTGCCGGCGGATAATGCCGTGACCGATGCACATGTTGTTGTGGTGGTTTCAAATATGACACGTGGCACCGCAGAGGCGATTGCCGCCGCGTTTTATGAAAATGGTCGCGGGGTGTTGATTGGAACGCCAACATCGGGGACGGCGCGAATTGCGTCGACATTGACACTTCGGGATGGTGGCGCATTGCGGTTGTTAAATAAATCTGTGAAAACCGGGATGGGGCGAAAAATTGATGGACGTGGTGTGTTTCCGGTAGTGTGTTTGTCGAATATACGAACCGGGGTGCAACAGAGTGCGTTCTTTGTAAATGTGGTCAATGGGGATTTTCGTTGGCATGACTATAACGCGGATAAAGATGTTAGTGCCGATTCGGTGCGGCGTGGTTGCCCAACGATTACAAATGGCGAAGATGAAGATTTGTTGGCTATGTCGGTGGCGGTACAGATTTTAACCGATTCCAAGGTTTATAGTCGATTGTTAAACTATGAAGAATAAAAAGGTTTGGCATATGTTCATCACACGTGAAAATAAATTGAATTGGTCGCGGATTTTAATTGGTGCAACCCTGACGGTTGTATTAGTATTTGCGGGAATTTTTTGGTTCGATATTCCGGTGTTTAATTTACTGCGCCGGTTCGATTGTGTAAGTTGCGAATATATTAGTGAAATTTTTGGGGCCAAGGTTTGGTTGGTTGTGTCTTTTGTTGCGCTTTGCGTTTTTTATGTTCGAAAATTTTTGCATTCGAAAAAAAAATTCAGTGATATTTATGGGCGTGTAAAAAATAGTTATGCGTTTATGATTTTTGCGTCCGTATTTCTTGCGTCGTTTGTTGGTGTTATTTTAAAGGTTTTAATTGGTCGGGCGCGCCCGGTTTTTTATGAGGCATTGGGTATGACCGGTTTTTTCCCGTTCGCGCGTGATTGGGCGTTTCATTCTATGCCGTCGGGGCACGCGATGGCATCGTTTGCGGGGTTGGTTATGATTGGAATGTTGGTGCCACGCGCCAAGTGGTTCACATGGACTTTGGCGATTGTGGTTGGTGTGTCGCGTATTTGCATTGGTGCGCATTGGCCGTCGGATGTTATATTGGGCGCGTTTATCGGTATGATTTCGGCGGATGTTGTTCGGGCGGTTGTTGCACGCGGTAAATAATATTTTGTTTCGGGGTGCTTTTTCTGTTTTTTTGTGATATAATGTCCGCGGTATGAGTGGTCAATCAAGATTTTTGCCGGAAAGTGTTTCGGGGGCTTTGCGTGGGATTTGCGCAAAGTTGTGTGGTTTTGCTGTTTTGATTTTTGCGGCATGGTCGATTGTTGCATTGATGTTTCATGACCCGTATTTGGATGGTGTCGCCGCAGCCGGAAATTTTGGAACGCAAAGTTTGATGGGGAATTTTGTTGGTGTGTTTAGGTATGCAATTGGATATGTGCCGACATTATTTTTATTTTTGTGTATTGCGCGATTTGGTTTGATTCTGATGTCTGGGGCGGTGCGTGACGGAACCCCAGAATATAATATATTGCGTGGATTTGTTGCAATATGCCTTGGGGCGGCGGGTTTTGGTTTGATTGCACCACGGACGACATATGGTGGTATGATGGGTGCGATTGCGGCGGCGGATATTTCGAATTTGGCGGGCAGTGTTGGCGCGATAGTTATTGGTGTTTTGTGTTTGTGTGGGTTCTTTATGATTGCGGGAATTTTATTGCATATAAGTTTTGCCGATGTTATTCGAATTGTTCGTAATGTTATTGGTGCGGTGCGGTGGGTGCTGACCGCGTTCCATTTGATGAAACCGATAGAGGAAGAAGAGGAAGAAGAAAAACCGAAACCGCGTCGCAAGCCCGCACGTCGGCGCGCCGTATCAAAAAGTGCAGAAGTAATAGAATACGAATTGCCCGACCCAGAATTTTTGGAAAAATCTAACTTTGGTAAAAGTGTCGTGACACCGGAATTAAAACAAAATGCGCGTGCGATGGAAATTCATTTTGCAGAATACGGTGTGAACGGTCATGTCGTTGGAATTCGCCCGGGGCCGATTGTGACGCTTTATGAATTCAAACCCGACAGCGGTGTGCGTATGGTCGATATAAACAAAACCGTCAAAGATATGACGCGTGCGATGGCGACCGAAAATATCCGTATTGCACATATTCCACGCACGGAACTTATTGGTGTTGAAATGGTGAATTTGAATCGCCAAACGGTCCGGTTCCAAGGTTTGGTTGCGGACGATGCGTTTGTGAATTCTAAATATAAAATACCGCTTGCGTTGGGTGTGGATATCGGTGGCAATCCGATGTATTTCGATTTGGCCAAGATGCCGCACGTATTGATTGCGGGGCGTACTGGGTCGGGTAAGTCTGTGTTTGTGCAATCGATAATTATGTCGGTGCTGTATCATTTTACGCCGGACAAATGTAAACTTATGATTATTGACCCCAAGGGTGTTGACTTTGGATTTTGGGACGATATACCGCACCTTATTACGCCGATTATAAAACTTGACCCGAATGCGGCGGTGAATGCGCTTAAATGGTCGGTCCAAGAAATGGAATTGCGGTATAAACGTTTGCTGGATTTCGGTGTGCAAAATATAGAGGCATATAACGAAGCGGTTGCCGCTAAACGCGCCGCGGGCGAAGTTGTGACCAAACAGGTTGCCGTCGGTACGAACGAAGAAACCGGCGAATTAGAATATGAAACGCAAACAGTTGATTTGTCAGATATGGCATATTTGGTAATTGTTATTGATGAAGTTGCCGATTTGATGGGTGTTGCCCGTAAAGAGGTCGAGGCCTGTGTCCAACGTTTGGCGCAAAAGGCGCGCGCCGCCGGAATTCATCTTGTTATGGCGACCCAGCGACCCGATGCGACAACCATCACCGGTGTTATCAAGGCGAATTTCCCAACGCGTATTTCTTTCCAGGCGCGCAGTAATATCGACAGTATGACGACATTAGGCGAAAAGGGTGCGGAAAACTTACTCGCGTGTGGTGATATGTTGTTTAGCGAGGCCGGACGTGTCCCCGTGCGCATACACGGTGCGTTTATTGAACCGGCGGAAATGACGCGTGTGGCGGATTTCCTGCGCGCGCAGGGCGAACCGGAATATGTGTCCGGTGTTGTTGATGGCGAAGACGGTGGTGCGGCGGCCGGCGGTGCGGTGCCGGGCATGCCCGCCAGTACGGGTGATAAAGATGCCGACCTGTATGCCCAGGCCAAAGAGTATGTTATTAAAGATAAAAAGCCAACAATATCTTATATCCAACGGCGTTTAAGTGTTGGTTATAACAAGGCCGCCGGGTTTATGGAACGCATGGAACAGGAAGGTATCGTCAGTGCGCCCGACCCGAACGGCAAACGGCATATATTGTGATTTTTATGCTTTGTAAATGGGATTTTTTGTGATATAATTCGGTTATAAAACTAAGGAGAAAAATAAATGAAAGGATATTTGTCTGTATTTGCTTTGGCGGCATTTGTTGGGGTTGTGCCCGCGTTTGCGGCGACGAATTTTGGTATGGGCGGCGCATCGGCGGCGAACCTTAATACCACGACGCCCGCGGTGCGTGATAACCCAAATGTGAATTATCAAAAGTATGAAACGCGCACGACCACGCGGACATATGCGGTGCCGGTGCGCCAATCAAATGTTGGATATACAACGACAACCAATAATTACTATACGCCGGTCAATCGTGGCCAGGTGTATTACAACAATAACGCCGGTTCGTCCGCCGTGTCGACATATAATCGTTCGTCCATGGTACGCAGCCAGGTTAAACGCAAATATTACCTTGCGCATCCGTTCTTTCAACCGACCGAAGGTAAGTTCGGGTCGATAACGGATATTTCGTATAATACTTCTTCGTATAATTTAGATTTTGATGGGCAACATAGCCCGCTGCATCTTGATGATACAGAGGCGAAGTGGAGTGCGCGTGGGTTCGCGATAAAGGAAGATCTTAGTTATGGTATTACCGATAGGTTCGCGGTTTTGTTGATGGGACGTTTTGATTCCACCAAGTACAAGTTCGATTGGTCAGTGTCCCCAGATGATGAGATTAAAGATAGTGGAATAAATATCTATGGTGCCGGGGTACAATGGCGATTTGTTGATAATGCGGAATGGATTGCGGATGCGTCACTGTATTATGAACGCCAGCAAGATGTTGCCAATGAATTTGTTTTGGATTTAAAGGGTGGATATAAAATTTCCAAATCAACAATATATGGCTTGGGTCGCGGTTGGTTGGTGATGTTTGATGACAAATATTATGGAAATGGAATTACTAGGGATGTTGAAACCACAGATGGTATGAAAGAGGCGGGGCTGTTTGTTGCGTATAATGGTGATACGCAAACAACGTTGTTTATAGAAGGTGGTCTTGGGGTGTTTAGTGTGTTGGATGAAGATTGGACATTGAACCTTGAGGCGATATATGGTCACTATGATTGGCATGGCCAGGCATCCATCAAGGCCGAACTTGGGTGGCAACCGAATGATTGGTTTGCGTTGACACTGTATGGGAAAACATCATTCTTTGATACCGCCGATGGTCAAAAGTTGGAGGCATATATGAAAGGACCTTATTATGACGAAGAAGATGAAGTTTGGAAATATCTAGATGGTTGGGGAAGTGTTGGTAAGGCCCGGGTTGATAAGTATAAAGAAATGTCGGTTGGGGGTCGGATTATATTCTACTTCTAATTCGTGCGTTTGAACCGGCGGCGCAAATGTCGCCGGTTGCTTTATGAAAAATATAAGAATATAAAAAATATGGTTACAGATTAGATGCGGAAATTTTTAATCGGATTTTTGGGAATAATGGCGTGCACTGGTGTGCGTGCTGAAGGTTTGGTTGATGATACATCCGATCCATTGTTTTTGACCGCGCGTGGTCGGTTATTGTCGCGCACGATTTTTGATTACTTTGAAAATGGTTTGCGTGCGGGTCAGTATTTGAACTATGGCGTTGTCGATGGTTTGGTTGTTGGTGGAAATTTTTATTACCAACGTGATTTTGACGGGGATGAAAGTGGTTTTTCAAGTGCGGATTTGAACGCGCTTTATCGTATTGCGAATTCGGCGGATAATCATCTGATTTATGATATGTTGGGTGGTGTAAAGTTTGGTGGTTCGCATCGGTTGCGTTCGCCCGATTTTGCGGATTCGGTTTATTACCTTGGGTTCCGGTTCGGTCAGCAATATGAACATGTGACACTTGCCGCGACCGTAAAGTCCAGTTGGATTTTTAATAATGAACATGGAATTGCGTTTATTGATTTTTCTCCGGATTTATATTTGCGTGTGACGGCGGATTGGCGGGTTGGTATCGGTGCAACTTTGCGCAAGGCGACCGATAAATGTTATGACGAAGAAACCGTTGGCGGACGCATTGTTCGGCAATATGGCCGAACGCAATATGTTGGGCATTTCGATTATTCGTTTGAATCGGAAAAGTTTACGACCGGACTAAAAATAAATATCTTGTTCTAATTTTCGGAATCTTTATTTGCACGGGCGCGCAATGCGTTCCAGTATTCAAGACGCTTTTTAATTTCGCGTTCGAATCCGCGTTCGATTGGGTGATAGAAACTTTGGCGTTGCATACTTTCGGGAAAACAATTTTGACCACTGCATCCCGATTCCGTGTCCGGGTCATAAATATAACCTTTGCCGTATCCCATTTCCCGCATCATTTTTGTTGGCGCATTCAAAATGTTTTTTGGTGGCATAAGGTTTGATGTCTGTTTCGCCACCGCATAAGATGCCATTTTCGCGCGGTCAACCGAAACACTTTTGGGTGCCGTCCCAAGATAGATTACAAGTTCGGTTAGGGCAAGGTCGCCTTCGGGACTGCCCATGCGTTCGTAAACCTGCCATGCGGCAAGGGCAATTTGCATTGCGTTCGGGTCGGCAAGGCCAACATCTTCCATTGCGAATCTTGTAAGACGGCGGAAAATGTACATTGGGTCCTGGCCCGCGGTCATCATGCGCGCAACCCAATAAAGCGCCGCGTCTGTATCACTT
>JAFOVN010000043.1 GCA_017392345.1 Alphaproteobacteria bacterium | reverse complement strand
TGGTGTACCTGTTGTCGCGCCCGCGGCACCGCAGGGTAGCTATGTTCGGAACAGATAACCGCTGAAAGCATCTAAGCGGGAAGCTGGTCGCAAGATAAGATATCCCCATGAGTTCAGTTCTAGACTAGGACATTGATAGGCGGTGGGTGTAAGCCCTGCGAGGGGTTTAGCCGAACCGTACTAATCGAACCATTGACTTTTTATCTTTCGTTTGACTTGTTCAAACGAAATGCTTGAAGAGAACGTTGATGTTGATTCATTATGATGTTCTTTTGAGTTTAATTCTGGTGATTATAGAGCGGGAGTCACCCTCTGTTCCATTCCGAACCAGACAGGGAAACCCCGTATCGCCGATGGTACTTTGGCTTAAGCCACGGAAGAGTAGGTCGTCGCCAGAATTAAACTCAATCGACGTAAAAACCGTTTAAACCGCCCATCCGCTTTCACTGACACAAAAGCGAGACAGATGTGGCGGTTTTTATTTCCGCATAAAACGCGCAAAAGACAAAAAGGTTAAAAAATGAGAAAGTTTTTTTGGGGGGCTTTTATAATTCGATTGATGAATCAGCGAAGTGGTAAGTCCATTCCATCTGAATCAAATGCCTGGTCATCGTTGTATCGTCATACGCCATCCGGCAAATCGCATGTTTCCCCACTTAGGGTGCAACATGAAATTACTGAAGCCATCATGAAACGAGGCGGGGCGTTTGTTCATACGGAACCCGTTCGGCGTTAACCTGGTGTTTAATGGTGTGAAATATGTCGCAAAAACATACAATATTTGTATCTTGTCATTTTCGGGGTCATAAACCGGTTGTTGTTATTGAATATGATTCCGGTAAAATTACAACGAAAACATACAAAACTGTATTTGATATGCCGAACGATTTACGTCACAAGTATCTGTGTCGGCGAATTGCACATCTCATGTCCCATAACAAATAACCAATTCCCCGCCCGTGTGGCGGTTGTTTTTTACCTTTTTTATGATATAATGAAAACATGAGCAGGAAATTATATCTTATTGCTGGACCAAACGGCAGTGGTAAAACCACGCTTGCCAAAGAATTGATCAAGGAAGAAAAGGTCACTTTCCTTAACACTGATGAAATTGCCGAAAAACTTGGTGACAATATCGGTCTTTCTGCGGGGCGCATGTTATTGGATAAATTAAAAACATGTTTCAAATGTAAAGAATCGATAGTATTGGAATCTACAATTTCTGGAAATTACCACGATAGAGTGATTCAACGGGCGAAAAAAGAAAAATATGAAATAATTTTCATGTATATTTTCCTTAGTTCTGTGGAACAAAACTTAGCGCGAATAAAACAAAGGGTGAAACTTGGTGGCCACAATGTGCCAGAAACGGATGTAAAACGCAGATATAAACGCAGTTTGCACAATTTTTGGAACGTACAAAAAAATGCCAATCAATGGGAACTTTATTACAATGGCGAAAACAGTTATGAGTTGGTCGCACGGGGGTGTGGTGATATACTTGAAATAATGGATGATGCGCTTTATAATAAATTCAAGAAAGAGGCGAAATAAATGCAAAAAAAGAATTACGAATTATCGGCGAAATTATTACGATTGGCGAACCGTGGCGCGCACCGCGCCCAAGAACGCGCCCGCCGTGCTGGTGTTCCGGTGACCTATGCCATAGGTGGCAAATTGATAGAGGTTAAATTGTAAAAACGCCATGATTACCGAAGAGATTCAAAAAGTTCTGAACGATTTAGATAAAATCTTGCGGTCTGCGGTTGGGCTGCGCAATCGTCGGGAGTATATGCGCGAAATCGGCGTGACCGATCGCGATTGGCATTTTTCACTGACCGCGGATGAAATCATAAAAAATAAAATTCCCGCTGCCGTGATTGGATGTTTCGGAATTGCAAGGTTGTTTTGTAAATTGGCCCCCAAAGAATTACAATTCTTCGTGGTTACATGTGCATATGAACCCGATTGGACCGCCGCGCGAAATGGTAATGAACCAAAATCCATTGGTGGGCACCAGGTCATAGCAGTTGAAATCGATGACAAATTGCGTATGTTTCATCCTGGACGGCGAAAATTAGAGTTTGTTGATACCGATGTAGCCGTTGGCAATTTGGTTGACTTTGGCTTTCGTGATGTGCCGGGACGGTATCTGATAACCGCGATTATGACACCAGACGAATATAACAAAATAAATACATACCAAAAACTGCGCAATGTCTATGCCAGTGGCGACATGAACAACCCCAAATTCACAATCGTGCCCCGCAGTAAAATAACTGTCCCGCTTCAAAATTTATTTGGCAGGCAATAAAATTACCCGGTGTTTTATCTATTTCTGCGTATTCTTAGCCGGTTCCGGCATAAAATGCACGAATTCAGACATGGTGATTCCGGTGGCGTTCAAAACCTTGGCCAAACTGTATGTTGATGGCCAACGGGGTTGACCATATTTGCTAAACCGCTTGCTTTTATTAAATGTTGTTGCGTCAAGTCCCGCAAACTTGGCTAGCCCCGAACAAGACATATTCCGCGATGCCGCAAGTTTAACTATCGCCCCCCACAAATCATCATGTGTCATCATTTCTCCTTTTTTGATAAAACTAGATTTTATTTGTATATTCTTATTATAATTGAAATATGTTCCTAGGACAAGAGGTTTTTCCGTTGCTTGTTTTCCTAATTATGCAATTATTAAAAAATCGAATCTTTGCTTGACAACAATAATGTTTGTGCTATATTGTACGGTGTAAAAAACAAAAGGATTAAAAATGAAAAAATTATTTTTTGCTTTGATTGCGATGGCGACTGCTCCGGCAATGGCGGATTATTATCGTGTTCGTACAAATAATTGCGACCCGGCGGCGATGCATGCAACATTGGAACGTGCGGCGCGCGAACATCGTGCGGTTATTACCGAAGTGAACTGTGAATATGCGCGCGTTGAACCCGTGGTGGTTGCACAGCCCGCGCCAACATATGTGGCACCGGCCGTGAATTACGGCAATATCCCGGTTGTTGATTGTGCGCCGCGTCCAACACGTGCCGAATATTGTGGTGGGTGTTATTAAAGGAAATAATCTTAGGTAAAAACCCGTATTTTTACGGGTTTTGCTTTGTTTGACACTTGCAAATGTAAATAAAAGGTGCTAAAATTCGCACGGGATTTTGGTGATATGGAAAATAATGTTAGCGGTCAAAAAAGTTTGTATATAGTTGCCGGTTCAAATGGGGCGGGCAAAAGTACTGCCGTTGGTAAAGTGGCTAAATATATTCCGGGTTTAAGAAACATATATGTAAATCCTGATGAGATACAGCAAAAATTTGGTTGTGGTCCCCGTGCGGCCGGTCATAAAACCATAAAAAAGGTGGAAGAATTGATGAGTCAGGGAAAGCCCAATGTTATGTGCGAAACAACCCTGGCTGGGAATATCCCGCATCTGAATTTGGCACACAAGTATGGATATAAAATAATTCTGATTTTTATTATGTTGGATTCGGTTGCCCAAGGTAAAGAACGTGTATTGGACCGCGGAAAAAATGGTGGACATTTTGTTGAAGAAACAGACCAAGAACGTCATTTTTATTATGGTTTGCTAAATGCAGGCACCGTACCATTTGAATGTGATGAGTGGAGAATTTACAGCAATGTAAATGGTGACTATAAGCCTGTTGCAAAAGGCCAAGGTGGCAGAATAGATAAAATTTGTGATCAGCCAAAGTTTGAAAAATTGGCATCCATGCGACAGGCTGTTTTGCAAAATCATTTGCCTAGTTTGTTTAAGGCCAAGTCGGTACAGGAACGATGGCTAACCAGCCCAAGTATTTTCGCATCGACATATTCCAATGTTCACTAACCACCAACACTTTCCACTTACGCTATAAAAAACACTTGCGTGCGATTCGTGAATTGTTCTATGATGGGGTAAGGAAGGAAAGGAACATGAAACGAACTCTGGTTTCTGGATTGGGATTTTTGTTGGTTTTGCCGGCTTTTGCGGGTGCACGGTTGCCGGCGGTGAACACATCGGGGGCGGCGGTTTCGGCACGCGAACAATACGGTTTGACAACGGTATCAACGCGCGGCGCGCGTCCGGTGTCGGTTGTTGCGTCGCGGGTCGCGGATTCGGTGCATCCGGTGACGGATAAAAAGCGTGTTGTTGCACGCACGGCCACCACACAAAATTTCGCAAATGATGTAAATACGCGCAGTGCGGTTATGGCGGATTATTTGCTTCCGAATCGGCCGAGTTCTGATTTGTGGGCAAAAAATGACACGCCGTTGCGTATGCCGCATGCGAATGAATTTTCGGTCCTAACATCAAATGATGTTTTGCCAGAGGAAGAAATTGCGCCGGTGCCGGTTTCCGTGGTTGCGCGCAACAATGACCGCGATGACGAAATTTCTGAATTGGCCGTCCGGACCAGTGCGCTGGATGCACAGATTACGCGTTTAATGGATATGCAACGTCGCGCCGAAGAATCGGTCGCATCGCGTCCGGTTGCGGATTTACCATCGGTTGAAACAAACATTTATTCTTCCGGGCCGGTCGCAATAAATCCAACGCGTGAAATTGCGTCCACACCGGAACGGGTGCCAACACGAACACTGGCCAGTGTTGCGGAACCTGTGGGCGATGGTGTAAAACTTTCGCGTCTTGTGGTGCCACGTGACGAAGATGGTGACGATGTAATCACCCGTGTCGCACGCAAAAACACGTCGCCTAAAATCGAAGAAGTTCGAAACGATATGAAAAATATGACGCCGTCGGAATTGCGTCGCGCGTTCAGGAAAACATTTTTGTCGGAAAACAAACACCTTTCTACATACCCGATTGATGACCGTTTTGATGCGGCAAGTGATATTGACACATCCATCGAAGGTTTTACATCCACGCGTGATTTGTCCGAAGAATCCGACAGAATTCGTCCGTTGGAAATAAAAATAAAATTCAAAAATACCGATTCGGCATTGTCGCGTGAAAATTACAATTTACTTTCGGAATACGCCGGCATAGTGGTCAGCAATCCAAAGCGTGCAATTCAAATCGCAATTCCGGCGGTTGCAACCGAAACAACCGATGCGCGGAAACTTGCGGCGCGGCGTTTAGCGATTGTGGAACAGGTCTTACGCGATACGGGCGTTTCGGAAAATCGTATTGTTCCGATTTTATCAAGTCGTGACGAAGAAGGTTTTGTCCTGCGTGTGATTTCAAATGAACAATATGAAACACTTACCAAACAAACGCGCAATAAATACGGGACCAGTTCGAAAAAATATAAAAGTTTAAGTTGGTAATGGTGTCTGTGTTCGGGTCTTTTTGTCGCAAATGTTTTAATTCAATCATTGATTTTTTGTTTCCGCCGTCTTGTCCGATATGTTCGGCGCGGGTGAAAAAGCACGGTGAATTGTGCGATGATTGTTTTGGGTATTTTGATTGGATTGATGGGGCGCATTGTGCATGCTGTGGCTATCCGTTCCCCGATGAATACGAATCGAACAAGAAATCTTTGTGTCCGGTGTGTGCCGCGGGCAAGAACGAATTGGAATATGTTCGTGCCGCGTGTGTGTATGATGATATGTCGCGGTCTGTTATGTTGCCGTTCAAACATGGTGGTCGTATAAAGTTCGCGCGATTTATGTCGCATGCGATGATATGGGCGTTGCGCGATGTCGATATTAAACCAGATTTGATTATGCCGGTGCCACTTGCGAATCGACGCCTGTTTCAACGCGGGTATAACCAGGCAACTCTACTTTCGCGGGAAATCGCGCGTGCGTATGGTGTGCCGATTGACTTTAACAGTGTGCATCGTAAATATCGTCCGAATATGGGACACAAAACGCACGCACAGCGCGCACAACATATTCGCGGCGTATTCAGTGTTAAAAACCGCGATGCGTTGCGCGGGAAAAAGATTTTATTGGTCGATGATGTTATGACATCGGGTGCAACATTTAATGAACTTTCGCGTGTGTTGCGGCGTGCGGGTGTGGCGGGGGTATACGGCGTCGTCTTTTGCCGTGTTGTCCGCGCGGAATGATTGACTTTGCAATAAAAAGTGCTATTATCCGCGCATGATGAAAGATAAAGCTAATACAATGGGCACTGTTTCGGATACAGAATATGTTAGGGCGACCAAAGATGGTTTTTTTATTGAGGGCCAGCCTACAAAAACATATCGTGGGGTATTGATACACACGCCGCCAGAAGACTATGTCCCCTATATACTTACAAAATATCTACAACAGCGAGGAATTCAAGAAATACACTGTTTAACATCCGAAACATGTGGTACTAAATACAAACCGGGCAATCCGTCCGGAAAGCATGGAGCAAATATATGGTGTCGCATAAAGATGATTGATGAAACAATAGGGGATTGGGTGTTTTTTGACACAGCGTGTTCGTCTCAGGTGGCCGCCCTTTATTGTATTAAAGTGTTGATAGATAATATTTGGGCGGGGAAGGAGTTTGCTATGGCACTATTGCCAAAACAAACAAATTTGACAGAACAGCGCGCAACAACTGTGCCTTTGGTACCACAAATTACTCGTTGATGTTAAAATATCTTTTTTTGTAGTTTTGTGTGTGGTCAAATAGACATATATTTGCCCATAGATTGCTTGAAATTCTTTTTCTATTTGATAGAATTCATTGAAAATAACCAAGGGTAAAGATATGAAAATAGATTTGGGTAAAAACATTGCGCCACGTGATATTGAAACACGTATCCAAGAATTTTGGGATTCTAATGATTTTTGGGCGAATGATGTCAATTCAAAACAAACACCGTTTTGCGTTATGATGCCGCCACCAAATGTGACGGGAAATCTGCATATGGGACATGCGCTGGATAATGTTATGACGGATATTATTTGCCGGTATAAACGCATGTGTGGTTTTGATGTTTTGTGGCAACCGGGCACAGACCACGCGTCTATTGCAACCCAGCTTTTGGTGGAACGTGATTTATCAAAGCGCGGAATAAATCCACACGCATTGTCTTTGGAAGAAAAATTGAATTACGCGTGGAAATGGAAAGAAGAAAAAGGTGGCCAGATATTAAACCAATTGCACGTTTTGGGTGTGACACCGGTATGGAAACGTGAAAGATTTACAATGGATGATGGTCTGTCGCGCGCGGTCACGAAACTGTTTGTGAAAATGTATAACGAAGGTTTGATATATCGCGAAAAACGCTTGGTAAATTGGTGCCCGCGTCAACAAACATCTGTATCGGATTTGGAGGTTGAAACCCGCGAAGAACATGGCAAGTTTTATTATTTTAATTATCCGCTTGCGGATGGTGGCTTTGTTGAAATCGCAACAACGCGCCCGGAAACACTGTTCGGTGATGCGGCGATTGCGATTCACCCCGAAAATGAAAAGTTAAAACATTTGATTGGCAAAAGGGCGATAATACCACTTACCGATATTGAAATTCCAATTGTGGCGGACGTTCATGCGGACCCGGAAAAGGGAACGGGTGCGGTGAAAATTACACCGGCACACGATTTTGATGACTGGGAGGTTGGTCTGCGTCATAATTTAACACCGGTTTGTATTTTAACACCCGATGCAAAATTGATAGATGCCGCACCCGTGCCGGAAAAATATCGTGGTATGGACCGGTATGCGGCACGCAAAGCGGTGATAGAGGATATAGAGGCCGCCGGTCTTATAACAAAAATCGAAGATAAAATTATTCCAACGCCGTATTCACAACGTGGTGGCGTGCCGGTTGAACCAATGCTTACGACCCAGTGGTTTGTGGATGCCGAAAAATTGGCGGCTCCGGTTATCGCGGCGGTTGAATCGGGCAAAGTGCAATTTTTGCCTGAACATCGGTATAATTTGTTTATGTCTTGGATGAAGAATATTCGTCCATGGACAATTTCGCGTCAACTTTGGTGGGGGCATCATATACCGGCGTGGTACGATGCGGAGGGTCAAGTATATGTCGCCGAAACCGAAGAAGATGCGATTAAACAATCGGGTGGCAAAGCACTGACCCGTGACCCGGATGTTCTTGACACATGGTTTTCATCGGGCTTGTGGCCGTTTTCGACACTTGGGTGGCCGGATGATACGCCGGAATTAAAACGTTATTATCCGACGGATTTGCTTTATACTGCGGCGGATATTATATTTTTCTGGGTCGCGCGTATGATGATGTTTGGAATTTATGTTATGGGCGATATCCCAATTAAAACACTAAATTTCCACGGACTGGTCCGCGATGCCAAGGGGCAAAAGATGTCAAAGACCAAGGGCAATGGTGTTGACCCGTTGGACACGGTGGAAAAATTTGGTGCGGACGCGTTGCGTTATTTCGTGTCAACCGCACCGATTGGAACCGATATCCGGTACAGTGATGAAGAAGTCAAACGTGGTTCAAAATTACTAACCAAACTTTGGAATGTTGCGCGGTTTGTTTTGGGGAATTTGGAAAGTTTTGAACCGACGGGTGACGCGCCGGCGGTTGAAACGCGCCCGATTGAGGACCGTTGGATTTTGTCCGAATTAAATAAAACGATTGCCGAAGTGCGCAAAAACCTTGATAAATACGACAGTTTTAATGCACGCAGTGCGATTGATACATTCTTTTACGATATATTCTGTGACCAATATGTCGAATTTATCAAGGACCGTTTCTGGTCGCCGGAAAAATATGGTGCGGAATCGGTTCTATCGGCCCAGTGGACATTGTGGACGGTATTGCGTGCGATAATTGGTATGTATGCGCCGTTTATCCCGTTCCTGACCGAAGAATTGTGGCAAAAGATATACATGCCATACGAAGGTGGCGAAACACTCCATTTGACCGAATATCCAATGGTAAACGCGGAATATGATACCGATGTGTCCGATATGCAATATGCAATCGATACGATAAAGGCCGTTCGTGGTTTGCGCACGGAACGCAAGATTGGAAACGGTGCAAAACTTGAAACATTGACCGTGCCACAAAACGTGCCGACCGCGCTTTACGGACTTATAAAATCTGGTGCGCGTGCAAATAACATTGTTGCGGGTGATGCGGTTGACTTTGTCGTGGCGGATGCGGGGGCACGGTAAAATGTCAAAACTAATTGTAAAACGCGAATTACAGACATATCAATGCGACCGCTATGGCAATATGCGACCCGGAATTTTGATGAATGAATTACAGGGTATGGGTGATTCAAACGCCGAAAAGATGGGATATGGTCACACATTTATTCGCGAAACAAATGTCGCGTGGGTTGTTACGCATTACTTGGTTGATATTATCAAAATGCCACAAAACAGTGAAATGTTAACTTATGCTACATGGCCGGCAAAACATGATAATTTGCGCGCCATTCGTGATTTTGAAATTCGTGGCGAAAGTGGCGAATTGTATGTCCGTGCGACATCACAATGGGTTTTGTTTGATTTAAAAAATCGTCGTATGGTTCGCATAGACGATTGGATTAAAGAAGATACTTGGCCGAC
>JAFOVN010000042.1 GCA_017392345.1 Alphaproteobacteria bacterium | reverse complement strand
GTTGTTGCAATTCGCGAATTTGTATATCGATATAGTCCGTTTCTGCGTGCACCGCACAGCACGCAAACATTCCAATCAAAATTACAATTTTATTTTTCATTTTGTTTTGCGTTCGCTTTTTCTTTTTTAAGGTTATTTAATTTTACGCCCTGCACTATCGCCGCGGTGCCGGTTGCAACCGTTCCCGCCGCACCAATCCATGTCGCCGTGCGCCAATTTTTATTCTTTCGTTTACATTCGGAAAGTTTGATTTCAAGTTCACTCACTTCGCGTTTTAATTTCGAAAGTTCCATTTGCCGCGCCATATCCGCATCCAAAAAACCACTATCATCCGCCCGTACCACCGGCGAAAATAGAATTAGAAAAATCAAAATATAATGTTTCATTTTCCCCTGCTTTTGGAATCACACAATGACAAACGCCACGGTGTGGATTGGGGCTTAGAAACAATGTCAAGAATTGCGTTGCTTATTCAATATATTCGCAACACCCCAACCCACGGTTGGGAGTTTTCTTTATCGTCCCATAAAAAAACAGGGACGCTTGACATGGGTTTCTATGCCCAGACATGGCAACCCGCCACGTCATATGCATTTTATCATATATTTAACCTTATTCAAAATAAAAAATTTCCAGAGATAAAAGTTCTCCTCCTGTGGAGGAGTGGCCGCAGGCCGAGGTGGTCTTTTTACCACACCCCGCCCCGTTCCACGGGGCACCCCTCTCTTCGTTGTGCCGTTGGCACAACAGAGGGGAACTTTGGTCCGCGACAAAAAACGGGCGCGAACGCGCCCGCACTAACCACTAACACTAACACTTACCACTATCTCCTCGTCCCTGTCTTGGGATTTATCCATACCTGTTCATCGGCGATGTTCATCATTGGTAAATCAGATTTACTGTCCGAATACGCCCGCACCACATGCGGAATATATTTATGTGCCACCGCCCATTCGTCCATCGCAATAACTTTATTTTTGCCCCAACACAAAAATTCATATTTCCACGGGCGATGCGCATCCATTTTCGAACAAATCACCGCATCGAACGGCAAACCACGCACCAACCCATCCACCAGGTAATCCGGCGATGCGGTAATCAATAAAACCTTGTTCCCATGCGCGCGTTCATTTGCAATTTGCTCCGCCGCCCAACCAAAGCGATTCCGCATATGTTCGCGCACAAAGCCCGGCGCAAATCTTTTAACCATATTCGGCGTAATAAACCGACGTATATTTTGTCGCCACCACACCCCGCCGCGATTAAAAATTCGCGCCACAAAGCACACACCAATTAGTGGCAAAAACAACCACGGCCGCAAACTGCGCCGGAAACAGTACCGCCCAAACGCCATATTCGAATCCGGCCACGACAGCGTTCCATCAAAATCAAACAAAACAACATCCACAGGTTTTAACATGAATTAACACCTTTATCTAAAATTCACCGAATTATAATAATGAAAACAGATATAGCAAACAAAAAACATTTCATGTTAATGCCCAATTAAAACGGGACACTTAAAATTCCAGAGAATCGTCACACCGCTGAAGAGCGGTGCCCAGTTTTTGCGAATGCAAAAACTTGCCCCGCAGGGGATTTGTCGTCGCATTGCGACGACAAACTGTCTGCGACGCAGGGCCTCGGCGTTGCTCGGCCTGGATCCCGCGCTTCCGCGGGATGACGGCATTCTGGAATAATAACCACTGTCCCATTTTAATTATGCATTAACAGCAAAAAACACTTCACTGCAACCCTGACCGAATTTGCATCAATACTTTTCCGATACGATTTTCACCACTGCCTTCACCGAAGCCACATTTATAACAAACCGGACAAGATTTTATTAGTATCGCATCACCCGTGGATTTTAACAATTCCGCCGCATTTGGGTTTTGTTCAAACTTTGCACGCAATGCCTTTTCCATAATATCAAATTTAATTTCATCAAAATTTTCACGACGATTTACTTTATATTCCGGCGTTTTTGTAAGCAACCGCGCCGCATCAGGGTCCGACAATTTCAAAATCACACCAAACCGCGAATCTTTGGAATAAAACTTCATCGCTTGGTAATAATGTTCCACCGTTGGAAAAGTAAAATTTTTACCATCCACGGACATTTTTATTGGAAACGCCGCCAATGGACTTAAAAACCAATATTCACCTTCGGGCTTACAAAATCGAATTTCTTGCGGCATTTTTAATGTATATATTGTTTTTCAACATACGCATCACGTAACCGTTTAATCTCACGCAATACATTCACCAAATCCACATTACGATTAATATCGGCATAAAAACTCTCTTCAAATTCTTTTTTGTCTTTGTCATAGGTTATTTGTTTCACATAACCAAAATCTGGACGTGTTAGTATAACAATACGATACGACAATGGGGCCACTTTAAATATAATTTCTGTATCAGCCTCCCCCCTAATCTCGCTATTCGGATAAAAGAACCTATTTGCTGTACACGACGAAACCGTATCAAAATTCATTCTGTTTATCAACATAAACGCGGTCCAATCATCATCGTTTACAATCCTCTTCTGATTTCCTGTGACAATACGGGGCCGACAAGTTAACCGCTTGGCATGCCAATCCATTTCTATCCTTTTAGGAACCAATCCAGTCCAAGAAAATAATGGTTTAAAAATCATCGGTTGTGATAACCTTGGTGGTCTGTCCGTGCTTACATAATCTATTTGCTCTGGTATTTCCTCTTTATCCCAAAATATGATTTCGTTTTTACCCGTTTGTGCATTTGGGTTAGACGTAATATAAAAATCATCTACGGCCAAACGATATTCGGCTTGCTGTGCAGCATACAAATTAACAAACGGCCCAGGACAAAAATCTTTAAATTGATACGGCGTTCCATCAACATGTTTGTTCCCTTCATCAATATCCCAAACAGGAAGATTAAAAAACCTTGACTGAAGTCCACCATCAACATTCGTACCAAAAACAAAAAACGGTGGGATATAATTATCACCTTTTGGTTTATAGCGTTCATACATAAATCAATCCTTTTACTTTGTATCCCACATCCGTCCGGATACTACACAAAAAACCAATCTTGTGCAACAAAAAATTCTTTATTTTTTCCCCTTTAATCTTTGGCGCAGGCGTTCCATCGCAAAGAACAACGCCGGCGTTAGTGTAAATGTCCATATTAGCGACGCCAGCATTCCACCAATCATAACCGCCGCCATCGCGCGCTTCATACCATCGGCACTCCAAAGTTGTGGCAACATGCCCGCCATAACCGCAATAGATGTCATCAGCACCATATTCTTTTTCGCGGTCAATTCATCCAATAACGCAACCTTGGCATTTTCACCACGCGCGATTCGTTGCACCGTTGGTTCCAACACCAAAATGTTATTGTTCACAACCAATCCAACCAACATAACAAACGCAAGCATCGCGCCGACATTCGTTGATGCCCCCGACAAAAACAGCAATATAAACACGCCCGCAAAACTTGTGATAATTGATGTCGCAATGGTAAGCGGATGAATCAACGAATTCAAAATCGCCGCCAACAACATAAATGTCAAAACCGTGGCAAGCAAGAACGCCGTTCCAATTTCGCCGGTTGTTTCACCCTGGATTTCGGCCATACCGCCAAACGAATAACCGTATCCCGGTTCCCAATCAAACCTGTCTAATTCCGACACAATTTTCGATTGCACGGGACCACTGGTTGACTTGCCAAGATTTATATCAATTTCTGTAATACGACTTTTATCCAACCGGTAAATGTTCGGTGTCGCCTTTTCTGTCTTTATAGTTCCGATTTGCGACAGCGCGACCATACCCTTTTGCGAATTCACCAAAACATTTTCAAACATTTTTGGGTTCTTGAACGGTCGCGCAAATTCCAAAAGAATCGGATATTCTTCACCATTTTCTTTATACTTGTATGTATCGTTCCCATAAAGCGCCGTCCTTAGCGTCGCCCCCGCATAAGAATTTTTTATTCCCCAAAAATCCATTTGCTCTGCATCCGGAATAAATTTTATTTCATTACCCGGCGTTTGTTGCGCCAACACCGCGGTTTGCACTTCGGAAATATTGTTTATGGCATTTAATGCACGCGTTGCATACTCTTGCCTTTTCGCATCATCGTCACCATATATATTCAAAACAATATCAGCCGATATTGACGACGACACACCTTCGCCCGCACGAATTTGAATTTCCGCATCCGGAATCACGGCAAGTTTTGGTAATATACGGCGTGCAATTTCTTTGTCACTGTGACGGCGGTTGCCTTTATCAACCAATTTGATTTTTACCGCGATATTTTGCAACCCGCGTTCACCAATTTTTACCGATGTCGATTTTACTTCATCAAACCCGGATAAAACTTTTTCAATATCTTTTGCAATAGATTGTGACTTTTCATATGTCGCCCCCATCGGCGCACGCGCGGTGATATTTATTTCATTTGCATCGGTCGCAGGACTAAATTCGTTTCCGGTGAACCGCATCAACATAGAACTTGCAACCAACGCAAGAAACGCAAACAAAATCACACGCCCTGAATGTTTATATTGATACGCAAACCATTTATGAAACGCCGACTTTTTTAGTGTATTCACCGAAACGCGCCGTTCCTTGGTTATGCGTAAAATTTTCGCAATCATCATCGGGGTCAATGTAAAAGAAAACACCAACGACAACAGTGTAAGGTAAACAACCGTCATACCAAACTGGGTCATAAATTTACCGGCAATTCCACCCATAAACGCCAACGGCAAAAACACAACAACATTTGTCCCCACGCCCGCCAAAACCGAAACAGCAACCTTTTTCGTTCCATCAATTGCGGCACTTTCCGCCGTTTTCCCATTTCGCATTTCTTGCAACGCCGATTCGATAAGAATAATCGCGTTCGACACCAATGTCCCCAATGCCGACGAATATGCAAGCAACGTCATAACATTTATCGTGAAACCACTTGCATTCACAAAGAACAACCCCGCAATCAACGACGCCGGAATCACAACACCTGCAACAATCGTCGAACGCCAATTTCCGGTGAACGCCAACAAAACCAAAATTGTGAACACAACACCAATCAAAATTCCATATATCGTGCCGGTCGTTTCGTTTGAAATCACGATGGATGAATCAGAAATTATCTCCATTTGCGCCCCCGGAAAATGCGCCGACAAATCCACATTAAAATCCGGTAGTTTTTTATTTAGCGCGCGCGCCACCTTTATCGCGTTTCCATCTGATGCCTTGACCACAGACAAAATCACAACATCGGAACCATTGAACCGCGCACCGGTATCAATATCGCGCGCCGAATCGGTCACCGTTGCCACATCGGAAAGTTTGAAACGCCTACCTTCGGCGGTTGTTATATGCAAATCTTTTATCGCATCAACAGATTCAAATTCACCGATGAAACGCACATTTGATGAATCCGCCCCAACCTCTATCTTTCCACCCGGCACATTTATATTATTTGCACCCATCGCGCTTACGACATCCATAATTGTTATACCGTATGCCGCCATTGTTTCCGGATTTAACGCCACGCGTATCGCGCGTTTTTCACCACCAAAGACCGAAACACTTGCCACGCCGTTTATCGATGTAATTTTATTGGCAAGTGTATTATCCGCATATTCTTGCAAATCACGCAGATTTGCACCATAAAGCGCAATATCAACAACCGATGTCTGCAACGGATTTAACTTTTCAATCACGGGCTGTTTCAAATCAGTTGGAAATTCCGAAGCCAACGCGTCAATTTTTGATTTAACCTCGCTTGCCTTGTCATTGACATTTACACCCAAATTAAATTCCGCCATCACATAGCCGCCATTTTCGAACGCCTGGGATGTGATTTTTTTAAGTTCCGGCACTTGGGAAATTGCGTCTTCTGCCTTTTTAATAACCTGGGATTCTATTTCGGACGGTGCGGCCCCCGGGTAAACAAATGTCGCCGTCACCATTGGAAAATCCAATGCCGGCGTACGTTCTATATTCATCTTTGGGAAAGAAACCAAACCCAATACAACCCACAGCAATACAAACATAACTGTTGTGACCGGCCGCCGAACAAAGAATTTTAACATATCCGCACCCTTTTACTTTTGAACATTTATTTTTTGATTTGGTTCAACCTTGGACAGCACAATAATATCACCGTCTTTGATTTCACCGGAAACACACGAAAAATCTGAATCACTTGCATTCACGGTCACCGGCACCGCAATCGCCGACCCCGATTCCGCACGCATAATCTGCGATTCGCGCACCGCATAGGTTGGAATAAAAAATCCATTACATTCCGATTCGGCATACACAACACCATCATCAACATTTTTTGTTTTAACAACATACATTCCGGTATCAAGGTCCAAACTATTCGCAACAAAAACGATTTCACCGTTCGCAACTTTTTGCCCAACCTTTAATCCACGACGATGCGCGCCCGAAACATATGCCCGATTATTTTCAACCGAAAGCGGCGTTTTTATAATTCCACTTTTTTGTTCGGCGACAATCGTATCAACAATAATCCCATTTTGTCCCGCCGCGCGCATTGGGTTAAAAACAACCATACGCGATTCAATTGCAACCATAACAAAACGATATATAAACCAAAGCGCCAATACGGTAAAAACCGCCGTATAGACGTTTTTCTTTAATTTTTTATCATCAAATTTTTTACCAAATATCTTCATGATTATTCACCAAGTTTTTTGATTGATTCCGCCGACATTAAAATCTTGTATTTCGCATTAAGCAGTGCAACATCC
>JAFOVN010000041.1 GCA_017392345.1 Alphaproteobacteria bacterium | reverse complement strand
GGCCACAATGTTGACGGCGGACCAAAGGGCAACCATTACATGGAATTGGTATAATTGGATTGGATACTTTGATTTTATAAATCCGGACACAATCGAATACTATGCCAATCGCCATAATATTGATCGGATTACATTGATGCCAGATACAAATTCCATAGAATCAAATGAAATAACCTGTCTAATGTACACTCCCTATGATTTTCATCGTATACGCGACACAATCGGAAAATATTGGGATATATTGGAACAACACGGAAAAATCGTAAACGGTGGCGACGCAATAATATACGTAAATAAATACAATGGCGCACAATTACCCAATAACTATGAATTAGATGGTTATGTCCCATACGGCATGTCATTGGAAGACAGCGTTTGGTACACCAGCAAGGGTTACCGTGTTATGCGAGATTATGGTAATTACAAATCTGGAGATACAAAAACACAACATAAATACAAATCACAAATGGACAGCATTCGTCCCGCCCTTTACACAAACCAGATGCAGCAATTTGATACAGCCCTAACAACCATGAACCGGCAACGTCGCAACATCCAGAAATCGCAAGGGCGATAAAAACACATATAAAAACGGGCGCATCCGCGCCCGTACTAACACCACCAGTTCCCCTCCTGTGGAGGGGTGGCCGAAGGCCGGGGTGGTCTTTACATCACCGTTCCCTGCGCCGGATAGAATGTCAGCTGAATTTCGCGCCACATTTTGTATTCTTCGCGCGGCAACATGTCCAGGGGCTGACAAGCATTTATTGCCGCACGGATTGTATCTAACACATATGCAAACGCCGGGTCGCGTTCCGCCGCCGACGCCCCTTCGAACCACACATTTGCAACCGTCCCGTTTGTCCGCATCGTCAAATGCGCCACCGCACGGATTCCGGAAATATCGGGCCGATTTGTATCAATCACCCAACAACGCGTCATTTTATACCGCAACGCATCAATAATCGAAACCGACAATCCCGTATGCAACGATGTTGTATTCCGATTCACACGAATAACCGTCTTTTTCACGGTCGCCGGTTTATCGTCGGGCTTTTCATCCTTTGGCCTGTTTTCCTTCTTTTCTTCGGGTTTTTCTTCGGGAATCACGGTCGGTGTTTCGATTTTTTGTTCGACCTTTACCGCGGCATCTTGTTCCGGTGTTGGCTTTATTTCCGGCTCTTTTACCGGTTCTTTTTCTTCCTTTTTGTCCGGCACCGTTGTATTATATAAAACGGATTCTTCGCCGGTAATTTTCACCTGGGCCAAATCAATCATCATAATCTGAACCCGGTCGGGCGCAACAAAACGTTCGCGTTCGCCAATCACCACACCCGCAATAAAAACCAACACGCACACCGCCCCCAAATGCCCCAAAACCGAAAGGCCGATATTTTCAGATGTAAAATGATTGAACCGCACCATATTTTAATTTTCCAGTTTTGTCCTAAGGCCAATTTTTTGGAACCCCGCGGTCTTTAATTTTC
Source organism: Alphaproteobacteria bacterium (assembly GCA_017392345.1). GTDB lineage: Bacteria > Pseudomonadota > Alphaproteobacteria > Rs-D84 > Rs-D84 > Enterousia. Next base: position 19 of record JAFOVN010000041.1, on the reverse strand, counting down.
CCATAACATTCATAACCGC
>JAFOVN010000040.1 GCA_017392345.1 Alphaproteobacteria bacterium | reverse complement strand
GGTGGGCTTACCGCGTCGCATATTCGGTTTTCAGATAAACCTATTCAAAGCCAGTATTTGGTAGAGGTTGCAGATTTTATAAGTGTTTCAAACTTTATGATTGCCCAGCGGTTTGATGTGTTTCAGTCCTTGCGTGCCGGGGGAACGGTTATGATAAATACATCAATGTCGCCGGATGTGGCGTTTGCAAATTTGCCAAAAACTGTGCAGGAACACCTTATGCGGTTGCGCGCGAATGTGTATTTTTTGGACGCGAACGGCGCGGCGGCGGAATTGGGATTGGGAAATCGAATCAATACATTTATAATGTTGAATTTCTTTAATTTAACCAAAGTTATTGACCCGTCCGTTGCCGCCGAATCCGCCAAGACCGCGATTGAAAAAACGTATAAGAAAAAAGGTATGGATGTGGTTGCCGCGAACTGGGCGGCGGTGGATAGTGCGGCAAAGTATCTGAAACACTTTGATATGCCGTCGTCGGTGTCGAATTTTGCACCGGACTTTGTGCCGGCGATGACCGCGGACGCGCCGACCGTGATTGCGGGAACACTTGGCGAAATGGCGGCGGGGCGGGGTGATGCAATTCCGGTGTCGCGTTTCCGTGTTGGTTCTGAATTCGGCGCGGGCCAGTATCCGGTTGGGACGTCGAAATATGAAAAGCGTGCTGTTGCCGCGCGTGTCGCAAAGTGCGATTTGGGAAAATGTATTCAGTGCGGAAAATGTTCAATGTTGTGCCCACATGCGGCGATTCGGATTAAGGCATTAACCGCAGAGCAGGCGGATGCCGCGCGTGGGCGTGGCGTTATTGTCGTTCCTATGAAAACGCCGGAATTGGGTGCGAACATGTATTTCACAATTGCTATTTCGCCGGCGGATTGTACGGGGTGCGGGTTGTGTGTGAAAAATTGTCCGGTTGGGGCCCTTTCCATGGTTGATGCGAATGCCGATGATCAGCGAGTGTTTGATGAAACGGTAAAATTGCCAGATATCCAGCGGGAAAAATTGAACCTGAATTTGCCAAAGCATATAGAACTGTTGCCACATTACTTTGAATTTCCGGGCGCATGTGCGGGATGTGGTGAAACGCCATATATTAAAATGATGGCGCATTTGTTTGGTGACCATATGGTTGTTGCAAATGCGACGGGGTGTTCTTCGATTTATGGGGCGAATTTGCCGACAACGCCGTGGACATGTGACGCAAATGGGCGTGGACCGGCGTGGTCGAATTCACTGTTCGAAGATAATGCCGAATATGGTTTGGGTATGCGGGTTGCATTGAACCAGCGGCGCGATATGTTGCGTGGGTTGCTGTTCGAATTGGGTATAGAAAATGTTGAAGAGATCTTTAATGAAACGGACATTAACAAACAACGCGAAATTAAAGAAGATTTAGCAAAGAAATTAAAGAAAATTGATTCGCCTGATGCACGTTTGGCTGAAAGTATGCTGGGCGATGTTGTGCAGAAATCCGTGTGGATTGTTGGTGGTGACGGTTGGGCGTATGATATTGGGTATGGTGGTTTGGATCATGTGTTGCACAGTGGTGAAAATGTGAATATCTTGGTTCTTGATACCGAAGGGTATTCGAATACGGGGGGTCAGCAATCCAAGGCGACACCATTCGGCGCAAGTATGAAATTCGCAATTGGTGGAAAAAATCATGCAAAGAAGGATTTGGGCATGATTGCGATGATGTCGGGTGCGTATGTTGCGCAAATTGCATTGGGTGCGAATCCGGTTCAGGCGATAAAGGCCTTTCGCGAGGCTGAAAGTTTCAATGGTCCGTCAATAATCTTGGCCTATGCGCCGTGTATCGCGCATGGGTTCGCGTTGCAAAATGGGCCGGAACATCAAATACAAATGGTGAATACGGGTGCGTGGCCGCTGTATCGGTTTGATCCGCGTCTGATTGTTGAAGGGCACAATCCATTGGTGATGGATTCGAATGTGGATAATTTGGCGCCACTTGAAGATTTCCTTAAGACCGAAACGCGGTTTGGTGCGGCGCGTGCGGCGAATCCGAACTTTGATAAATTGGTCGAATATGCCAAGGAAAATAACGAGTATCGGACGCAACTTAAAAAATACATCGCGCACTTTGCGATGATGCAGGCAAACACGGTCAAAGAAAATGGGGAGGGTTAAAGATGAAAAAAATAATTTTAATTTTGTCATTGGCGCTTGCGGCGTGCACCTTTCAGACCAAGCATCGTGGATATGTATTCCCAAAAGATTTGGACGTGCAGGTTGCAAAGATAAAAACCACGAATCAGTTGGAAGATTTAATTGGTTCGCCCCAGGTTAAAACCATTTACGGGGACGAGGTTTGGATTTACTTTGGCGAAGATGAAAAATATCATGGCCCGTTTCCGTTGTCGTATGATGAAAAAACGGTGCTGCTTGCATGGGTTCGGGGTGGGCGTGTGACGAAAACACAAATTTTGCACGATGATGATTTGCCGGATGTGTGTATTGATTCAGACGAAACCGAAATTCCGGCGGCAATTGAACTTAACGCGCTGCAAGAGTTGTTTAATAATATCGGCCGGTTTAGTCCGGGCGCCCTTGGGCAATAAAAAACATATTTGCAAAATGTGCGAAAAAAGTGTAAAATTGGGGCAAAGGAAGGAATATGAAAAAATTTTTATTTGCTCTTTTGATTTGTGGTAATGCGTTTGCGGGTGATTGCGGACCGGGCTATGTTTTGGTGGATCGTGGTAAAATTGATGGCATGGTGGCGCGGGAATGCCAAAAACTTTGGTGTGTGGATTTGGAAACGGGACGTGAAATGGGTTCGGGTGATCGTGCGGCGACCGGTTATGTTATGACGGCCGCGCCGGTTGAATTGTGTGACGTGTCCGGGGAATGTGTTGAATGCTTTGGTGACCGCAAATGGTGCACCGGGGTGCCAAAGGGTGTGTGGAACGCGGAATATGGCGCATATACGCGTGGTGGTGTGGATTCGGCAACATACACATCATCGCAAAAGGGTGGATGTTTTAGTTGGAATTTGGAAAAACCGGTGTGTCCCGCGGGCGAAGATGCGATTTTGCAAGATGGCGAGTGGGTTTGTGCGATTCGGGTCCAAGGTTCCGGAAATACCGGGCGTGCGCCGGCGGTGCGTCGAACCGGAACGCGGATGCGTGGAACACTGCGTAAATAGTCCGGTTTTTAGACAAGAATCTTTTCGGGCGAAAAAATCGCCCGATTTATTTGTTTTTCTGATATTTTTATGTTATAATGTGCGGGAATTAGAGAGAATGGCAATATAAAGAGTGATGCTATGCCAAGTAAAAAATTGGAATTTAAAAACGGTCAATATGTGGTCTATCCGACCCAGGGTGTCGGTAAACTTGTGCGCACCGAAGAGCAGGTCATAGGCGGACAAAAAATAAAAATGCTGGTTATCGATTTTGAAAAAAGTCGTATGACGTTGCGTGTTCCGTTGGAACGGGCGGAAATTTCCGGATTGCGGCCGCTTTCATCCGCAAAAAAGATGGACGAGGCGATTGCCGCCGCCAAAGGCAAGGCCGGCGCAAAACGTATGATTTGGGCGCGGCGTGCGGCGCAATACGAAGAAAACATAAATTCGGGTGACCCCATGAAATTGGCCGAGGTTGTACGTGACCTGCAACGGCGGAATCCGACCGACACGATTCCTTTTTCGGCGCGGCGTTTATATATGCGGGCGTTGGAACGTATGGCCCAAGAATTTGCCGTGTTGCACAAAATGGATGTAGAGGCCGCATCCGAAAAAATCGAAGATATTATCGGTGTGCCAAAGGAAATTGACCTTAATGCCGTTGACGAAGATGAAGAAGAACAGGAAGAGGAATTTACCGATACAAGTGAGTAGTGTTGGTGTAAGTGGTTAGTGAAAACGGTCGCAAAAGCGACCGTTTTTTACAAAAACATTTGTGTTAAATGCACTATTTTCCACGTGTCCATATTTGTTTCCATGCAACCTGACGTTCTGCAACTGTTGTTTTATGGGTTGCTTCGGCCTTTTCAATTTCTGCATATAAATCAAAATGCTGATGATTATATACATTATACGGACAAGCGTTTTTTGTGTTTTAGTTGAAAGTATTATAATAAGAATTTTTTGTTGTCAAGATGTAATTGTGAGTAAAAAACGCATGTGGTCGGCGGTGTTTGAAAGTGGCTTGTGATTGCGGTTTAATTCCAGAGATTACTAACCACTATCCACTAACACTAACCACTAACAACTTTTTCCTGGACATTAGAATTTAATTTCTATACAATGAATGCGCAAAACAAAAAGGAAGGAAAATGCCAAAGAAAACATCTGTTAAAAAGGTCACAAAACGTACAACAAAACGCCCGGTTATGGCCGAAGTTCCGGCACCGGAAACGCATGAATGCCAATGCGGCGCATCTTGCGGATGTGGTTGCCATTGCGGTAAATTTAAAAAGTTTATCGTTCTGTTAATCGTGTTTGCTCTTGGGTTCGCGGTTGCGAAAATTACATGTTGCCGCGGTCACCGTATGCCAAAAATGCAACCAAAGTTTGAAAATGGTTGTTTGGTTATGGATTCTGTTAAATGTCCAAAAATGCAGTCCGAATTGGTTTTTGCCGATAGCGATATGAACGGTTGTATTACACATGCGGAATTTGATTCAATGAAAAAATCTATGCATAAAAAAATGCGTGAACATCGCATGAACCGCGAAGAACGCGATGATGATTAATCTGAATTTATTTGAAAATTGCACCGCCCAAGTGGGCGGTGTTTCAAATTTGTTGAAATAACCGTTTCATCGTCCTGTTTCGTTTTTTAAATAAACATTTTGTGTGACACTTTTATGTTTATCTATTTTTGGAAAGCCAGTGGTTAATTGCAACAATTTATTAATGTCGATACTTTTCGGGCCAATACAATTTTTTAGTACATATGAAATATCTTCATTTGATTCGTGCGACCGTTTATGCCATTCAATACATTCAACGCCTGCGCGATAGTATTTGTTGGGTCCCGCAATGCACATGTTTATTAGTTCCGTGATATTCTGATCGATCATTCCGGGACTTTGGCAAATAGCGTCTTTTTCGCGTTTCCCGATTAATTCCTTTGCGTATCTTTCCATATCATAATCAAACGCGGCTTTGTCAATCGCAATTTGTTCAGGTTCAAAACCAAACTGTGATGCCGCCCCACCGAGTTCATTAAAAAATTCGCGAACATTTAATATATTCATCGTTGCGGTTGAATTATCAATAAGATTTATAATTTCTTGGCCGCCCATTCCATGTTGCCAAAGTGCAATTGAATAATCTATAAGGTTTTTTGGAACGTCGCATCCCATTGCAATCAAATCCGCCAAATCTTCCGGCATCCCGACATCAATTAAAATCTTGCGTGCGACCCGACCATCAATCATTTGCATTGCGCACACCTATTTAAAACTAACGCGCGGATTTGTTCGTTCGGATTCATCAATTTCAAATAACTTTTCGTGCGAAAAACCAAACATACGCGCGACGATATTGCTTGGAAATTGGTCGATTTGCGTATTAAGACCCATAACCACGGTATTATAAAACTGGCGTGCAGATTGAATTTTCGTTTCCGTGTCGGTCAATTCGCGTTGCAGTTCCAAAAAATTTTCGTTTGCTTTTAATGCTGGGTACGCTTCGCCCAACGCGAACAGTTTATTTAATGCACCAGATAATCCGGTTTCCGCGCTTGATTTGCCATCAACCCCACGCGCAGACATTGCCGCATTACGCGCAGTAATAACCGCGGAAAGCGTATCTTTTTCGTGTGTCGCCGCCCCGCGCACGGTTTCAACCAAATTCGGAATTAAATCATACCGTCGTTTAAGTTGCGTATCAATCGTAGCCCACGCTTCGCGCACCTGATTCCGTCGCGCGGCAAGGCCATTGTAAACCGCAATAAAATACAAAATCAAAACCGCAACAATACCAATCGCTGTCCACATATAAAAACTCCTTTTGCTGATGCATAAATTATATCACAAAAATTGTGCAAAAATCAACTAAACTTGCCACTAACACTGACACCAAAGAAAAATCCCGCATGTGCGGGATTTTTTCTGTTTTCTCGTTGACATTTTAAGTTTTTGTAGT
>JAFOVN010000039.1 GCA_017392345.1 Alphaproteobacteria bacterium | reverse complement strand
TAATAAACATCAACGGATTGACGGCCAAAAAAATTCCAAACAGGCACGACACGCCCTTGCCCCCATGAAAACGCAGCCAAACCGGGAAACAATGTCCAACCATCGCCACAAACCCACACCACGCGCCAAACGCCACACCGCCAATATAATTTCCAATCAAAACCGAAAAAAACGCCTTGGCCATATCCAACACCCATACACTGATGGCAAGTCGCAATCCCCCCGCCCGCAGCGCGTTTGTGGCACCGGTATTACCACTGCCAACACGGCGCAAATCGCCGTATCCGAACATCCGCGCCAACAACAAACCGCATGGAATACTGCCCAACACATAGGCCGCCAAAACACCAACAACATATAACATTGTTATTTTTCCTTGATTTTATCTTTGTTTACTATAAAATATACCAGAAAACCAAAATAAATAAAAGGAAAATAAAGTGGCAAACCACAAATCATCTAAAAAAAGAGTATTGGTAACTGCAAAGAAAAACGCGGTAAATACCGCCCGGCGCAGTGCCGTTAAAACCGAAACAAAAAAAGCCATTCGTGCCATCGCATCTGGGGACAAGGCCACCGCGGTCACCGCGGTGCGCAGTGCCGAAAGCAAAATGATGAAGGCCGCCGGCAAAACAATGCCAAAAAAACGCGCATCGCGCAAGGTTTCACGTTTAACACGCGCCGCCGCAAAATTGGCCTAATGCTTTCCAATATATAAAATTTTGGCGTACATTCCTGCACGCCGTTTGTTCGTGGTAAGTAAAAAAAGACCGTCGTTTGACGGTCTTTCTATTTTTAATTCAATGGAGCGCCCCAATGTTGCTGTATCGTGCGTTCCGCATCCATCGGGCTAACCAACACTTGCGGTGTCAAAATGACGACCAACACATCACGGGTTGATGCCGTTTCACGCGACCCAGACAACAACATAAAGTCCGGATCCCCAAGTCCATAGCGCATATCATTATTCGCCTGTTTTTCAAAGCCCGACACAACCAACATTTGCCCAGATTCCATGATAACTTCCTGCATGAAACTACGTTCTTCAACCTCTGGCAATTGCAGGGTCACTTCGCCAATTGTTTGACTTGACATCTTTAACAATTCGCGAACCGACATACGGAACAACAACAATATCTTTCCATTTTCCAAAATGTTCGGCAATAACTGCATCGAAAAACCTGTTTCCAAACTGTCTTGGTCCACGGTACTTGATTCGACGGTCGTAAAGTTCCGCGATTCGAACCGCTTAATATACCCGGTACTCTTGGTATTATTGACCGGCGCAACACGGTTATTACGCGTTGTCACACCAACATTGGTCACCAATGAAACCTTGCCCTGCTTTGCCAATGCCTGAACCAACGCTGTACTGCCCGCGATACCGGCAAGTGAACCATTATTTATTTGGTCATTGGTATATGCGCCCGGAACCGTCGCCCCATTTTCCAAATGCGTCGCCCCGGTCAGGCCCGACAATTCATTCGACAAAACCGCGATATTTATGGCACTGGCCTCTGGGGACGAGAAATTATTCTTTGGATTCGCAACAATGTTAAGCCCCGTCGCCGCATTTATCGCCGCCGCCAAATTCAAACCAAAACCCGAATCGTTTGCAATTGAAACCTGTAAAACCTTGACATCAATCGTCACCAATTGTGACAACCGTTTATTTTGCCGTGCGATATAATCACCAACACGCGCCAACACCGACGGCGGTGCGGTCACGGTTATTGTTCCCAAACTGCGCGACACGGTAAAGTTCGCATTTTCCGCCTTGCCAATAATTGATGAAATGGTGCTTTCAACTTCGTCCCATTCTTTCAGTGTTGTTTCCAAATAAACCTGATTTCCATCATCCGTTTGTACCGACGATTGATACGATACATCCGTTCCCAATGCGTATAATGTAAACGTCCGTGTTTCCGTTTCATAGAATACAATCGCCGTCTTATCATAATACCAGAGCAAATCTAAATCGGTTGCAACCTGGGACAATAATCCAGACAACTTTCCAGTGTACGCAACATTCATCGTACGCTTTAATTTATCAGATGCAATCTGGCTATCAATCTTTACCGGAATACGCGTAATAGAATTGATATTATTCGCCAACACTTGCAACGTCACGGGTTCATTCAACAAAATTGTGACGCCGGTATCGGTTTCAAATTGTTTCGGCAAATCATTTTTATGTTCCAACAGCATCGATTTCCCACCAAGCCACACACCTTCGGACATTGAAACCGTGTCACCACTGGCAACCTTGGCACGCGGATTTTTCGCCATTTCAAAGGCATCATATACATTAACAAAATCTTTATCAACGGTGGCGGCGACCTTGGCCGAATTACGTGTCGCACAACCCGCGACCGCAACAAAAATCAAAAGTGCAACAAAAAATTTAAACGCCTTGAACATGTGTATCTCCCTGCATTTTTATATTTAATCTTCGGTTGTTGATATTACCAAAACACGATTTCCTTTGTAAAACTTGGCATACGGCACCGGCATCGCACGTCCGAAATTACGCACCACCGCGGACGCGACATCAACGAAACGGCCTTTGAACACGGCACTGGCCTCTATCGGATATTCACGTGATGTTGTCCAAACCAAATCCCAACCTTCCTTGTCACACCAAGATTGCAAAACTTCGCGCAATGTTTGACCACTTGCCACAACCCAAGAACGAACCTGGTCTTGCAAGCTAACCGGTGGTTCCGCATCCGCCGACAAATCAACCAACATTTCCGAACCTTCGGCAACAAGAACCGTATCTTGACCCGGTGTCACACTATTCACAACACTAACCACACCATTACTGTCAACTGTTATAACACCGCCGCCGGTGACAATATCACCGTTCGCCGTTCTTTCAACCAAACCATTGCGTGCTAAATACGCATCGTACCCATCGGCATAGCGAACACATTTTTTGCGTCCACTGCGCGACACCGCCAAAACATTTCCACCATCATCTTCCAACACTTCGCGTTGCAACAACGGCATTTCCGCACCATTTACGCATTCAGTGTCAAACCCGGTCGGTATCGGCATTCCGTGCAACATATTTGCGCCACCGGACCACCCCGAACCATCACGCGCACCCATATTAAAATTATTTTCCACAACCAAATCATCCCCAACCTTGGAAACAATTTTTATATTATCAGATTGCTTCTTTTTGGAACAAACACCTTCGGCACAGGAAACGGTGGTATCCGCCTCGGACCCGATGGGCCACGCCGGAATTGCAACTGGTTGCACCGGCATAGGTTGCGGTTGATATTCAACCTGTTGGTATTCGTATGCCTGTTCCTGATAGGGCTGTTGTTCATAATAAACCTCCCTATACTGTACCGGCTGTTGATATTGTTCTGTATAATTTTCCCTATCGTCACGGTCTTCTTTATAAAACACCTCTGACGTTACAACTTGTTCCAGCGCATTCGCCGCAAAGCAATAGCCAGCGGCGGTTGCAAGCATAGCAGCAATTAAAATTTTGCGAAACATAAACCTTCCTTTCCTTGCATTTTTCCTTTCTTCTATTACGCATTATAACAATTTGACCGAATCTGTGCAAGACCTAAAAATCGATTTGCCAAAGGTTTTTAAAATTATTTTACATAAACCCGCGCGAATCGGAAAAAGTGTGTTATACTTTATTTATCGAAACAAAGGAAAAGAAATGGATTTTACAATAATATCAATATGTTTTGGAATTTTAGGCTTTGTATGTGTAATCACAATGATAATGGTTATCATCGCGAACCGACATATAGAGGCACTTGAAAAAAACAATTCTTATATCCAAGACATGATTATCAAAATGCAAAATATATTAAAGAATAAATCTGCAACAAATGCGGTGGCGGAACACGCCGAAATGATATACCAAGATTTATTGCAAAACCTGATTCCAATTTTGGCCGCACTGGATATAATGCCACGCAACACATCGGAACACCCATTGTGGCGAACACTGGGCGGGCTGTTGGACGAATATGCAAAAAATCCATTTGTAATGGAAAAATTGCGGCGCGCAATAAAACTTGATTCAAATGTAAAGCGTAATGTGTCAAACTATATGTCGCGCGCTGAAAATTTATTGGAAAATCTTAACGCAACCGAACCCGACGGAATTTTGGCAACAACTTTCCTAAACGGATTGCTTGGGCAATCACTAACCTTTTTCACCCAAGCTTATCAACTTGCAACCGCGGACACCGACATTAAATGACGAAACTTTCACCCGAACTTGTTCGTGAAATATCACATCGCCGCGCCGAACCGGCATGGCTTACCGAATGGCGATTGGCGGCATTTAATGCATGGCAAAAAATGACCGAACCCCACTGGGGTGAAATTGATTATGCGCCAATCGATTACGATACATTAAATTATTATAATACCCCAACACCAATCGATAACCGCGACCTTAAAAACACATACGATAAAATGGGTTTGCCGGAATCTGAACAACGCGCATTGCTTGGTATGGCAACCGACACCGTTATCGACAGTGAATCCGTCCACACATCATACACGGCGGAACTCGGCTCACGCGGAATAATCTTTCTACCTTTTTCACGTGCGGTTTTGGAATACCCCGATTTAGTTCAAAAATACCTTGGGACGGTCGTTCCGCCAACCGACAATTTTTTTGCGGCACTAAATTCCGCCGTTTTTTCAGACGGCACATTTGTATATGTTCCACCGCACACCGAATGCCCAATTGACTTGGCAAGTTATTTTAGAATCGAAACTGCAAAAATCGGTCAATTCGAACGCACACTTATCATCGCGGATACGGGCGCAAAACTTAGTTATATGGAAGGCTGCAGTGCCCCGCGCCGTCCAAACCACCAATTGCACAGTGGTGTTGTTGAAATAATTGTGGGCGACGATGCATATGTCAAATACGCAACCGTCCAAAACTGGCATGCGGGCGATGCGCCAAAACCCGGCGCATATAACAATACCGGAATTTTGAATTTTGTGACCAAACGCGGCAAATGTTATAACAACGCGCGCCTTGATTGGACACAGTTCGAAGTTGGATCCGCCATGACATGGAAATATCCATCAACGATTTTATATGGGGACGGCGCGGCAAGTGATTTTTATTCACTAACCATAACACGCGGGGGCCAACAAAGTGACACCGGAACAAAAATGTTACACATTGGCGACAACACGACATCTAATATATTATCATACGGTGTTGCACTTGATTGGTCGCGCCAAACATTCCGCAGTTTGGTAAAATTTTCGGGACACGGCGGAAAAAATGTATCAAAGTGTGACACACGAATTGTCGGCGACATGGCTACAACAAACGCATTGCCGGATATAGTTTACGAAAACACCGACAACATTCAAACGCACGAGGCATCAACCGGTTCAATTGATGCTGCGCAGTTAAATTATTTGAATATGGCGGGAATCGATACCGACACGGCAACGGCACTTATTATCGGTGCAACCGCGACACCGATACTTTCACGATTGCCAATGGAATTTTTGGTTGAATCGCGACAACTTATCCAAATGGCACTTTCCAAAACCGATGGGGGAATAAAATGATACTTGAAATAAAAAACCTGGGCGTATCTTTTGATGGAAAAAAATTATTATCAGACATAAATATAAATGTTGAAACCGGTGCACGACATTTAATTTGCGGCCACAACGGTTCGGGCAAATCAACACTTGTTGGCGCAATATCCGGTGACCCAATATATAAAATAGATGACGGCAAAATCATTTTCGACGGTCGCGACATAACAAACGAAAACGCAACATCGCGCGCATTGATGGGCATATTCACCGGCACGCAAAATGTCCCTGAAATTCCGGGTTTAACAATCACCAGTTTTCTTAAACATTCTGCGTCCGCGCATCATCATTTTGAATCGGGCCGCGATTTACCGATGTCCGAATTTATCGAAAGATTAGAGGAAGCGCGCGACATATTAAACATACCGCGCGAATGGTTAAATCGTTCGGTAAATGTTGGTTTTTCCGGCGGCGAAAGGAAACGCATAATGCTGTTGCGATTACTGTTAACCAATCCGAAACTTGCGATTTTGGACGAACCGGATTCCGGCGCGGATGCGGAAACACAATCGCAAATTGCGGACGTAATAAAATCGATGCCGAACACAACATTTATGTTCATAAGTCACCAACAAAATTTCACAAATTTAATACACCCATCACATACAACCACTTTATCAAATGGCAAAATTGTGATAGAATAAATACGAACGAACAAAAGGCATACCCATGAACGGACTTATTTTATTTACCGCGGCGATATTCATACTTTGGATTGGCAGTTCGATATTTATACCATTATTGGTTGCAACATTTTTGTGGTATTTGATAAACGCAACGGCAACATATTATCGCAAACTTTTTCCCGCCTGCGACAATGGCAAATGTGCAATTTCCAAACCATTATTTAATTTACTGTCCACAATTTTATCCATCGCGACATTTGTCGGTTTAATCTATCTTTTTGCGACACGCGTTCGACCAATGTTTAGTGAACTGTTGGCGGCAATGCCTGGAATTCAAATAAAACTAAACGGTCTTTGGAATTACATATCCGATACATTAGACATTGATATAACCTCTGTCGCCTTGCCCAGTATTACATCAATTGTATCCAGCATCGGTTCGTCGGTCGCGAAACTTGCAACATCAATGGGTATGGTGATTGTATATATGATATTTATGTTTGTGGAACAAAGCACATTTCATAAAAAATTTGCTGAACTTTTCCCGAACAAAAGCCACAGCAAAAAAATGCGCTATATCATACAAAGCATTGATGAAAATATGAAAAAATATCTGTTTATGAAAACACTTGTTTCCGGGATTACGGGTCTTATCTCTTATGCATGGATGTGGGTACTGGGACTTGAATTCGCGGGCGTGTGGGCATTTGCGATATTTATCCTCAGTTATATTCCAACAATCGGTGCAATTATCGGTTGCGGTCTGCCGATACTGTTTGGTGCAATATCGGGTGCAACATTAAACGAACTTGTATTGCTTGCATTGGGGCTTATCGGATTACAGATTGTATTTGGCAACATTATTGAACCAAAACTTACGGGAAAAACATTAAACCTTTCAACACTTGCGATTTTAATAAATTTGGTATTTTGGGGTTTGATATGGGGCGTTGCGGGAATGTTTTTCAGTGTCCCATTACTTGTCGCGGTATTCATTGTCACGGCCCAGTTTGATTCCACACGTTGGATTGCAATATTGCTGTCCACCGACGGCAAAATCCCCGATAAAAGCGAAGAATAATAAAACCTGAAAACGGCGCAACGCGCCGTTTTCACTAACACTAAACACTTACACTAACACTTTTCACTATCCCCGTTTAATAAGTGCAATCGCGTTTTCCAAAATAACCTTGGCGGCAAATGAATCAAGGCGCGTTTTAATGTCATGCCGGCGCACACGCCGCCCCAAATAATCCATCGCAGTTATGGACGTTAATGCTTCATCAATAAATGCAATCGGCGTATCAACCAATTTGGAAAGTTCATCCGCGAACGTACGCACCGCCCGCGTTGTATCGGAATCCGTTCCATCCGTCCGCAACGGCAAACCGATAATAACACCGGCAAAACCATCATCTTTTATCAATTTTTCGACTTTTTTCAATAAATCCAATTCATTATGTGGCAAAATCGGCGACCGCGGGAACACCAACGACCAAGAAGCATCCGAAACCGCGATACCCGTCCGGCGCGCACCCCAATCGATTCCCAGCAACCGACCTTTTTTTTCTAATGCCTTGAAATCTGATAAAATCATTGTATAATCACCTTTGCACTTTAATATAGGATGTAAAATGGCGTTTAGCAAGCAACAATTACAGAAATTCGCGGATTTGATAAAAATCGACATTTCCGACGAACAACTTGAAAAAATGAATATCGATTCCGTTATCGAATGGATTGATAAATTGAAACAGATTGATACACGCGGCGTTGAACCAATGCTGTCGCCCGCAAAGCACGATTTACCATTGCGTGCGGATGTTGTGACGGACGGCGGTATTCGCGACGCGATTATGGCAAACGCACCCGACAAATCGGGCGTAAGCCGCGGATACTTTGCGGTTCCAAAAGTTATGGATGGGGATTAAAATGACAAGATATAAATATAAAGTTATGAACAACACCGAAACGGTACCAGTGATATTGGCGATACCTATGCAATCATGGAATCCCTATCACGAAACCGAATTTGTAAAATTGCCCAATGGCAACCCCGTACGGACAAACCATATTATACATGATTACAGGGCATCTGTGTGCTTGCGTAATTTACTAACAAAGCGAATAAAACAGGTGAATCCCGAGCAGCCCGAACAAGAATATATTCTTATTACTTGTGACGATATCAAATTCGATTGCATGCCCGCAAAGGCGAACAAACCAACAGAAAATAAAATACAAACATGCCTGAAACGTATGCAAGCGGACAAGTGTCCATATAAAATTTCCAGGTATTTGTTCCCGAATATCCCACTCAAAAAGCACAGGTAAAATAAAAGGAAACAAAAATGACACAAAAACCAGAGACTATAACGCCAGAAACGATTAAATACGTACAGTTCGCCTGTCAGGAAAACATAATACAAGAAGATTATAACTATGTTATCATAAAAGAAAAAACTGATGGCAAACCGTTTAATCAAACTGGCGACAATGTTCAAATTCCACTACAAACAGCCATGGATTTTTTAACCCCAGAAATAATTGCTATACCTTGTCTGCCCAATTTAAAAGTCAGATTGAGCTACGATGCTAAATGCAACCAAATGATTTTGCACTTTGATGATGTAAATTTTGATTGCAGCAAAAAATTGCAAATGGAAAAACGCGCACGCGGTACCAATATGACCGCATTTGAAAAAATATGTTACTGTGCGGACCAAATGCGTTGTGGCAAATGTAAATATCCAATCGGTCGCAAACTTTTCCCAGATGCATACAAGACAAAAGTTTTTCTTGTTGTTCACCCCAAAGGCAACGAAAAACCGGAAAAGATAGAACTGGGCACATGGACCGACGGGCAAAAAAATGCTTTCTTAAATAGTATTAAAGAATATACCCAAATCTGCGGCTTGGTTCCAGACGAATGCTATTTCAATGTGCATTATGATTCGTCGATAATTAACGCATCTTCATCCGCGCCCATATGCGAATATCACCCAAACCGTCCGACAAACAAACCAGACGAAATGATTATCGAAATTTATCCGGACAATAAAAATCATCCACTTTGCGGTGTATCGACATCACATGGTTGCGCGAATTGCTTGCAAACTAAACAATGCACTTCGCCTTTAATAGGTGGCATAATCACACCGTTAATACAACAACAAAAATAGGCACAAAAATGATAGATTTAACCATTACCGAAGCATTAAAGAAATTGCAATCGCGCGAAATATCTGCGACCGAACTTACGCGCGCACACCTTGGCCGCATTGAAAAATACAACCCCGAATTGAATGCATATATTACGGTCACCGCCGAACGCGCGATGGCGGATGCCGCCGCGGCGGACGAACGCATTAAAAACGGAAACGTGCGACCACTTGACGGGATTCCGATTGCGATGAAGGATTTATTTGCGACACGTGGCATTCGCACAACGGCGGCGTCACGCATGCTTGAAAACTTTATCCCCGAATATGAATCAAGCGTTTCACAGAAATTTATTGATAGCGGGACAGTGTTGCTTGGCAAATCAAATTTGGACGAATTCGCGATGGGCACATTTTCGAAAACGTCATACTTTGGCGCGCCGGTCAATCCATGGCAACGGGAACGCCGTTTAACCGCCGGCGGTTCATCGGGCGGTTCGACATCCGCCGTCGCGTCGGGTATGGCAATGGGCGCAACCGGCACGGATACGGGCGGTTCAATACGGTTCCCCTGCTCTATCACCGGCCTTGTCGGTATGAAGCCAACATATGGTTTATGTTCGCGTTGGGGCTGTGTTGCATTTGCATCGTCACTTGATACACCGGGCCCAATTGCGCGAACGGTTGATGATGCGGCACTGTTATTATCCGTAATGGCGGGGCACGACCCAAAAGATTCCACAAGTGCGGATTTCAAATTAAATATGCCCCCCCCGTTGCAACCAATTTTGGGTGACGGGAAAAAATTGCGCGTCGGTGTTATCCGCGAATTGGGCGATGTCAAAATTTCCGACGATATGAAAAACCTGTTTGAAAAAAGAATTGCGGATTTGAAATCAATCGGTGCGGAAATAATCGAAGTTTCAATTCCAAACATTTTGGATGCACTCGCCGCATATTACATAATCGCCCCGGCCGAAGCATCATCCAACCTTGCCCGATATGACGGTGTGCGATATGGCCTGCGTGTCGAAGGGTCCGATATTTACGACACATATAAAAAGACACGCGCCGCCGGTTTCGGTGACGGGGTTAAACGCCGTATGATTATCGGCACCGCGGTATTATCATCTGAATCATACGATGTTTATTTTATGCAGGCCGCACGCGTTCGCCGTATGATTGCGGACGCATTTGACCGCGCATTTGAAAGTTGCGATTTAATCGTTTGCCCGGCGGGCGCGGGAACAGCGCGACCACTGGATTCCGATATGACACCACTTGAATATTATGCGTTGGATTTATTTACGGTGGCGATGAATTTGGCGGGCGTGCCGGCGGTTTCTGTGCCGGCTGGTTTGGCGACGGACGGGTTGCCATTGGGCGTGCAAGTCGTAGGTCCAATGTTTGATGATGTTCGCGTATTGCAATTGGCGCGGCATATCGAACAATTCGCAAACATCGATAACCGTCCAACAAAGATAATGGGGGAATAAAAAATGACAGATAAAAATGGAAATAAAAATAAATACACAAAACCATACGAAGAACTTGGTCGTTTTATAATGGGCGAAGTTTATAACATATTGTTAAACGCCAAAGATTATAAAATCGAATACAAAGAATTAAAACGCCACATACAAGAAAAAATTGATAATAATCCACAAATCGATAAAGAATTCGCAATGTACGAACTTCAACACGGTTCATCAAAGTCATACCTGTGTACATACCGTTGGGAAAGTGTGTTATATTATTATCTGATGCAACACCATAAAGCCAGCTTTATACACTTTGAGTATTGGGAAAATAAAAATGGTATTCATGATTATATCGCACTAAGGGACGATTCCCTGTTAAATCCTGAATGTCACTATTTCGAAAAATTCCGTAAGCTAAGAGAGACAGGTGAATTCACGATAGAAAAACCCGGCGAAGACGCTATATTTCATCTTACATCCAGATATGTTCAAAAATTCCGTACGCTAATGAAGACAAATAAATTCAAAATAGCAAAAACTAACGAAAAAGTCATAAAAAGTATGTTTGATTGGGCACAATACCTAAATAAACGTATAGAAGACTACTATTTGTACCTAATTGTAGCATATTCAGACTTGCATAAAGACGCAACTTTTGACAAATTTGCATATAGAATCTGCGGATCAGACTTTCAGCAATTAACACCAGAACGCTTCCGAAACAAAGCAACGTTTCGCTTAGAAGAAGAAAGCATACTATACAACAATAGGGAATTCATAAAAACACGCGGGAGAAATTAAAAATGGTGGCCAGAAGTGGAATCGAACCACTGACACAGGGATTTTCAGTCCCTTGCTCTACCAACTGAGCTATCTGGCCATCCGTAAGGTGTATAATAAAATACAAAAAACAAAAAAGCAAGGAAAAAGAAAATGTTTACGATAAAAGGCAAAACGGGCGATTGGGAAGTGGTTGTTGGATTGGAAACTCATATAGAGGTTCTGTCCAAAAGCAAAATTTTTAGTGGCGCATCGGCGGACTATAACCCAACCGTCGCCCCAAATACTCAGGTTTCCATGGTTGATGTCGCTATGCCGGGGATGTTGCCGGTTTTAAATGAATACTGTGTGGACCAGGCGATTAAATTCGGCCTTGGTATCAATGCGGAAATTTCGCATAAAAGTTGTTTTGCCCGTAAACAGTATTTTTATCCCGACCTTCCCCAGGGGTATCAGATTTCACAACCCGCCGATCAACCGCCGGTCGTCGGCCGTGGGTGGATTGAAATTATTGGTGACGACGGGAATCCAAAAAAAATTCTGATTGAACGTGCCCATTTGGAACAGGATGCCGGGAAATTGAAACACGATGTCCACCCAACAAAATCTTTCGCGGATTATAACCGCACCGGGGTCGCATTGCTTGAAATTGTCACTTTCTTGGACGTGAAAAATCCAGAAAACAATTCCTTTATCACGTCACCGGACGAAGCGGAAAAATATCTGCGTCAAATTCGCGAAATTGCACGCGCACTTGGCGTATCCAAGGCAAATATGGAAGAAGGTTCCATGCGCGCGGACGTCAATGTATCGGTCCGTCCCGTTGGCGCAAAATGTTTTAATGAACGTTGCGAAATCAAAAATATGGTATCGTTCAAATTTATAAAAACCGCCATTGAATACGAGGCACGGCGTCAAATCGAAATCCTTGAAAACGGCGGAACAATTGACCGTTGCACCATGCGTTTTAACCAAGGCGACGGCACAACAACCGTCATGCGCAGCAAAGAAGACGCATTGGATTACCGGTATTTCCCAGACCCGGATTTATTGCCGTTGATTATCACTGACGAAAGAATCGAACGCATACGGCGCACCATGCCGGAATTGCCGGCGGCGACACGCGCGCGCTATGTTGAAAAACTGGGGCTTGCGGAATACGACGCGGCACGTCTTACCGAAACGGTTGATATATCACACTGGTTCGATGCGGCGGTCGCGGACAAAACCGAACGCGCCAAAGGGGTTGCAAATTGGATGATTTCCGAACTATTCGCGCACCCGGAAAACTATGACATAACAAATGAAAAATCGGGCGTGGTTGATGGTATGCGAATTATCACACCAACCGATTTGGCGGAATTGGTCGATATGGTCGCGGCGAACGAAATCAACGGTAAACAGGCCAAAGACATATTTATCAAAATGCTTGATGGGAAATCGGGCACGCCACGCGAAATCGCCGACAAATTCGGGATGAAGCAAATAACCGACACATCCGCGATTGAAAAAATCGTCGACGAAGTTATCGCCAACAACGCGCCACAGGTTGAACAATATAAATCTGGCAAGGTTGGATTGCTTGGGTTCTTTGTTGGCAATGTTATGAAGGCATCCGCCGGCAAGGCAAACCCCGCGGTCGTAAATGAAATTTTGAAAAAGAAATTGGGGTAAATTATGGACAATGTAATCGTTTATGTTGGTTCTGGATTTAATCCGACCGAATTTCAAAAGATTATGGACACACTGCGTAGACGCAATATAATAACCACAACCGACCGGTCTTGTGCAACGCTTGTTTTGTTACCGAACGATTCTATGGATGTTGACGCATTATTACAAGAACAACTGCAAAGCCACGCAAACATATTTCGAATTCCGCAACACGTTGAAGTAATAATTCCAAACCCACAACACACCCCCAAAAAAAGAACATTCACATCAGGCAATACAACAAGATTATACAACAACGGACAAAGTTATAAACAAAGATTTTTAACAAGAACAACTCATAGATAAAAGGAAATGAAAATGAGCACTATGAAAGCAGTAACAATGAAACATGATATAATACTTGGTCAACAACAGGACACCGTTGTCATATCTGTTCCGGAATATAAAATCAATCGGGCAAAAACAAATCAAAAACCAACCAAACAGAACCCGACACAATCGGTTGAATATAACCGTTTACACCGCTCCAAAGTCAACTCAATGACAGCAGAAAACCAAGATACAGAAAGAAAAGAACCCCAAGAAGCCGTCACCATTGCCACGACAAAAGAAGCAACAACAATAATTACAAAAAGGAAACCAAAACATACCCGTATGCAACCAATGACTGGTGGTAAAAGACGCACCAACAATCAAGAATTACAAAAAATAACCGCTTCTAACACATGTGTTAACGGTGTATTCCCATTTGATATTTTTTGGTGGTCCAGATATGACGTCACCGAAGAAATCGAAAGAAAATTCCCGGAAATTTTTAATTTACCATTGGCGAATACACAGCAAAAAATTACCCCGTCTTGGCAAAAAGAGATACAAAAGACCGCAAAAAAATTAAAATCCGCCGAGGAAGAATTGAAATCTGCTAAAAAATCTCCGTTAGGCCAAGATTATATTGATATACTCCAAGAAGATTATGATGCGTTGCAACAGCAATTTTATCAACTGATTGCACGTCATCAGCAATCATTTAATAACCCGAAAGATTATACAAAACAAATCCGGGCGGATCGTAGACGCGCAAAGCAATTAATGCACGGAACGCCGAAAGAACAATTGCCATTGGCGGATTTTTATGAACTTTATGTAGAGGAACCGATTGACACACCTATAATAGATGCTTGTCTTGAGGCGGAAGAACCCGCTATAAAAGAACAACTACTCCAAGCGTGGAGAGACGCGCAAAAACAAGCACGACAACTTGAACGTTTTGCAGAATGTATGCGTTCTCTCTATTATGAAAAATAAAAATGAAAAAATACTTTATTAAAACTTTTGGTTGTCAGATGAACGTGTACGACAGTTGGCGCATCGCCGCCATGCTGAATGCGCGCGGAATGACGGCAACCAAAAGTGTTGCCGACGCGGACATAATAATACTAAACACTTGTTCCGTCCGTGAAAAGGCGACAAATAAAGTATTTTCCGAACTGGGGCGCGTGCGCGACGCAAAAAAACCGGACGCAATTTTCGGCATTGTTGGTTGTGTCGCGCGTGAGGTTGGCGCCACCGCATTTCATCGAATCCCCGAATTAAATTTTGTTTTGGGTCCGCAAAGTTATCATCGGTTGCCAGAAATTTTATCCGACCCGGATACAAAATTGTTAAACATCGATTTAACCGGTCTTGAAAAATTCGATGAATTGCCACAAATGACAACCGCGCCAACCGTGTCTTATATTCCGATTCAGGAAGGTTGCAATCATTGTTGTACATATTGCATTGTGCCATACACACGCGGACGCGAAATTTCACGCGCATTCGACGATGTTATGCGTGACACGTTGCATGCGGCGAAAACCGGCGCGGTGGAAATTTGTTTCCTTGGGCAAAATGTGAACGGATATAAATACACCGATGAAAACGGCAAAATTTTCCGTCTTTCTGATTTAATACGCGCAACCGCAAAAATCCCAGAAATCCGCCGTATACGATTTACTTCCAGTTATCCAACCGAAATGACGGACGATTTAATTCAAATGTTTGCAACCGAACAAAAACTGTTGCCATTTTTGAATATGCCAATTCAAAGTGGTTCGCCCGATGTGTTGCGCCGCATGAATCGCCCATACAGTTTGGACGCGTACATGGACATCATAAACAAACTGCGCGCCGCACGTGCGGACATTCAAATTTCATCAGACTTTATCGTTGGTTTCCCCGGCGAAACAGATTCTGATTTCGAACAAACATTGGAAATCGCACGCCGCGTTCGTTATATAAATTCTTATTCATTCAAATATTCGCCCCGCCCGCATACGGCGGCGGCATTGATGCTTGACCAAATCGGTGAAAAGGTAAAACGCGAACGACTTGCAATACTTGACGGCGTGCTAAACGAAATTCAACGCGAATTCAATGAAACATGTATCGGAAAAAATCTAACCTGCCTTTACGAAGGCGCGGATAAAACCGGGCGCCACCTGCTCTATCGCACACCATATATGCAACAGTGTATTGTTGCGCACGCGAATAACCCAAAACAAATGGCGAACATCAAAATCACCGCGGCGAACCGCGCATCATTGCGTGGAAAAATTGTTGATTAAAATGCAAACTTTGCATCGAGTGATATTCGATACGACAAACCCAAATCATCGTTCAAAATTCCAAACTGCAAACGTCCACCAACACCATCAACAACCGACATTATATCGGTATAAATCGAACCATAAATAT
>JAFOVN010000038.1 GCA_017392345.1 Alphaproteobacteria bacterium | reverse complement strand
CACCCCAAAAACAGTGTGGATTATAGTAGTTTTTTGGCCTTTTGCAATAATAAAATAATTTTTTGTTAGTGGGCGGTAGAAATGGGGCACCAAATTCCAGAGAATCGTCACACCGCTGAAGAGCGGTGCCCAGTTTTTGCGAATGCAAAAACTTGCCCCGCAGGGGATTTGTCGTCGCATTGCGACGACAAACTGTCTGCGACGCAGGTGTTCACATTCGTTCACACTGGATCCCGCGCTTCCGCGGGATGACGGCATTCTGGAATCATAACCCCTGTCCCATTTTAATTGTGTGTTAACATAATAAAATAATTTTTGTTATTTTAGGACTTGATTTTTAATCATTAAAAATTATAATGATTGTTGGTTTTAATAAAGCACTAGGGGGTGAAAATGGCTCATAAAGAGTTGGTTTCTTTGATGTGGAAAAATATATTGTCGTTCGCAAAATTGTCCGAACGCATAAACCGCAGTCAGATGTCGTTTAGCGATTATTCGCGGACACAAATGCAATTGCTGATTCGCCTGTACCTTGGGGGGCGGGTGCGGTTAAAGGATTTGGCGGCGCGCGAATTTGTGCCGGCACCAAATTTGTGCACGGCGTTTCGTAAAATGGAACACGATGGTTTGGTTTTGCGCGTGGTGGACGAAGACGATAGGCGCAATACATGGTATTCGGTTAGTGAACGCGGGGGCCGGGTTGCGGCGGAAATAATTGAAATGTTGCACAATGCGATTGGTTCCATGTTCATCGATATTGATAAAAAGGACGAAGAAGAATTGGTTCGTTCTTTCAAATCTATGAATGAAATTTTGGCAAAGTTGGAGGCGAAAAATGCGTAAAATTTTTGGTTGTCTTTTTGCGCTATACGCCGGATTTTGCTGTATAGACGGTTTTGCGATGGATTTGTCACTGGATGATGCAGTGCAAAAAATTGTCGCCGAATCGCACGATTTGAAAAAGGCCGACGCCAATGTTAAAAAGGCCCAGGCATCTTTGGATGCGGTAAATGCCAATCGTTGGTTTAGTGTCGAAGGAACGGCGTCTTATATGAATTTAATCAATGTTGAAAAACCATTTGATTCTTTCAATGTAAAATTGCCGCCGGAACTTGGCGGTTTGGTGCCGCAATTGGCCGGGGTGGAAAATATAGATGTGCCGGATAATATATTTATGGCGGGTGTGACGGTGACACAACCGATTTATACTTTTGGAAAAATCGGTAATGCGGTGGACAGTATGCGCAACGCAATAAAGATGAGTGAATATAGCAAGGAAATGGTTCTGCGTGAGGTGCGATATAGCGCGGCGGATTTGTATTGGACCGCAAAAATGACCGATGAAATCGTTGAAATTGCGCGTAAAAACTTAAATGACGCGGTTGGGGCAAAAAAGAAACTGACCGGGGCGGGGCGCGCAAATCGTGGTAATTTAGTAAAAATAGAATCTGATATTGCAACCAAAGAAATCAATCTTTCAGATGCGGAATTTAATCGCGATACCGCGCATCGGATGCTAAAAATTTTGGCGGGGATTGATATAGATGAACCGTTAAATTTGACCGATGAATTTCCGGAATCTTTCCCGGAAATGGAAAGCAAAAAACTTTCCAATACCCCGGAATGGCAGATATTGGACCAACAAGTAAAGATGTATGAATACAAGGCATCATCAAATCGCGCAAATGGTTATCCAACACTTGCGGCGGTTGGTTCGTATAATTATGTGACGATGGATAAAGATTTTAAAAATATGTTTAATAGTAATGGGTCGCAATCTGCGTATTGGGGACTTGCATTAAAAGTTCCGATTTTTAGTGGTGGGGTCAATCGTGCAAATGCGACAATTGATGTGATGAATGCAGAGGCCGCACGGCAAGATTTGGACAAGTCCAAAAAAATTACCGCGGAAAAATATACAAATGCGATAAAGCAATATAATCATTTGCGTGACAACCTTGGGGGGCTTGTCAATGCGCGGAATTTGGCGGCCAAGGCGTATGGTTTTTCACTTGATAGATTTGCGGCCGGGCAAACATCGGCGGTGGAATTGGCGGATGTGTCAAGTGGGCTTTATCAATTGGATGTTGCACTGCTTAATGCGAAATACAAGATTTTAATGTCGGCGGAATCAATCAAAAAACTTGGTGAATAATCATGAAGATATTTGGTAAAAAATTTGATGATAAAAAATTAAAGAAAAACGTCTATACGGCGGTTTTT
>JAFOVN010000037.1 GCA_017392345.1 Alphaproteobacteria bacterium | reverse complement strand
TCGTTTATCCGTGATATGGCGGGCGCGATTGCGGATTCGGACCTTGTCATCGGGCGCAGCGGGGCCAGCACCGTCGTCGAACTTATGACCATCGGCCGGCCGGCGATATTGGTGCCACTTGCCATCAATCCGGACCAGGCGGCAAACGCGGCAAACTATGAAAAATTGGGTGGCGGTTTTGCCATAGAACAAAAGAAATTCACCGAAAAATGGTTGTCGGCGACATTGTCCGAATTGTTTGAAAACGAAGCACGTCTTGAAAAAATGGCAAAGAAATCATTGGTGAAAAACACCGCCGTTGAAATGATTGCAGATACGGTTTTGCGTTAAAAACTGTATCCAATCGACAGGCCGGCGAAATTAAACCCAAGGTTCGTTTCGGTAAAATCGCCGTTTGAAAAGTGCAATGTAAAAAATTCCACACGGGTGCGTTCGGCGATGCGGGCACCGATGAAAAACTTTTCGCCAAATACCAGGCGACTTGACACCCAACGGTCGTGGTTATCACGATAATACGGCCCAACACCGATTCCCGCATAGATTCCGTGCCATGAAATTGGCGCAATATCCCACGAAATTCCGCCACCAAAAAATGACAATCCGTCCGCAGAATTGTATGCGATATTTTGAATCAGATTAAAATTCATACGCGCCGGGAAACGAAAAATTGTCATTGGTTGTGAATACTGGACCATAATTGATGTCATCGGAACGATTTCCCAAATTCCCGGATATATCAGGTGCAACAGTGACCCCGAACCCGTACTTTGCGCCACATAAATTGACAATGAATTTTCATCCGCGTCGTCAAAGAAAACATTGTCCGTCGCGTTTGCCGCGCCAAACAAAGTAAAAGCAAAAATCGCAATAAATATCTTTTTCACGAACGTATTATATTGCGAATAAGGTTCATGTGCAATAAAATAAACCTATTGACTTTTTTATGTAAAAATACTTACCATAAAGCGCATACAAAAGGGAGAAAAAATGAAAAAGATATTTGTATTGGGAATACTTGTCGGTGCCGTATCTGTTTATGGCGCGCGCGCGGAATTTGTTGAAACCGTCACCACCACGGAAAGCGATGTTGTTGCGGTTGAAAATCCAACGATTACCGAACCGGTTGCCGAACCAACGGTGGTTGCAACGGAACCTGTGGCGGAACCCGTCGTTGTCCAAGAAGAATTTGATGAAACAATCGAAGATGTTGTTCCACCAGAAGAAGAACCGGAACCCGAACCAGTAGAAGAATATCCGGTGCCAACCGAAGATATTCCAGACTAAAAATGATGTGCAAAAATTACCCGCCGCGTGGCGGGTTTTATTGTTTACAAAAATTTATAAATCTGATATAATGACATGTGATAGTAGTATAGTTCGCAATCGAACTATGCGGTGGAAAGGGTTGGAATTCCGGGATATTTAGGAGAGTTTAATGAAAAAAAATTCTTTGAAAAATTTTGGCAAAAATGCATTGGGCACAATGTTTTTGTTGATGGCTGCGTTTTTGGTTGGTTCTACATTTTTATCGATGCGGGTTGTTTTGGCCGACCCGATTGCCCCAACATTTGGCGCGGATGATGCCGCGAACGATGGTTTAACACTGGGGCGGCAAAGTCCGCGCAATAGTACGGGCCGTAATGTTCGCGCAACCGCGGCACGACCAACGACCGGGGCGGCCACTACAACGAAAACCGCGACACGCAATGTTGTGCAACGCCCAACAACCGATATTGCACGTGGTGCGACCGCACGCGGTGTCGTTTCACGTGAATTGACACGCCGTTCTTCGCGTGCGACCGCGCCGACACGCACCGTTCGCGCACGCACCGCAACGACAAATCCCGCGCGTGTGTCTTTACAGGGCGACGCAATTCGTGGACCCAAAACCGTTAGTGGGACATATTACACATATTTGAACAGTAAACTTTACACCGGGAATTACAGCAATATCGTTGATTCTTCGACGGGGCTTATTTCCGCGGACGCGTATAGCAACTGTTTGGAATCGTACTATACGTGCATGGATGAAATTTGCACCGCCCGAAACGAGGCACAACGCCGTTGCGCATGCGCCGGCCGGGTCAAAGCATTTGCAGAGGCGGAAAACGCACTGAATTCCGCAAATGAAGAATTGATTAAAATTTCCGGACAGTTGGCGTTGCTGATTGCAAACAAGGGCAAAGAAGTTAGTGCGGCATTCGAACTGACCGATGCAGAAAGGGTTATGAATTGCGTTTCATGGCGGGAAGCGAGTGATAACGGAACGAATTCTAACAAATTTGGCGATTGGTGCGCGGAACACGGGCTCTTTAGTTCTGGCGGACGTGACGTTTGTTCATATAATCAGGCACCATCGTATTGCACAAGCGAACAAGTTTATGGGTTTAATGTCGCCAATTTAGATGGGGCGGGGTCTGATATTTTGGCATCACTTTCGGCATGGGCGGATGAAGTAAAGGCGAATACTGATACGATTTTAGCGGATAACACAGATTCTGTGTTCCAAGCGATGGAAAATGTGACAACAATTTTGAATGGAATCGGCGGTTCGACCGTGTCAATAATCAACGAAGAAACACGCGATACACTTGCGGAAACATGGGGATACGATTTGTTCCGCTATGCACATAATAATGTTTGTGCACGCGTGCTTGATTCGTGCTTTAACGGAATATATGAGGGTTGTGGCACACCGCCGTCGGGTGGCCGTTGCGCGAACGGTGCAACATCGTCTTGTCCGTTTAATTACAACAGCAAAGTGACGATTTCTTCGTCGGGCGATGTAAAATTAAACGAACGCAGCAATATCGGCACCGCCGCGAATGCGTCTTGCTTTGGGTACAGTTCTTCGAACGACCCGTATGAAAACCTGCGCGGGCCGGTTGCGGATGCGCGCCGCAGCGTGATGCAGAAATACTTGCTGGACGCGAATGCGGATTGCGATTTGTATGGCGAACAGTTAAAGGCGACTGCACAAAAGATTGCATATCAAAAGGTTGCCGCGCAACAGGCGTTGCAACAAAAACGGTTAGAGTTTTATAACAACGAACGCGACGAAGTCTTGTCCAAGGCAACGGCCGCGGGAACGAACTTTAACGAATGTATAAGTGAACTTTGGGATTGTTATGAAACCCAGGCGCAGTCAAATGAAAATTGGCCAGATGCGCGTATTAAAACATATTGCGCACAGATTGCAAATGTTCCGCATTGCTATCAAGATATGATTTGCAATCCGTCGTATGCACAATTTCGTGCGATTATTGACAAACCGGATGGTTCTTGCACATGGAACGCAAGCGATTACACAGCAAATACTTGCCGTAATATTGTGACATTGAACGAGATATTAAATGGTGCCTCGTCAAATCACAGCAACCCGCCAATGCCAAATGGTAGTGGAAATTCCGCAGATTTCCGTGAACAATGCCTACTTGATGCCCTTGGGTGTCCGGGCGATGGATGTATCCGTAGTTGGCGACGTTCCAGTGGTAATTAAAGGTTTTCTGACTTCTATTAAAACGGCGTGGTGGCGCCGTTTTTTATTAACCACCGGAACCGGCGCAAACCGCCCCGCACAAAACTTTCGACAAAATGCTTGACTTTTGGTGTTAAAAATGTATTATTTGCATAAACTTTTAGACAAAAGTTAAAATAAAAGGAAAAAATATGAGTGACTTTGCAATCTTTCAAACCGGCGGAAAGCAATATCGCGTAAAGGTCGGTGATGTTATCAAGGTTGAAAAATTGGATGCGACCGGCGATGTCACATTTGACCACGTTCTGATGTTGGGCGAAACCGTTGGAACGCCAACAATCGATGGGGCGCGGGTCGTGGCAACCGTTGTCGAACAAAAACGCGCGCCTAAGGTTTTGGTGTTCAAGAAGAAACGTCGTCAAAACTATCGTCGCACACGCGGTCATCGCCAATTTATAACCGTGTTGAAAATCAAAGAAATCAAGGGCTAAAGTTAAAGGAGTTTAATTATGGCACATAAGAAAGGTGGCGCGAGTACCGCAAATGGGCGCGATTCAGCGGGACGCAGACTTGGGATTAAAAAATCCGGTGGCGCACGCGTGATTCCTGGCAATATCATTATTCGCCAACGCGGAACCGCCGTTCATCCGGGTGAAAATGTTGGTATGGGCAAAGACCACACCATATTTGCCAAGGTTGCCGGCAAGGTTTCGTTCAAACGCGGTTTCCGTGACCGCAAGACCGTATCGGTTATCCCCGATGAAAGCGAAAAATAACAAAAAACCGCCGTTCGGCGGTTTTTTTAGTGTTAGTGTAAGTGCGCCACACCCCAGCCGTCACCGCGAAGCGGTACCGCGGCATCCCTCTAGCGGGTCCCGCAAAAAATGTGCAACATTTTTTGTGGGTAGTTTCCAGAGGGGAACTTTGTGCTCTGGAATTTATTTGTAATTATGCGACCGTTTCCAGAGATTACTAACCACTTACACTAACCACTAACACTTTCCACTTTTATCTTTTTTCCCTTTTTGTTTTATGATATAATTATGGGTAAGTATGAGGGTTTTTACACTTGGATTTTTAATTGCGCTGTATGCGCCGACCACGGTTTGCGTGGCGGCGGTGCCATCGCGTGTTATACCCGGAACAAATACGACAATGGGTGGCGACAACGCGACCGCGACCGAAGAAAGGTCGGTTGCACCGGTTCGCACGGTTTCCGCAACGCGGACAACAAATGAAAGTCCCGATCGTGGTGCAATCACACGCAATATCGTTCGCACAATTCCAACAGATACAACACGCGAAGTCCAAACGACGACGCGTTCGGCGGGGCGCGCGGTTTCCGTGACCCGGTCACAAACGAATAAAGATTCAGCGCGCAACAATCTGGATGCCGCGGTCCACAATGTTGGTCGGTCACAGCGCACCGATGCCGCAAGTATAAACGCGAATCCGGCGGTGCGGCGTATGGGATTGACGTTGCGCCCATCCACCGCAGAGGTCGGCGGTCGCGCGATATTGGAATCCGGCGCCCAGACCGGGTCAAATATATCATCGGAAATTGGCAACCTTAGCCCGCGTATCGCGACGGTGCAAACACGTAAAGAAGAAAAATTGGACCCCGCATCCATCGCCCAGGCCAAAGAGCAATTGGAACAAAAGGCGGCGTTGAATAAATCTTGCCAAGACCAATATAACGATTGTATGGACCAATTCTGTGCGGTGGTTGATGCGAATCAAAAACGGTGTTCGTGT
Source organism: Alphaproteobacteria bacterium (assembly GCA_017392345.1). Taxonomy (GTDB): domain Bacteria; phylum Pseudomonadota; class Alphaproteobacteria; order Rs-D84; family Rs-D84; genus Enterousia. Next base: position 2,922 of record JAFOVN010000037.1, on the reverse strand, counting down.
TCGGCGAACCTTGCCAAATATGTCGCGGTCGAAGAAGCCGTCAAAGAAGCAAATACCAAACTAAATGAAATTGCGCAAAATATACGCTATGTGGGGCTTTCCGCCGATGAAATTACCGCGATTATGTCCGCGACCGAGGCCGAAGAGGCCATGACCGATATCACCGATACAACGGAAAATCGCATGTTGCTGTCACGAATCGAACAAATGATAAAAGACCCAAAAACAACAAGTTCTTCGTCGTATGCGGTTGATTCATATGGATTGCTTGACATAGATTTAGATTTTTCATCCGAAGATTTGTCGGATATGTTTAGTTTGGATTTTCTTTCTAGGGCAAATAATGGTTTTTCAAATCTGCGCGGGGGCGAATTGTACAAGGCCGCAAAACGTCGCTGTGAAACCGTGATAAAACAATGTCGCGATGTTGGCGCAACAGGTGACCAAATTACCGGCAATTATGATTTGGCGATTGATAAAGATTGCATCGCGTATGAACAAGGTTTAACCAAGATGAACGAAACATTGGTATCCAATGTGCGCAGTGCAACACGTATGCTGCAAAAGGCGCGACTTGCGGTGTTGCAAAATCAAAATACCTATGACGCGATTGGTTGTATTGGCGCACTTGAAAATTGCATGAAGGACGATATGGTGTGCGGCGACAACTATTTCAAATGTATCGACCCGACCAAGAAGTATATCGATGAAAACGGTAATGTTGTTTTGGGGCAAAATATAAACAATATCCAAAAATTTATGGCAAATTACAGCAACGCCGAAATCAACAGCACAAAATTGCAACAGGCATACAGTATGACATCATTGGATGACCCAACCTGTTCAGGAAATGCAAATGACGGGCGTTGCGTGATAAAATACCTGTTAAGCAAAATCGGAACCCAGCCGGACGCGACCGCCGAAGGGCTTTGCCGACCGGTTTTGGATAAATGTCGCGCATATACATATGATGACCGTGGCGCGTATAAATCATATAACGATATTGTTGTGAACTATGTCCAACGCGCGATGGTGAATATAAGTGCCGCCCAGCATCAAATTGTGGCGGATTATGCGTCAACATGCCTAAACGATATTGCGACATGTTATAATAACCAGGTTTCACAGATAAATTCTTGGTCGGCAACCGCGGCGGCATCAAGTGTGTATAATATTATGCGCGGTGCGTGCCGCAATGTCGCCCTTACATGTGGATACGCGGTATTTTCGGCGGACAGCACCAGTTGCCCCGACACCAACCCAACTAAGTGCATAGAAAGCATTTCAGAGATATTCTATCAATCGTTGCTATGTCCGGATAATTCGGAATATGTTCGTGGCACGCACGCAATTTCGCCAGACAATACAGTCCATGGATGGGTAAACAAACTGTGCCGTTGCCAAAGTGATTATACAGTATTTAATGGTGCCTGTTTGCCAGTATGCCCAGACGGAGCATTGTATTCAAATAGCGGCGCTTGCACGCAACAGGCGTGCCCCGAAGGCGCATCAGAGGATACTTCGGCAAATCCCGAATTTTACGGCCATTGTAAGTGCAACGGTAATACTTTCTGGGCACCAAGTTGGACAAGTTGTAAAATATGCCCAGCAACCTCAACAGTAAAAACAGATTTAAGTGGCAATATTTTAGATGGTCATTGTCAATGTAATGCAGGTTACGTTCCAACCACAGAAAACCGTCCGTATGATTGCCAACAATGCCCAACAGAGAATGGAACAGGAAATGTAGCAAGTAATGGGAAAGATTGCGTATGTAATTCAGAATATTCTTATAACAGGTCTTGTAATAAGTGTTTCCCAAACGGCACTTACCCGATAGGTTGTTCTACGATAGATGAACAAAATGAAATCTAATAAACCCGCGCCGAATGGCGCGGGTTTATTTACACTTCCACTAAACGGTTATTTCCGTGGAAATTTGACCGCCGCCTGGGCCGCTGCAAGGCGTGCAATTGGCACACGGAACGGACTGCACGAAACAGAATTGAATCCGCATTTGTGGAAGAATTCAATCGATTCCGGATCACCACCGTGTTCACCGCACACGCCAAGGTGGATTTTGTCACCCTTGGTCGCGCGTGCCTTTTGCACCGCGTCCTTTATCAAAAGCCCTACGCCCAATTGGTCAACCGATGCAAATGGGTCGGCGACATAGATTCCGCGCGCACGGTATTCATCCAAAATCTTGCCCGTGTCATCACGCGACATCCCAAGTGTCGTTTGCGTCAAATCGTTTGTGCCAAATTCAAAGAATTCGCAACTTTCCGCGATTTCGTTCGCCAAAACCGCCGCACGCGGCAATTCAATCATTGAACCAACCGTGTATTCGACACTTTCGCCCGTTTCCGCAAACAGCGATTTTGCCGTTGCATCAATTACGGATTTAACGATATCAACTTCTTTTTTCGAACCCACAAGTGGCACTTCGATTTCGGGGTGCACCGAAACGCCCGCACGTTTGCATTCCAATGCCGCCGACAATATCGCGCGTGTTTGCATTTCGCAAATTTCCGGATATGTAATCGCAAGGCGGCATCCACGATGCCCAAGCATCGGGTTTTGTTCATGCAACGCATCCGCACGCCCCTTTACGAATTCCACCGGTTTACCAATGTGTGCGGCAAGTTCCGCAATATCCGCATCGGTATGTGGCAAAAATTCGTGTAATGGCGGGTCAATTAAACGAATGGTGACCGGCAGACCGTCCATAATTTTGAACAATTCGATAAAGTCCGCCTTTTGATACGGCAACAGTTTTGCCAATGCCGCACGGCGACCATCTTCATCTTCGGCCAAAATCATTTCACGCATATCTTGGATACGCGCCGGGTCAAAGAACATGTGTTCCGTCCGCGCAAGCCCGATACCTTCGGCACCAAAATCGCGCGCCTGTTTTGCATC
>JAFOVN010000036.1 GCA_017392345.1 Alphaproteobacteria bacterium | reverse complement strand
GATGGGCCGGGTGGGCCGTCGTTGCGTGTCCAAGAAGGTGCGCTTTATTTCGCAAAAATGACTGGGGCACCGATTATTCCGGTTTGCTTTTCGGCGCGACATGTTTGGATTCAACGCCGGTGGGATAGGTATTTATTGGTATATCCTTTTACCCGCGTAAAGTGTATTGTTGGGGAACCGATGTATATCGATTCAAAAATTTCTGATTCAGATTTTGAATCGCGGCGCAAAGAATTGGAAGATATTATGGTTGGACAACTTCGTGAATTGGACGCGGAATTTAATTTGCCGGTTGTAGAGCAAGATTTGAATTCGGCGGACTTTAAGAAGGCAAAAAGAGAGGGCAGGGAACCAAAACTTACAAAAAGGTATAGATAAAATGAAGACACCTTGGTGGTTTTTACATAAAACACCGCTTAGTTTTTTATTGTTGCCGGTTGCGTTTATTTACTATGGCATTGGGCGCGTTGTTTATGGATGGCGGAAAATGTTCGCGTATAAATCGCGGCGCAAGATTATTTGTATCGGTGGAATTTTTGCCGGCGGTGTCGGAAAAACGCCGATTGTGCGCATAATTGCGAACTTTTTGGATGCACCCGTTGTTATGCGTGGGTATAAACGGACGGCAAGTACAAATAATATCGGGGACGAGGCCGCAATGCTTATGTCCGATGGAATTGCCGTGCATGTTGGGCATCGGAAAAGTAATATATTGTTATTAAATCGGCAAAAAGATAATACGCCGATTGTTATGGATGATGGTTTGCAAAATCCGTCTATTAAAAAAGATATTTCAATTTATGTATTCGATGAAGGTTTGGGGTTTGGTAATGGATTTTTATTGCCGGCCGGGCCGTTAAGGGGAACGAAATCGCATATTCTAAATGCCGATGCAATTATTGTTATAAAAAATAAAAATCCGCGGAAAAAGTTTTCTTTGCCGACGGGAATTCCGATTTTTTATGCGGAAAATAAAACCGTGTCGCCATACGCGCGTGGGGAACGGTTGTTTGCCTTTGCGGGAATTGGATATCCGAAAAAGTTTTTTAATTCATTGTCGGGGGTTGTCGCGAAACGTGGGTTTGGTGACCATTATCAATATACGGAAAAAGATATTGCGGATTTAATCGAAAGTGCAAAACGCAAAAAAGCAAAACTTGTCACGACGGAAAAAGATTGGGTGCGACTTCCCATTGATGTGCGTGAAAAAATAAAGTTCGCGCGGTTGGAAACAAAAATAGATGAAAGGTTCTTTGATTGGTTAAAGGGGAAATTAAATTGCGGACAATAAAAAATAATGTTGTTTGTTCGGGTGTTGGTATTCATTCGGGTGACCCGATAAATATGATTGTGCGCCCGTTTGATAGGCCGGGAATTTTTTTTCGGCGTGTTGATTTAGATGATAAAAATTTAATTCCCGCGACATATGATAATGTGTGTGATACAAAAATGCGTAATACCACTATTGGTAATCTTGGTGGCGCGCATGTTAAAACAATCGAACATTTGATGGCGGCACTTTTTATTGCGGGGGTGGATAGTGCGCTGGTTGATGTTGATGGGGCCGAAGTACCAATTATGAACGGCAGTGCAAGTTTGTTCTATCGCCGAATAATGGAGGCCGGTGTCACAAAGGGTAAATATAAAAAGATTATTGTGAAAAAGCCCGTTGTTGTCACCGCGCGGGAAATGTTGCGGGCGTTGCCGTGGCATGAGCGGATAAAAGGTTTTATTTTGGGTTTGTTTTATCGCCGGCGTGGGTTGGATGGATATGTTAAACTTTCGCCGTCAAAAGACAAGGCGTTGAATATCAAGGCAACATTGATTTACCCCGAACCGATTATTGGAAAACAAAGTTTTGTTTATTCTTTTGATGAAACAAAATGGTCGATTGATAATTTTATAAAAAATATCGCATCGGCGCGGACATTTGGAAAATATGCGGAATGGGGTTATCTGAAAGCGCACGGTATGGCGCGCGGGGCGGATGAAAAAAATGTTATTGTGTTGGACCTGGGCGGGAAAAAAACACTAAATCGAATTTATTGGCCGGACGAATTTGTGCGCCATAAAATTATCGATGCGATTGGTGATATGTTCACCTCTGGCGGGTTTATTGTTGGAAATTTGGAATCTTATAAGGGCAGTCATGCGTTAAATAATGCGGTGCTTAAAAAATTGTTTAGTAATCCCGATAATTATGATATAATAGATGCCGAATAAAACAAAAGAGGGAAGTATATGAAAAAATATCTTGGATTATTTTTGGGTTTGTTCGCACTTTGCGGTTGTGGCGGATATATTAAAAATGAAAATGGCAGTGAATATATCAAACAATTAGACGGCGAACCGATTGGGTGTGTTTTCCTGTATAAATTGGAATCCGAAGTTTCGGTTTACGATGCGGATGATGCGCGCCGTTATTTGGAAAATCGTATCGCCGACCAGGCGCGACCGGGTAATGCATATTGGTTGGTAAGTCAACGGACACGACCGAACGAATGGGTTTTGTTTGGACCGGAACGCGCGTTTGTTTTGGCGGCCAATGTTTATGAATGTCCGAACCTGCATGCGGTAAAGACCGCACGCACCGATAAACCATTTCCGGACTATGACGCGAAACCGTCATGCGCAAACGGTTCGTTTTATGGTATCGGTGGCGGCGGATGCGGGCAATAATTATTAGTGGTTATCCGTCTTCGTCCGTCATCGCAAAGCGATGCCGTGACTACGCCAGGGCTGTACCCTGGCTTGGTGTAAGTGATTAGTCCGTCACGACCGCGGCGCGGCGTGCCGCGACGGGTGCGGGCGCGGATGCGCCCGTGTTTTGTGTTAGTGTGTAATTCTGCTCTTTAACAATGTGACGATTCACCGGGATTTTTTTGTAATTACAAGATAATTTTAGTTTCTACTAACCACTAATCACTAACACTTACACTGACCACTAATTTACACTGGAATTAGATATTCGATTTGTGTTATAATCTTTCAAAGCGAGAGAGATTTTGTCAGGTCAATATGTTTATATTAAACGGAAAAAATACGCGTCGGGATTGGTGTGGCAACCGATGGTGGCGGGTTTTACAACGCGCGCGTATGCACAAAAATTGGCAAATGGTATTGACCGGCGGTTAAACCTTTATGTGCGTTATAATGAAATGGTCGGGCTTGGGGCGCGGTCAAATGGTTTACATTCCGGAATGCCATCAATCGCCATAGAGGTTATAAATGCTTTGCCAGGGTATTCGTCGTTGTTGGCGGCGTTCAAGGTTGAAAATAAATTTGTTTTGGTTGCGGTTAGAAACGGCGTTATTTTACAAGATTTATTATTTGAAGATGAAAATGCGGCGCGTGAAAAATACGCAGAATTAAATGAAATTCCAGATTGGAATGCGACATTTGCGCCGGCGGCGTGGGGTATTCCGCGTGCGGTTGATAGAAGTATATTTGATTTAATTTCGGGTCGTGTTCATGCGGTTTTGCGCCCCGTTAGTCGTTTGGCATCGGGTATGGTGTCTTTGATTTTGTTTGTGATTTTTGCTCTGATGATTTTATATTTCTTTCGCGAACCGATAAATAAAGTTTTTGCGCCAAAACCACAAATATCAAAAATAAATCCGGAATTGGCCGAAGAATATAAAAGAAAAATTGAAGAAAAAGACAAAGAATTGGACGCGCAATTTGAAATACGCCAAGAACCGGAATATCAGCCGATTGAAATGCCGTATGATTCTTTGCCGGACCCATATGAACGTGCGGATTTGTGCTATCGCGCAATTGGTTTTTTAATGCAACAGGTTATAGGATGGAATCAGACGGTTGTGGAATGCGATAAAGAATATGCAAGTGCGACATTTCGGCGGTCTTTTGGAACATTGGACGATTTTTATGTTATCGCCAGTGATATAATGCCGGGTGTGTTTGTTCAAGAATTAAATGATGATGAAATTTTGGTGCGTGCAAAATTGCCGGAGCGTGTGGTTTCGTCGTCGTATGATTTGCGTGATATTGATACGATTGTTCGTGAATTGACAAGTCGTTTTCAATCGATAAATTTGGATGCGTCCGTTGTTCCGGTTGCAGATGTTATTTCAAATGGCTTTCAATCGGCGGATGTTTATTTTGTTGGAATTACGGTGGATACAAAACTTATACCCGAACAATTTATAAAAATTTTTGAAGATTTTGGTGGTGTGTATATGACCAAGGTGTCGTGGAATGCCACCAGAAAAATGTGGAACTATGAGGTGATAATCTATGCAAAACAAAATTAAACTTTTATTGTGTGTGTGTGCGTTTGGAATAACACAGGCGTGTTATGCCGAAGAAACGGTTGTAGATATAAATGTTGATGACGCGGCGGCAAATGAACAATTTTCCGCAGACGCAATCGAAGAATACAATGTCGATGGGTCGCTGTTTCAACAAATTACAGATTTGGAACAGGAAAAAGTATTGATGCAATTGGAAAAAGAACGCGCGCAATTAAACCTTGATTTGGATAGGTTGGCCGCGGAAAAAATAAAACTGCATATGGAAATTGATACTTTGTCCGGTCGCGCAGAGCAGCAACAGCAAGAATTTGAAACGGAACGCGCACGGTTGCAAAACGAAGCAAAACGTTTGGAAAATGAACGCGAAGCGTTGAATAACAAACAGGTTGCACCAACGCCATCATATGCGCCATCGCAACCGGTGTATTCAGAACCGCCGCAACCAAAACCGGAAACCGAGATTACGAAAAAATATAAACTGTTGAATGTATTCGGTGCGGGTTCGCAGTTGCAGGCGACAGTTCAAGATTTGGCAAACGGTCAAAATAAAAAGTTGAGTGTCGGTAAAGATTTAGACGGGTACACGGTAAAATCTATATCGTTGGATGAAGGTGTCGTGTTTTCAAAAGATGGTGAAATTCAAACACTGAATGTTGCAAATGGTAATTAAAGATGAAAGATTTTTCAAACGATATCGTCTTTGAAAAAAAACCGAGTGTTCCGGTTGGTATGGAACGGTCGGATGTAGACGATATTGTTGAATATCTTTTTTCAGAAAATAATAAATTACTTACCGCGAATGGTGCGGATTTTGAATTACCAAAAGAAACCCAGGGGTTATTAGCATATTTTTCAGGCGGAAATTTGGTTGTGTCGCGCACACACCGGTATGATGGGCGGGTGCTTGCGTTCCTTGATTTGTTGCGTAAAAAAAATCGGCCAATACTGTTGCCTTTTTATGCGGATTTGGGTTTGATTTCATCAATATATAAATACTATGAAAACAAAGCAGGTGGGTCGCGGTCACGGGTTGATTACAACAACCAAATGCAAAAAGATTTTATTGATATTGTGGCCAAGGCCGCCGCACAAAAAGTTTCTGATATTCATATAGAGGTTGCAGATCAAACAACAATTTATTTTCGTATAGATGGCAGTATGCAACCAGTGTTGGAATTTAATTCGGGGTGGGGTGAATCTTTTGTTCGTGCCGCGTTTGCATCCGCCGATATTTCAAATTCAAACTATGCACAAAATGAATATCAATCAGCACAGAAAGATGGACGCACACCACTTCGCGGAACAAAAGATTTGTATTTGCCCGAAGGTGTGCTTAGTATCCGTATGCAATTTAATCCGGTTGCGTTTGGGTCGCGGTATGTTGTGATGCGATTGCTGTATGATAATCCGTCGGAAAGCATAACGACCGAACAAGAATTTGGAAAATATGAACAAAAATTGTTGCATAGACTTCGTTCGTTTCCAACGGGATTGGTTGTCGTTGCGGGACCCACCAGTTCGGGTAAATCAACGACACTTGTTCGCAATATGGTTTTGATGTTAAAAGAACATCATTATGAAATAAACCTTATTACGGTGGAAGACCCGGTCGAACAAAAAATTTTTGGCGCACATCAAATTCCGGTTGTAAACACAACCAACGAAGAACAACGCGAAAACGAATATACCGAAGCGTTGGCGGCGGCACTACGCAGTGACCCCGATACGTTGATGGTTGGTGAAATTCGAACATTGGCGGCGGCGCAATTGACCGTCAAAGGTGCGCTTTCGGGACATAATGTTTGGACAACATTGCATGCGAATTCTGCGATGGCGGCGTTGGTGCGGTTGTTGGATATGGGGGTCGAAGCGTTTAAGTTAAAAGAAGAAACGATGATGCGTGGACTTATTTCTATGCGTTTATTCAAACGTCTTTGTCCGCATTGTCGGGAACGGTTGATAAATCATCCGGAAAAGTCAGAGTATGCGCGTGTTAAAGATGCGTTTGGTGATTTGGGTTTGAATCAGGTTTATGTTCGTGGCGGGGGATGCGAGCATTGTAACGGAACCGGAACGATGGGTCGTATCAAGGCGGGTGAAATCATTATCACAAACAGTGATTTCTTAAAACTTGCACTTGCGGGTGATACGGATGCGGCGGTTAAATACTGGTTGGAAGAAATGGATGGACGCACATTAAAAGAAGCGGCGTGTTCATTGATGTTGCAGGGCATAATCGGTGTTGATGAATTGGAACGATGGGTTGGTTTGTTGGATAGGCCGGGGGTATATTAAAAATGACAAGTGTGGAAACTTTTTATGCGAAAATGGTTTGTCGGTTTAGTACGAACAAGCGCGTTTCAATATGGCGCAAATTGGTGTCGTTGCTTAAAAATGATTTTACATTGGTAAATGCATTAAATCGTTTGCAGATGACGGAATCGCGTGGCGGGATAAAACCAAATGAACCTTTTGCAATATGTTTGCGCGAATGGGAAAGAAACCTTGAACGCGGGTACAGTTTTTCCGAAGCCACACGTGGTTGGATTCCAACCGAAGAAACGTTACTGCTTACATCCAGTAATATGTCAAGTTTGATTGTCGCACTTGAAAATGTTGGTCGTATGGTTGTTGCAAATAAAAGAATAGGGCGCGCGGTGTTTGGTGCAATTGCGTATCCGTTGTTATTGTTGGTGTTGGTATTCGGCATCATTATTATGGTTGGAATTTATCTTGTGCCACCACTTGCCGAAGTTGCCGGTGAAAATATGGTGTGGACCGGTGGTGCGGCGTCACTTATATGGTTATCGGAATGGGCGGGGCGGTATTGGAAATTTATTGCGTTTTTGTTTGTTGTTGCGGTTGTATTTATTTGGATGTCTTTGCCAATTTGGTCGGGTCGATTGCGTGCGTTTTTTGATAAATTGCCACCATGGAACATTTATAAAATTCGTATATCGGTTGGTTGGATGATGTCGATGGCCGCGATGGTTTCGTCGGGCGTTTCGGTACCGGACGCGATGCGCGTGATTGCCGATAATGCAAATAATTATTTGCGGAATATTTTGGATAAAACACTGCGACATATTGCGAACGGTGATAACCTTGGGAACGCATTGCAAAATACGGGCATGGATTTTCCAAGTGAAGAATTGATTGGTGATTTAGCGGTCTATTCAGATATGAACGATTTTGATGAAAACCTTGATCATATTGCAAACGAGTATTTGGAAGAATCGGTGCGAAAAATTGAATCTTTGTCAGATGCGTTGAATACGGTTGGTATTTTATTGATATCGGGCGTGATTGCGTGGGTCGTCCTTGGGACATTCCAAATGCAAGACCAAATTACGGCGTTCTTTAGTTAGTGGTTAGTGCAAGTGTAAGTGGTTAGTGGGGATGGATTGTATCAAACAAATAAAAAGAATAAAAGGAATAAAAAATGGAAACACCGTTATATGCCGCAATTTTGGAATTTTTTGTAAAAAATCCGGGGTACAAAATATCGCCCGATGAATTCGTCGGTTTGGTTAGTATGTTGTCCAAAGAGGCATTAAAACACTAAACCATAAACGGCAGGTTTTCCAAAGTTCCTTCGGCCACACGCAGGTTCACGTCAATCATCATAAACACGCAATCTGGACTTGTTTTCACAAGTTCGGGGTCGAACATATGGGTTGACAGCAAGTGGCTTGTGTTCACGGATACCTTGGTAATCAAATGGTCGTCGTCAAGAAGTGTATAAATTGGTCCGGCGTCACGCGGGATATTTTGCCCGATTTCGTGTTCGTTTTGCGGACAACGCAGGCCGTCAAATAATGTCTTCATGCGGTTATCAATGTCCGAACGCGGAACACCGATGATTTCCGGGTGCAACATTTGAATATCTAATTCCGCAATAAGTTTTAGTTTTGGTGTAATAATCGGATTCCAATCTATGCCACCGACATGGCGGGTGATAATCGGGCTTTTTTGTGCATTTGGCCCCATATATTGTGTCAGGTTATTCCACGGTTGGTGTTCCAATAGTTTTTTAAGTTGCGGGTGAAATTGCATGCGAATATCAGAAACATGCTGGGCCCGCTTTTTAGGATTGATTAAAATTTCACCAAAATATAGCAGTTTGAATTTCATTTTTGTTGTCCTTGGATTTGTTTAATAATTTCGTTTAGTTTTTCGTGCGCCATGGGTTCGGGGCGAATATGACGTTTGCCGTGGTTGCCTATGATAATCTCGTGTAATACACCACCATGCGTTTGTTTGATAGATGTATGGTCGCGCCATGCTTTTTCAACAGCGGCTTTTACAACGTCCGCGGGCACGTTATATCTTGTCGCGTACTGTGTAGGGGTTAAATAGTCATTTTTTTTGTATGTTTCTGTCATAATTTTTTCCTTTATTTTTTGCCTTTTTCTTTGACAATTATACCATAATTTGCTATGTTTTTGGTATAAAAAAATAAACAAAAGAGAAAGGATTTGTCAATGACAGTAAATAATGAATATACCGGTGATTCGATTAAGGTCTTAAAAGGGCTAGAGGCGGTTAAAAAACGCCCTGGAATGTATATCGGCGACGTGGGCGAGGGCGGTTCCGGTTTGCACCATATGATTTATGAAGTGGTGAATAATTCTATTGACGAAGCGATGGCGGGATACGCCGATACTGTCTATGTTTCGTTGAATCCGGACGGCAGTGTGACCATCCGTGATAACGGACGTGGTATGCCGTTTGATATCAATCATGAAACAGGGCGCAGTGCATTGGAACTTATTATGTGCGAATTGCATGCGGGTGGTAAATTTGATAACGAAGGCAACGGTGCGTACAAGGTTTCTGGCGGTTTGCACGGTGTTGGTGTGTCGGTTGTGAATGCGCTTTCAACCTGGTTAAATGTGCGGGTTTGGCGTGGCGAAAAACAGGCGGAAATGTCCTTTGCCGACGGTGTGCCAACGATGGATTTGAAAATCACGGAAAATAAAACCGGTTATGAACATGGGACCGAAGTGACATTTTTGCCGTCACCGGAAACATTTGCATCGACGGAGTTTAATTTTGATACACTTGAAAATTGGTTGCGCGAACAATCTTATTTGAACGCCAATGTGCGGATTATTTTGGAAGATTTGCGTGGTGGGGAAAAGAAAGAACGCGAATTCCATTCGACCGACGGGCTTGCCGGGTTTGCAACATATTTGGACAAGTCCAAGGAACTGTTGAATCGCGACCCGATTCAGATGATAAAGACAATTGACGATTCGTATATTGAAATTGTTTTACAATGGACGACCGCGTATACCGAAACATCGCTTTGCTTTACGAATAATATCCCGAATCGCGATGGTGGAACGCACTTGGCGGGATTCCGTGCGGGCCTTACACGGGCAATAAATAAATATATTGCGGAACAAAATACCAAGAAAGATATCAACCTTTCGGGCGAAGATTTTCGTGAAGGACTTACCAGTATAATTAGTGTGAAAATTCCCGACCCGAAATTTGGTTCCCAAACCAAGGATAAATTGGTATCAAGTGAGGTTCGACCGATTGTTGAAAATACTACATCGGAATTGTTGTATCAATATTTGGAAGAAAACCCGGCAACCGCGAAACTTATTATCGATAAAATTTTAGAGGCCGCCACCGCGCGTGAGGCCGCACGCAAGGCGCGTGAACTTTCGCGGAAAAAGACCGGACCGGAATTGGGTGGACTGCCTGGGAAACTTGCAGGGTGCAGTGAACGCGACCCGGCAAAATGCGAACTGTTTATCGTCGAAGGGGATTCGGCGGGTGGTACCGCAAAGCAGGGCCGTGACAGAAAGACCCAGGCGATTTTACCGTTGCGTGGGAAAATTTTGAATGTTGAACGTGTGCGGTTTGATAAAATGTTGTCATCTGATACGATTGGCGCGCTTATTACCACAATGGGCGCGGGTATTGGTAAAGATGATTTTGATGTGGAAAAAATGCGCTATCATAAAATTATCATTATGACCGATGCTGATGTTGACGGACAACATATTCAAACATTGCTTATGACGTTTTTCTATCGGCATATGCCGGCGGCGATTGAACGCGGATATATTTATGTCGCGAAACCACCGCTATACGGTGTGACGCGTGGCAAACAACAGATTTATTTGCAAAATCAACGTGAAATGGACGACTATTTAATGGACCAATTGGCGACCGACGGTGTTGTGCAAATTGCATCGTGGACCCAGATTTCCGGTGCGGATATGAAGCGGTTGTTGGATTTGGTGCTTGATATGCGTAATGTGTTGCAACCACTTAATCACATTATGCCACTGCGGTTTGTAGAGGCATTGGCACTGAACCGTGTATTCGATGAAGAATCAACGGAAAACTGTGAAATGGCCGCAAAAATGCTGGATGCCCAGGAATTGGAATTTGAACGCGGTTGGCAGGTGATCGCAAATGATGCGGGTGTCACGATTACGCGAACACTGCGCAGTGTGACGGAAAGTTATTTATTGTCGCGGGAAAAATTGAATTCGCCGGAAATCAACGCGTGGCGGCGGATGTCCGGGCGCGAAGAATTGATGGAAACATTTTCGGCGCCGACCGTGCTTACGGTTAAATCAAAGTCACAAAAAATTTGGGGTGCGTTTAATTTACTAAATACCGCGTTTGAATATGCGAAAAATGGGTTAAAGATTCAACGGTACAAGGGGCTTGGGGAAATGAACGCGGAACAATTGTGGGAAACGACAATGGACCCGAATCATCGGTCATTGTTCCAGGTCACGGTGAACGATGCGTCACAGGCAGATGCGGTGGTTTCCATGCTGATGGGTGATGTTGTTGAACCGCGCCGCGACTTCATCGTTGAAAATGCATTGGATGCGAATTTGGATGTGTAGAAAAATAAGGGGGTGTTATGATTGAACAAAATAATAAACCATACCTTGTTGATGAAGAAGGCGTGATTCACCGGGACGGTGTTACAGTACCAGCATTTAAAAAAGCAACCGAAGATTTGCTATATGAAGAATATAACAAATTGGTTTATGATTTATCTCACCCAGAAAGGTTTTCACCGGAGGAATATAAATCAAAACAGAAGCGTCGTGCAGAAATAGAGCAAGGTGGATACGATTTTTTAAAAAATGATGTAAATTTGGATGCGTTTAAAACAGGAAAATCTGAAGGTCTTCCGTTGGATTTGGTTGCAAATTTCAAACAAAGAAACGGTGTCAAAAAATAAAAATGTTCACGGCGGATTGGTTCTTTGGTTTAGAGAAAAAAATAAAAGATTTGGGCGCGGCATCTGACGCCCAATCTTTTGATGAGATTCGTGAAATGTTGTCGCGGCCGCGGCGGTTTTCATCGGATGAATTTGCGGAAATGTGCGCCTATGTGATTTTGGCTGGTGGTTTTTCACAAAAAACCGCAAAGCGGATTCATAAAGATATTATGGAATATATTTATAAAAATGGTGCGAATTATGATGCGATTTTTCAAATGTTTCATAATAAAAACAAAGTAAGCGCAATTTGTAAAATTTGGGAAAACAGGGCGGAACTTTGCGATGGTTTTTATAATTGTGCGACGGATTCGGAAAAGTTGAAATATCTATCGACATTGCCGCATATTGGAAAAATAACTGCAAATCATTTGGCGCGAAATTTGGGTGTTGATGTTGTGAAATACGATGTTTGGATTCGGCGCTTGGGGGCGCTATACGCCGGAATCCGCCGTATGGACGAATTAACACCGGAAGTAAAACGGGCGTGTGATGATATGTTTTCGCATATGGTTTCGGTGACGGGATTACCACGTGGGTATATAGATGTTGTTTTGTGGAAAGCGTGTCAGCTAAAAATTATTTCTATGGATGCCTGCTTGCGTTGATTTCGGTCATGTATGTTTTATACACTCCCTTAATCAACGCGGCGCAATCATCACATATAAATAATTTTTAATAAGTGTAAGTGGGTAGTGAACCACACCCCGCCGGGTGCTACCCGGCACCCCTCTCAAGAGGGGAACTTCGGTTTCTGGAATCAATTCGCAATTATGAACTAATTCCAGAGTTTACTAACCACTTACACTAACACTAACCACTAAGTGAACGGAGTGAACGATGGTCGATGTAAAAATCGAAGAATCTTGGAAACGGGTGTTGGCGGATGAATTCGATAAAGATTATTTTATTAAACTTACCGATTTTGTGCGCGGTGAATATATGGCGGGGAAAAAAATTTACCCGGCGGCAAAAAATATATTTAATGCGTTCAATTTGTGTCCGTTTGATTCTGTGCGGGTTGTGATTATTGGTCAAGACCCGTATCATGAACCGGGTCAAGCGCATGGCCTTTGTTTTTCTGTGCCGGACGGGATTACGCCACCGCCGTCGTTGGTTAATATCTATAAAGAAATCGAATCGGATTTGGGGCGGGCAAGTGCGACGCATGGTGATTTGACATCGTGGGCGCGTGCGGGGGTTTTATTGCTAAATTCCACACTTACCGTGGCGGCGCATTTGGCGGCATCGCATGCGGGGCGCGGGTGGGAACAATTTACCGATGCGGTGATTCGCGCGTTGTCCGCGCGTGACGGGTTGGTTTATATGCTGTGGGGAAGTTATGCGCAACGCAAGGCGGAATTTGTAGATGGAACAAAAAATCTAGTTTTGAAAAGTGCACATCCATCGCCACTTTCGGCGTATCGCGGATTTTTCGGTTGTCGGCATTTTAGCAAGGCAAATGAATATATTGTTGCGCACGGCGGGCGCCCGATTGAGTGGTAGGTTATTAGTGGATAGTGTACCACTACCCCACCGGCTCCGCCGGTCCCCCCCTTCGCCGGCGAAGGGGAATACACTAAAAACTATATGTCACGCCAAGACCGTAAAATGCATAGGAATAATTTTCCAATGCGGTATTGCCGTTTGAAAAGTGGTGCATAAATGCCTCTATGCCCCAATTGTTATTTATATGATATCCGACGGTTATTTTGAATTGGAATAATAATTTTGCACCAAGACGTTCGTTTTGTTGCGCCTGCATTCCGACACCCGCGCCGGCCGCAACATAAAGGTTCTTATATTCCGAAAGGCGCACATCACCCGAAAGCATTACCATTGGAATTGTGTATTTATCCCAATCCCAACCGTACTTTGAACCGAACCCCAATGTTTGTCCGACACTAAGTGATTGTCGCGCAGGCAGGCTAAAAAAAGTTGTTGGTTGCGAATATTGCAGGTTGAACAGGTAAAACGGAACCGGTTTTAACGGCGGCGGCAATAAAAATCCACTATCGATACCCTGGCCGAAATACAAAGAAAATTGATTCTTGTAATACCCGGTAAATGTATTGCGGGTCACATCGGCAAACGCCGAATATATCGGAATTATTGTGGATAATAAAACAACCGCAAACTTTTTCATGACAAACAATTATACACTATTTTTGGCCTATGTTCAAATGGGAATTTTTATTGGGATTTTTGTCTGAATTGTGGGTGCGCACGAAATTCTTGCAATCGGGAAAATCTTTGTTATAATGCGCGGTGTTATGGCGGCGTAGCTCAGTGGTAGAGCAGAGGAATCATAATCCTTTGGTCAGGGGTCCGAATCCCTTCGCCGCTACCAAAAATTCAACCCCGATTTATTCGGGGTTTAATTTTTGGTATTGGGGATTTGGACACCGGCACAGGGGTCCGAACCGCAGCAAAAAGGCGGAATAACGCCGGTCACCCGAAGTTCTAACGAAGGGTGATTTTGCAAGGTGGCGAAGCAATCCCTTCGCCGCTACCACGAATTTTTTATACAATTTTCTTGACTTGTTGGTTTTTTGTGCTAGTGTTCAGTCTTAAGAGTCAAAAAGGTAATAAATGAGTCATATAACAAGTAAAGATTATATCGTTATCACACCAACAAAGGTCGCTGTTGGTGGACAAGAAACAACGAAATTTCTTAGGCAAGAGATCGATTTGGTTAAGGAATTGCCGGGTATGTTTGAACATATTCAAGACAAGACGTATAAAGAATGGGGTATTCAACCGATTGAGATGCACATAGTTACTTCAAAAACTAATGGAGGTCAGATGATGCTTGGTGAACCGTCCCCCAAACATGGTACACATGCGTGGTCCAGGTTTGTTTTTGAACATGATATTAACTCTCGTTGGGTATACCAGATTTCGCATGATTCTATCTCTGCTAATGCGAGGTGGATGGCATACTGTTGCGTTGAAGAAATGTTGCATGCTCCTGTTTTGCGGGAGGAACTTGTTCATTCTGCGGCGAAAAAGATTCTAAAAAATCAAAAAGACCTGAAAGAACGCTTTTCTAATTTTAGCAATGATGCTTATTATAATCCTGAGTTTGTTCGGTTTATGGGATGGGCGAAGATTCCGAAAGACCCGAACGCGGAAGTGTTGAAAAAACTGGTGGCTATGGGGTGTTTAACTATAAAGAAAAGATAAAACCGGGCGTGTCCCGGTTTTAATTTTTGGTATAGTCGCGAATTTTATTGATGTTTTTTGTTTTGTTTCGATTCATAATAAAACGAAGGGGGGTGGGTATGCAAAAAATATGTCAGAGTTGCGCGATGCCGATGAACGATGAATCGGTGTTTGGAACGAACAAAGATGGTTCTAAAAATTCGGACTATTGCGCTTATTGTTATAAAAATGGTGAATTTGTGGACAATGTTTCCATGGAAAAATATATCGAGATGATGGTGCCTTTTGCGGCCCAGGCGAATATGACCGGTAATGAAATGCGCGCGTATTGTGAAAATGTTTTTCCGACACTGAAAAGATGGAAAAAGAATTAAAATATCATATTGCAATTGGAAATGATTTTTCGCTATGATTTATCACGGAAGGAAAGGAGAAATTATGAAAATCTTGAAATTTTTGGTGTTTGCGGTGTTTTTTGCCTTTGGGGCGGCACGTGCGGAAAATTTAATAGTGTATTTTTCTGATTCGGGAAATACGGAACGCGTGGCGAATACCATTTATGAATTGGTTGGTGGGGATGTGGCGCGTATCGTTTCGGTGATGCCGTATCCAAAATCACAGACCGATAAAACATATGTCGCAAAGCGCGAACAGGAAAGTGGCGCGCGGCCGGAATATGAAGATTTAGGTGTGAATGTTGCGGATTATGACCTTATATTCCTTGGGTATCCGATATGGTGGGGTGGAATGCCGATGGTTGTTTACACTTTCTTGGAAAACAACAATTTTGATGGCAAGGTTATAGTTCCGTTTGCGACATATGGAACTTCGGGACTTGGCAATTCGGTTGAAGAAATTAAACGCGTTGCGCCTGGTGCAACCGTGACCGAAGGGTTTGGTATGCCGGGTAAAGAAACAACGAAAGACTACACTAAGGTATTAGCAGAATGGTTGAGTGATGTGGTTGTAACAGAATGGTTGAATAAAACTTCCGGTAATGCAGAATAAAAATTCGATTCTTGGTTCCCTGTATACGGCGGCGGATGCCATATACAGGGATTTTAATTCGAAAATTGTTCCAACGGTAAATATGAAAAAAATCATTGGTGTGCGGACACCGGTGTTGCGTGCAATGGCGCGCGATATGACCAAAACCGGCGTATACAAAGATTTTGTTCGTGATTTGCCGCACGAATTTTTTGAAGAAAACCAATTGCATGCGTTTATAATTTCGGGTTTTCGTGATTTTGATTTGGCCATTGCGGCGGTGGATGATTTTTTGCCGTATGTTGATAATTGGGCGACTTGCGATCAAATGTCACCAAAAGTTTTTGTAAAAAACGGGAATAAACTTTTGCCGTATATCAAAAAATGGATAAAATCAAAACACGCCTATACGGTGCGTTTTGCGGTGCTCTGTCTAATGCGGTATTTTATGGATGCGAATTTTGATGAAAAATATGCAGATATGGTTTTGGGTATAAAAACGGAAGAGTATTATGTAAATATGATGCGGGCGTGGTATTTTGCGACCGCCGCCGCAAAGCACTTTGATAGAATTTATCCGTATTTTGAAAAACTTGATTTATGGACACGGGCGCGCGCAATTCAAAAAGCCATAGAATCCTATCGCGTTGCGCCGGAACATAAGGTAAAATTGCGAAAAGCCAGGGGGAAAAGATGACGGATTTTATAGATATGCTTAAAAATCGGCGGTCGATTTATTCACTGAATAAAACTTTGCCGGTTTCTGAAAACGCGGTTGTCGATTTTGTGCGCGCGGCGGTGCAGTATGTGCCGGACGCGTTCAATATGAAAAGTCAACGCGTTGTGATTGTTATGGGTGAAAAGCACGATGGTTTTTGGAATGCGGTTTATGATGAAATGGTAAAATTTACCGGTGAACGGTTTTCGCGCGACAAAATCGATTCTTTTGTGGCGGCGCATGGAACGGTTCTTTATTTTTATGATACGGCCGCGGTCGAAGAAACGCGGCGTGTGTATCCGCACTATGCCGAAAATTTTCATGATTGGGTTATGCAGTCGAATGCGATGCTGCAATTTGCGATTTGGGTCGGTTTTGCAAATATGAATATCGGCGCGAATTTGCAACACTATAACCCAGTGATTGATAATATGGTGCGCGAAATGTTTGGTTTGCCGGACGGGTGGACATTGGTCGCACAGATGCCGTTTGGTGGAATTGCCGGCGCACCAAGTCCAAGACCAAATACGGATATGGCCGGGCGGGTTAGGCTGGTGGGATAGAAAGACCACCTCCCGGCTTCGCCGTACTCCTCCACAGGAGGAGAACGTTTTTCCTTGATTTTTTTGCGGGGTACCGTATAATCAACGGGTAATTTTGCGAATTGCCCTAATAGTCTAGTGGTAAAACACGTCCTTGGTAAGGACGAGTCGCAAGTCCGATTCTTGCTTAGGGCACCACGAATTTTTGTTATCGCGCGCATTGCGCACGATTAAAAAAAATTCAGTGTCGCGGCGTAGTGAGCGAAGTGAACGAAGACGGACATGTGGATAAACAAGTGTTTTTAAGGTTTTGCAATGATTAAAGAATTTCCATCAGAAATAAACGGGAAAGATTTCAAATTGGTGAAGTTGGGGCCAACGCCCGAAAATCTAAAAACAGTTTTTGATTTAATTATAGCTAATCGTGATGAGTTTAGACGTTGGTTAGAGTGGGTTGATTTTTTGCAAAAACCAGAAGACGAAAAATCACTTTTAGAAAGTGATAATGACCCAAAAAGTGCTAATTGGTTTATTCAATGGAATAATAGAATTGTTGGTAGAATAGGTTTTGTTAGTGTGTCGTGTGGTAATAATCGCGGGGAAATCGGGTATTGGTTGGATAAAGGTGCCAGTGGACATGGTGTGATGACCGAAGCCTTTAAGTTGGTTGAAAAAAATGCTTTTGAAAAATGGGAATTCAATAGAATCCAATTGAAAATAGACCCTGATAATAATAAATCTTTGGGGGTGGCAAGACGTATGAATTACAAGTCTGAGGGAGTGTTGCGCCAAGAACATTTTATAAATGGGGTATATAGAGATGGTATTTTGTTTTCCAAATTAAAATCAGAATATTCCAATTTATAATTCTTGAAAATTGGAAATTTTCGATATAAAATGCATATAAAGTTTTTGATTTGGCGGTGATGTGACCAACAACCACGGAGTCGGATTCAAAAACAAAAAAGTGATAAATTCGGGTGGCACCGCGCATAGCCAAATATGCGCCCCGAAAGGAAATTTGTTTAACCAATGGGTGCCAAAATTCAATATGTTTTTTGTCGCCCCACAAAGTAAAAGGCGAAAAAATGTTATCACTTCAATCAAAATATAGAACGCATACTTGCGGGGAACTTTCCGCAAAAAATGTTGGCGAAACCGTGACACTTTCGGGGTGGGTTCATCGGAAACGCGACCATGGGTCGTTGCTGTTTATTGACCTGCGCGATAATTATGGAATTACACAGATTGTCATTGATGGTGGTAATGACGAATTGGAACGCGTGCGGCCGGAATCTGTATTACAGGTGACCGGCAAAGTCGTTGCGCGTGACGCGTCCCAGGTGAACGAAAAAATTCCAACCGGCGCAATTGAAATAAGTGTTGAATCTTGGAAAGTTTTGACGAACGCGGAAACTTTGCCTTTCCAAGTGTTTGGCGATGATGAAACAAGTGAAGAATTGCGGTATAAATATCGCTTTTTGGATTTGCGGCGCGAACGGTTGCACTATAACATTTTGATGCGTAATAAAATGATGAAGTGGTTGCGTGATAAAATGTGGGATTTGGGTTTTTCGGAATTTCAAACGCCGTTGCTGACCGCGGATTCGCCCGAAGGTGCACGCAGTTTCCTTGTTCCGTCGCGTTTGCATCATGGTAAATTCTATGCGTTGCCCCAGGCGCCACAAATGTTTAAGCAATTATTACAAGTTGCGGGTTTTGACCGGTATTTTCAAATTGCACCGTGTTTTCGTGATGAAGATTTGCGCGCCGACAGGTTGTTGGAATTTTATCAGTTGGATTTAGAAATGTCGTTTGTTGATTTGCCGGATATTCAGGCGGTTGGTGAAGCGGTTTTGCCGGAAATGGTTAAAACCTTTGCGCCGGACGCAAATGTGTATCCGGAAATTCCACATATTTCGTTCGATGATGCGATGTTAAAGTATGGTTCGGATAAGCCCGATTTGCGTAACCCGATTCTTATTTCAGATGTGACGGAAATTTTCCGCGGGTCGGATTTTGGAATCTTTGCGAACGCAATTGAAAATGGCGCGGTGGTGCGTGCGATTCCGGCACCAAACAGCGCCGATAAACCGCGGTCTTGGTTTGATAAACTTGGCGAATATGCGGTAAAGGAACTTGGACTTGGGGGATTGGGGTATATTGTATTCGCGGACGAAGCCAAAGGGCCGGTTGCGAAAAAATTGGATGCGGCGCGTATTGCAAAGTTGCATGAAATCGCCGGTGATAATTCGTCGCTGTTTTTTGTGTGCGATATGGTGGATACGGCGGCCAAGGCGGCGGGCAAATTGCGTAATAAGCTTGGCGAAGATTTGGGATTGGTTAAACCGCGTGATTTCGCGTTTTGTTGGGTTGATAATTTCCCGTTCTTTGAACCGGATGAAAACAGGGGCGGTGCGCCAATGTTCACACACAACCCGTTTTCATATCCACTTGCAACACTGGAAGAATTGTCCACGCGTGATCCGTTCACGATTAAGGCGGCGCAATTTGATATGGTGTTAAATGGAATTGAAATTTGCAGTGGTGGATTGCGAAACTATAACCCAGATGTTATGAAAAAATGTTTTGAAATCGCCGGATATCCGATAGAGGCGGTTGAAAAGAACTTTTCGGGGTTATATACCGCGTTCCAATATGGTGCGCCACCACACGGTGGATGTGCGTTTGGTATTGAACGCGTTGTATCGGAAATTTTGGGCAACGGCGACAGTTTGCGCGAAATCGTTGCGTTCCCGGCGAATCAACGCGGGCAAGATTTGCTGATGGGGTCGCCAAACGAAGTGACCGAACAGCAGTTGCGCGATGTGCATATTCAGGTTAGGAAGAAGAATTAAAAAGACCACCCCGGCCTTCGGCCACCCCTCCACAGGAGGGGAACTTGTCGCCCGCGGTTGCGGGCGATTTTTGTTGAAAAGTGTTGGTTTTGTGGTATGTTTTTTTTGACGGGAGAGGGGCAGACAAAAAGGAAAAAAAATGAAAACGGTCGATTTTATGGATAAATATCAGGTTCGCAGGGTGCGAGATATGATAGCAAGTGAAACGACAAAGATAAGGTTTGTTGATCTACCCGGCAGTGTAGATACAGATGAAAAACGCAATAACAGACCTTGTTTAATGCGGACAGTGTATCGGTTTTTGCTTGATACTAATGGTTTTTTAATAGAATATGTGTATAATGAGTATGAGCATATACTAAATTATAGGTTGTTGCGGCATCAGTTTCATATTATTGATGCAAGTAAAATATCAAGCAAGACAAATTGGTTGATAGATAACAATGCGATTTATAATGCGGTGATTGGGAGTTGGGATAATTTGAATTCGCAAGATAAAAATGTGTATGACCTTGGGGCTACGGCAATTATAAAATATGCAAATTATGTTGCGCAATCGTTGGCGAATATCAAAAGATATGAATCTGATATAAAGAATGGAAAAAGTGAATTCGATTGTGAT
The DNA here is from genome assembly GCA_017392345.1 of Alphaproteobacteria bacterium. Taxonomy (GTDB): domain Bacteria; phylum Pseudomonadota; class Alphaproteobacteria; order Rs-D84; family Rs-D84; genus Enterousia. The sequence goes on along the minus strand of JAFOVN010000036.1, from coordinate 4,760 downwards.
TTTCCAAAAGAACAAAAGCCAAGATTTAAAAACAATATTATAAATAGGCCAACGTTTTTGATAAATTTGCCGGGGCAACTTGACATTGTTTGTCACTAAAACTTGTCGTGTGTTTTTATGAATTCGCGCATATAGGCGGGGTCAAAGTATCTTATGATTTCGCCCATTGAATATCCGCGGCGGCCGTTTGGTGCGATGGCGACCGATACTGTTATTGGGTCGGGGGCGGTGCCGCGCATTGTGATATTTAATTCGGTCGTCATTGCGCCGTTTGTGATATTCATTTTTCCAATTGCGTCCGCGTGGCGCATTGATATTTCCATTGGTGTTGTGGTTTCAAATGTTCCGTGGTCATATTTACCGATTATGCGCATATTTTTGATTTTTGTTACACCGGATTCAAGTGCGGTCATAAGGCGGTCTTCGACATTTAATCGTGTTAAATCATCGTATGCGATATAAAACGCGTCAAGGCCTATGCCATCGATGTATCCACCGTCAAATGTTAAATCGACATCACCGTTCATATTATACCAAATGTCGTGTGCAATATGGCCAGATGTGTTTAGTGCCAATTCTGCGGTAACGGTTGTATTCATTATGTTCAATGGAAAGTTTTTCGTTAGCAATGCGCCGTTGATTACAAAATTATTTAACTGAATAAATATGTCGTAATTCGAACGTTCTTTGATGATTGTGGCAAGCAGGTTCCCACGCGCGCGGTCGGTGATAGAAAATGTTTGTGTGCCGGACTTTAACGAATACACAAAATTTTTGTATGCATTGTCGTTATAGACAAGTGTCTTGGCCGAAAGATATAAATTCTTGCCGATGTCGAACAAAGATACTATTGGTGCATTGGTTAAAAATTCCATTTCTTCGTAATGGTCAAAGAACTCATGATTTAGAAAATCATCTATGGTTAATGTGTCTGTTTTTAATGTGATTCCGTTTGCATCGACCGAGCCAGTAAATATATGTCCTGCGATTTTTAGGGTCAGGTTTGATATGTCGCCGCGTTCGTTGTATGAACCGGACGCGATGTATTCAAGACCGCGCAAGAATTGCAGGTCAAACTTTGGAACCCAATCTTTGATATTTGTTCCGGTTAAATAAAATGAATTACCTTGGACAACCAAAGACCACGCGTCTGTGTTTGGTATAAATGTTATTGCGTCACCGTTCCAAACTATGTTGCCGGGTTCGCTTAACATTGTTTCCGGTAATATGTGCAAGTTTGGATTTAATGATGAAAGGGTTTGGTTATATATGTATTCGTATTCTGTGTTTGATTCGTGGCCGTTTGATGTATATGTGCCACCGACATTTGCAAATGTAAATTTTATTTTTGCCGGTCGGCCATCAAGTTTTGTGATGTATGATGAAAGCGCGCGCGAATCGATTGTGTCGTTTGATTTTATTTCGGCGGTTATGTGATTTTTATTGCTTTTTATGAATCCATAAATGTTTCCGTATTTGAATTTTTCGCATTGCCATTTGTCTGGCGTGCCAGAAAACAGGCATTCGATATCCGTGCCGTCAAGGTTTGTTGTTATCATTATATCGTGTGCGCCATTTGTATCAATTATGCCACCGGTAAATGTTGTGTTGTCCGCGATAATTTTATCAATTTGAATATAATCTTCGGTGCCGATGGCGTTTATTTTAATGTGTTCAAATTTTTTGTTATCAAATGTTAAATCACCATAGAAATCAATGTTTAATCGTGTGTCGCGCAACAGTTTTGTAGAGCGCGCAAGGAAAGAAAAATCAAAAGTGACATTGTTTGATGTTAAATCAATTGTGCGCCATCCATTTGACCTGATTTCAATGTCGCCGTGCACATTATTTGCGGTAATGTCCGTAAATTTTAATCCGCGGCCACCGTCCCATACAAAGTTTGCGGACAGTTTAACCGATTTATTTATCTTGGGTTCAGGGAATTCAAACCATGAATTTATTTTATCTGTATTAATGGAAAGTGTTCCAAATGCACCACCCGATGGGTAAAGTTCACCGATAACCTTTAAATCAACATTTTTGTTTGTAATCGTAAATTTTTCATCGTGGAATTCGATGTTGTATTTATGTTGGCCGGTTCGAACAAGTCCGTTAAATGTTCCGTCATGAAACACGCCATCAATAATTTGATAATTTTTTCCCAAAAAATTTATTACGGAATCTTTGACGGCGATATTGTAATTCCGCATAAATGGTGCAAGTGAATCTATTTTTATTTCGGCGCCGGATATTAACATTGTTCCGGTAAGTGTTGCGTTTTGAATATCAAATAAATCACGAAATGGTATTTGAACGGAAATTTTGCTGATGTTGCCAAAGGGCGTATAAACATCGTTTGCAAGTATTGTTGTTTTTCCAACAATGCCAAATGTTATGTCGCCTTTGATTTCAACATCCATACCCGTCTGTGTTGCGATTGCCGTTTCAAGACGACCACGAACATTATTCAAATTCATAAACGCGGGCGCAACCAATAACCCCGCCATGATAATCGCAACAATGGTTAAAAATATCCATAAAAATATATGTTTGTGTGGTTGGGTTGGCATTCTCTCTGGACCTCTTGTTTTTTCATTATAATTTATTATACTTATGCTTGTGAATAAAAAAATTTTTAATCTTGAAAGCGATTACAAACCGATGGGTGACCAACCATCGGCAATTTCTGATTTGGTGAACGGAATAAAAGATGGTCGCCGGTCCCAGGTTTTACTTGGCGTGACGGGTTCGGGGAAAACATTTACAATGGCAAATGTTATTGCCGAATTGGGGCGGCCGGCGTTGCTTATGGCGCCGAATAAAATTTTGGCGGCGCAGTTGTTCACGGAAATGAAATCTTTTTTCCCGCATAATCATGTGGAATATTTTGTTTCGTATTATGATTATTATCAACCCGAAGCGTATTTACCGACAACCGATACATACATTGATAAAGACGCATCGATAAATGACCAATTGGACCGTATGCGGCACAGTGCGACGCGCGCAATGTTGGAAGAACGCGATGTTATTGTTGTGTCTTCGGTGTCGTCAATATATGGACTTGGGACGCCGGAACAATATTCGAGTATGAAGTTGGTTTTACATGTTGGCGATGTTATGGGAATTGCCGATGTTATGCGCGAATTGGTGAATATACAATATAAGCGAAACGATGTTGCGTTTGAACGCGGTAATTTTCGGGCGCGTGGTGACACATTGGATATTTTTCCGTCACATAGTCAAGATATCGGTTGGAAAATTTCTTTTTGGGGTGATGAAATCGAAGAAATTTGGGAATTTGATGCACTGACCGGGGCAAAGTTGCGAAAAATCGATAGAATCGCGGTTTATCCGAATACTCACTATGCGACCCCTATGCCGTCGGTATTACAGGCCATTGGCAACATTCGCGCGGATTTGGACGAAAGGTTAAAATACTTTCACGATAATATGAAGTATATTGAAGAACAACGTTTGCGCGAACGCGTGAATATGGATATTGAAATGATGGAATCGACCGGAACATGTCGTGGAATTGAAAACTATTCGCGATATTTATCTGGGCGTATGCCGGGGCAACCGCCACCGACACTGTTTGAATATCTGCCGCGTGATGCGATTTTATTTATTGATGAAAGTCATGTGACCGTACCCCAAATTGCCGCGATGTCGCGTGGGGATAGGGCGCGCAAAGAAACACTTTCGCAATACGGATTTCGGTTGCCGTCGTGTATTGATAACCGGCCGTTGACCTTTGATGAATGGGATGCGATGCGGCCACAAACGATTTTTGTTTCCGCAACACCCGCCGAATGGGAAATGAAACAATCAAACGGAATAGTGGCAGAGCAAGTGATAAGACCGACGGGGCTGCTGGACCCGGAATGTATTGTGCGACCAATAAAAAATCAAGTTGATGATTTGCTTGGTGAAGTGAAATCTATAAAGGGACGTGTGTTGGTGACGACGCTTACCAAAAAAATGGCGGAACAATTGACGGACTATTTCGTGGAAAATGGCGTTCGTGCGCGATATTTGCACAGTGATATTGAAACATTGGAACGTATTGAATTGTTGCGCGATTTGCGAATCGGAAAATTTGATGTGTTGGTCGGAATAAATTTGTTGCGTGAAGGATTGGATGTTCCCGAGTGCGAATTGGTTGCAATTATGGATGCCGATAAAGAAGGGTTCTTGCGGTCGACGCGGTCACTGATTCAAACAATAGGGCGGGCGGCACGAAATGCAAATGGGCGCGTGATACTTTATGCCGATGTTATAACGGAATCTATGCGGGCGGCACTGGATGAAACAAATCGTCGCCGTCAAAAACAAATGGCATATAACGCCGAACATGGAATTGTTCCGAAAACCGTGACCAAGGCGGTGTTTGATAATGTTGCGGATACAAATGAAAAGACCGATAAAAAGCGCCGGTTTGTTTATACCAAAGATGGTGTGTGGGATGCGGAAAGTTTGCAGCGCGAAATAAAGAAGTTAAATAAAAAAATGCGCGATGCGGCGGAAAATTTGGACTTTGAAACGGCGGCGGAAATTCGTGATGCAATTCGAAAAATGGAAGACGACTTGTTATTATTGGAGTAAAAAATGAAAACATATATAACAAAAGATATAAACGAAACACATAACTGGGCGGCGGATTTTGCGAAAATTCTGCGTGCGCCGGTGACGGTTGCGTTGCATGGTGATTTGGGTGTTGGAAAATCGGAAATTGCGCGAACAATTATACAAACACT
>JAFOVN010000035.1 GCA_017392345.1 Alphaproteobacteria bacterium | reverse complement strand
TTTCCGCACTGAATACATTTTCCCAAATCGCACTTTGCGACACGCGCGGCAACAGCACGCTTTTCATATTTCGACGTCCCAACCGGATACTGGCCCGCGCCGAATTCAGAACCAACACGAAACCGCGACACCGGAATTGCATCGCCCCGCCCCGCCGCCATTTCACCAAGTGTTCCCGCAATCACGGTCGGCGCATCCGCGGTCATCGCCGGCACAAAGTCCGGTGCAAAATTCGACACCGACGACGGCATATCAAAGTGTTTCAAATATCCCGCCGCCCTGTCCACCGCCGCCCAGTTCGCGGCGACCACATCCATACCTTTTTTCTTATACGTTTTTTCAATCGCGGTCTTGGCGGATTCGGCGGCAACAGACGGGTCAATCACGCGCGTTAAATTAAAGAAATTCAACATTATAAATGTATTGATTCGATTTCCCAATCCCAATTCCGCCGCCGCACCATTCGCGTCCAAGAAATACACATTCGCACGCAGCCGCATTAAATGTTCCTGCACAGTTTTGGGCAAATTTGCAAACGCCACATCCGGCGCGAGTGGCGTATTTATCATAACCGTTCCGCCCGCACGCAATGCATGAAAAACATCAAACCTTTGCGCAATCATAAAGTTCGAAACACTTATGAAATCTGCAACCTCTACCAAATACTGACTTTGAATAGGTTTATCTGAAAACCGAATATGCGACGCGGTAAGCCCACCGGACTTCTTCGAATCATACACCGCATAAGATTGCGGATACAGTTCGGAATTTTCCCCAACAATTTTTACGATATTTTTCACCGCACCAACGGTTCCGTCACTTCCGATACCATATAAAATCGCGGTCTTGATATTCGGGTCTTCAACCGAAAACGCAGGGTCGGTTTTAAGCGACAACCCCGTCAAATCATCATCAATTCCAACCGTGAAATTATGATGCAATGTCCCGCGTTTCATATTTTCAAATATGGCGGCAACATCACGCGGTTTGAATTCTTTGGACCCCAAACCATAGCGCCCACCACACACACGTGCCCGATCACCAACAACGGATTTCACATCCACATAAAGTGGTTCACCAACCGCGCCCGGTTCCTTTGTCCGGTCAATTACCGCAATTTGTTTTACACCCTTTGGCAACGCCGCCAAAAACGCATCCACCGGGAACGGCCGATAAAGATGAATCTTAATCAGGCCAAATCCGGCCGGCAAATGTGCGATTGTTTCTTCGATTGTTTCGCATGCCGACCCAAGCGCAACAATAACATTTTCCGCCTTTTTATCGCCGACATATTCAACCAACCCATACCGACGCCCCGTAAGTCGCGCGAATTCATCCATGCACTCCGCCACAATTTTCGGTGTCGCGGCGTAAAGTTCATTTGCGGCCTCGCGCCCCTGGAAATAAACATCGGGGTTTTGCGCAGTACCACGAATTGTCGGATTGTCGGGATTCATACCCATCGCGTGATAGCGTGCGACCAAATCTTCGGGAATCATTTTACGCAAAACATCATCATCAATACGGTTTAACCGCGATTCTTCGTGACTTGTGCGGAACCCGTCAAAGAAATGCAAAAACGGCACGCGTGCGCGAATTGTCGCCGCATGTGCAATCGCCGCCATATCATGTGCCTGTTGCACATTGTGCGACGACAACAACGCAAAGCCCGTCGACCGCACCGCCATAACGTCACTATGGTCACCAAAAATCGACAACGCGTGTGTCGCAAGTGCCCGCGCCGCAACATGCATAACAAACGGCGTCTGTTCCCCGGCGATTTTATACATATTCGGAATCATAAGCAATAATCCCTGTGACGCGGTAAATGTCGTGGCAAGTGTCCCCATTTGCAACGCGCCATGCATAGCACCCGCCGCACCACCTTCGGATTCCATTTCGATTATTTGCGGAATTGCACCCCATATATTTTTCTTGTGCTGAAACGACCATTCATCGGTCAGTTCACCCATCGTACTGCTTGGGGTAATTGGGTAAATCGCCGCAAAGTCCACACACCGATACGCGACATCCGCCGCCGCCCAGTTTCCGTCAACAATTAAATTTGCCATATCTTAAAT
>JAFOVN010000034.1 GCA_017392345.1 Alphaproteobacteria bacterium | reverse complement strand
CGGCAACAATTACCGTCAAAATCGATGACACCGACAAATCAATCTTGTGCGATGCAGAGCACGTAAAGAACTGATTCCGCATAGGGTCCGCATCCAAACGGTGGTTGACCAGATAAGAGCATAGTGGATTTATATCTGCAATCTTTATTGGTTTGTCCACCGACAAATCTGTCGCCGGATCATATTCGGTCACGGCGGTTTTTGGCGCACCAAAGCATTTGCCTAAAACATGGAATACATCGCGATAGCAATCCATACCGTCAGAATAAAGCCGGCGTAAATACTGCGCTGTTTCATCGTCTATGCGTCCCGCATCGCGCGCATTATCAATAAACGCGATGTTGCGCCGATCGCGGTCGGCGGTAAGAATATCAACATCCAATGCGGTCGTTTTTACCATGCGCGTGTCCATTACTTCATTATCGGGAACAAAATAACATCGCGTGCGGTCGGTTGGTCAAACACAATCATGGCCAATCTGTCGATGCCCATGCCCACGCCGGAAATCGGCGGGAATCCGTGTTCCATCGCACGCACAAAGTCGTTGTCGGGGTTAAATGCTTCTTCTTCACCACCTTCGATACTTTTCGCCTGGTCTTCAAAGGCCTTGGCCTGTTGTATCGGATTCACCAATTCGGAATAGCCCTTGCACAGTTCACCACCCGCCACCAATAATTGATACATATCAAGGCGCCGGTCATCATCATTATTATGCCGCGCAAGTGGCACCATATATGTAGGATAGTTATAAAGGAACGTCGGCTGAACAATGCTGCCACGGATTTTCCGCTTGTACACATAGTCAACCAATGTCGCAAGTGATTTCAAATCTTCCAATTCGGACATCGGGAACATACCCATATCAACCAATTTTTGACGCAACACATCAACATCTTCAAAGTCTAAAATGTTGCACCCGAACAGTTCGTTCATCTTTGCGGTGTAATCCATCATATCATACTTGCTAAAATCAAGTTTGGTTCCTTGAAATTCAATCTGTAATGTTCCGCGTGCACGCATTATCAATTCTTGGACCATTTGCCATGTGAAATCAATGTTGCGCTTGTAATCCCAATATGCCGCATACCATTCAATCATGGTGAATTCTTGCAAGTGCATCGCATCCATACCTTCGTTGCGGAAATCCTTGGCCACTTCGTACACACGGTCAAAGCCCGCGCCAATCGCCATCTTTAGGAAAAGTTCCGGCGAAATACGCAATTGGAAATCCGTGTTTAACGCGTTGTGGTGTGTGACGAACGGCCGTGCCGCCGCACCCGATGCAATATTTTGCATAATCGGTGTTTCGATTTCCAAGAATCCGTGATTATTCATAAATTCGCGCAAATGTTGTGTCATTTTGAATCGCCCAAGCAACGCGTTACGCGATTCCGGATTTGAAACAATATCTAAATAGCGTTGACGATATCGCGTTTCCATATCGGTAAGTCCATGGAACTTTTCCGGCAACGGCCGCAACGCCTTGGCGAGTATTTCGTAATTCGCAACGCGCACAGTCAATTCGCCGGCGGTTGTGTGATATAATTTTCCAGTGATTCCAATAAAGTCGCCCAAATCTACATTGGCCTTCATGAATTTATAGTTTTCTTCGCCCAATTCTTCGCGTGACATAGAAAATTGAATTTCGCCATTTATATCATAAATGCGCCCGAACATCAGTTTCCCCATCCAACGCAACGCCGTGACGCGACCACAAAGCCGAACATCCGTATCGTCGGGTAATTCACGCGCATCGGCAATTGTGTGCGTGCGATCAAATTTATCCTTCCACACAACACCATCGCGTGCGCGAATGTTTTCCGCCTTTTGCAGGCGTGCGGTTAATTCGTTTGTGGACATTGTTTCATTTTCTGACATAATGTTTCCCTTTTGGTTAAAAAAACGGGGCACCGTAAAAGTGCGCCCGTAAATTACTTTATGGTCGCACCATTATAACAAAAATTTTTTGCAAATCGTACGCATATCAGTCGCCATTATGCATAAGTTTTTTTCAAATGTAAAGCAATTTTTATTAAATGGAAAAAAATCATTGATGTTGCCGAATTCGTTGCGGACCGCACGAAAAATGCGGGGTTATACGCCCGCGCACATGGGCACTAGGGCACCAATCATTAACAATATCCACTTTTCTATTGACTTTTCATACAAAAGTGCATAAAATATGCACACTTGAGTTCTGGGGTTGTAGCTCAGTTGATTAGAGCGCCTGATTTGCATTCAGGAGGTCGTGGGTTTGAGTCCCATCAGCTCCACCACCGATTTTTGTTATCGCGCGCATCGCGCCCCGCGAAATTTGAAAAATTTTGTGGGTGATACGGGCGCACGATTAAAAAAATCGAGTGCCGCGGCGAAGTTTGCACCGCAAACGAAGACGGGCATTACTTTAGATAACAAACCTAATACATCGCCAAAGGGGGTGAATAGTTTATGGTAAAAGTTTTGGTTCGTGATAACAACGTCGAACAGGCATTGCGTGTTGCAAAACGCAAATCGCAAAAAGAAGGACTGTATCGCGAAAGCAAGGAACGTCAACGTTACGAAAAACCGACGACAAAGCGCAAACGTCTGCGCGAAGAGGCCGTCCGTAACGAAAAGAAACGGCAATCAAAACAACGCATGGTCTTTGGATTCTAAGTGTTGTCTTATGAAATATAAAACGCCCATTTGGGCGTTTTCTTTATTTCTCACTAACACTTGAATTATTTTTCTGTTAGTGCTACAATCCGCGGGCAAACAACAAAAGGAAAAAGATATGTTATTAAAAGGTAAAAAAATTTTAATCACGGGTGTTGCGAACGATTGGTCAATGGCGTGGGCAATCGCACGGCGCGCGCATGAAAATGGTGCAGAAATTGCGATGCCGTATGCTATGCCGGCGTTGGAAAAGCGTGTGCGGCCACTTGCGGAATCAATCGGCGCGAAATTTGTCCAAGAATGCAATGTGCAAAACGATGAACAAATGGATTCTTTGTTCGCAAATATCGAACGCGAATGGGGGCATTTGGATGGAATGTTGCATGCAATTGCATTTTCGGATAAAAATGAATTGATGGGCCGCTATGTCGATACAACGCGCGAAAATTTCAAGAACACAATGGATATTTCCGTTTATTCGTTGGTGGATTTAACACGGCGCGCATCAAAACTGATGACCGATGGCGGTTCGATTGTGACACTTACATATTTCGGTGGGGAAAAATCCGTACCGAATTATAATGTTATGGGTGTCGCAAAATCCGCGCTGGATTCATCGGTACGGTATTTGGCATCGGACCTTGGGCGCGATAAAATCCGCGTCAATGCAATCAGTGCGGGGCCGATTTTGACCCTGGCATCCAGTGGCGTTGGTGGAATTAAAACGATGTTGCGCCTAAATGCGGAACAAACGCCACTGCGCCGGAATATGACATTGGACGATGTGTCGGGGGCCGCGCTGTATTTGTTTAGTGACCTGTCGTCGGCGGTCACGGGCGAAGTCCACCATGTGGATTGCGGTTATTCCACAACTGGTATGATGCCAAACGAACTAAAAGACATATTGTTAAAGGCGATGGATAATCAGTAAAAAACGGAAACGAACGAAAACGCCCCGCAACCGCGGGGTGTTTTTATGTAAAAAATTGACAACCGTAAAATTTGTTGTAAAATACCGGCAAAACAAAGGATTACAAATGACATTTGATGAAGTGATAGACGCGTTGTCCAAAGAAAAACTTACGGCGTTTTATACGACCAGACGGAACAGCGCACCATACGGATACTATGAAATAAAGAAATCTCCCCTTGGTGGTGTAATGATAAAGGTTGATTACGTCGATAGTGAAGAGGATAACCCCACGGACATGATTCGAATCAAAGGGCAAGATATAGACTTATATGCATTTGATGAAAAAATATCACCATTAAAAAGATTTTTTGGTCGGGGTAAAGAAACACATTTTAATCGCGGAATACGATTTATAAATTCATTGGAAACCGTTCCTTCAAGATTGACGGAAGATGAAGCATTCTTGCGTTCGTATCACTTTACGGATTCCGAAGAAGACAAACAGGCATTGAATAAACATCATCTAAATGCGCGTGTTATGTATGACACTATGCATGAAATGATGGGTGCAAAATGCACATTTCGCCTAAAAAATGGCGGATATGTTATCAAAGCGGTATTGAATGACGGTTATATTGAAACAATCGGTATCAAACAAACCGCGGGATATTATGATATTTCGAAAGTTCCTTACGGTGTTATGAATATTATAATTCCAAGTGTTGATTTGCGTGATAGTTTTGATGACCACACCGATAGCGTAGAAATGATGTTATTTACCAAGGCCGAAGAATTTATAAATATGGCAAATACCCCCCAGAATAATCGCAGTGTCGCAAAAACCTTTACACGTTGGGATCAACCATACATTGACATGATGGCGAAAATCAAAAGCCACAGGGTAAAGGCAAAATAAAAACATATCAAACAAGGAAAACGCCAATGCAAATGACATTTGATGAAGTTATAAAGACATTATCAGAGGAAAAACCCAGGGCCAAACTTAGGCCTACAGATTTATTGGCCAGATTGATTCACGGTATACCATATGGATATTGTGAATTTAATAGTCCTTCATTGGGACACGTGATTATACACGTCACATATGAGGAAGACATGGATTTGCCATCTTCTGATGAAATTCGTATCAACGTATCGGGTCATGATTTTTATGTGTGGAATATAGCGGGAGGTAAATATAATGGCACAGAATCTTTTAAAGCCGGTTTGGACTTTATCAAGACGTTAACACTGGCACCAAAACTGTGGGTGCGGTTGCCTTACCGTTCTAACGGGGGCAGGTAAAAAAATAATCCCACAATTGTGTGGGATTATTTTTTTGCAAAAATCTTTTCGGGATGTTTTATATTGCACAGCGCAACAATAAAATCAACAAACACCCAAATACACGCCGCCATGAAACACATCAGTCCCAAACCCATAAGTAACATTACTGATGCATCTGCGCCAGAATGCGCGAACGCCGCCGATATTGGGAACGAAAACAGCCCGAACAAAAACATTATTAAAATTGCAAGGCCACTTTTGGTTTTGCCGGCATAAAACCGGTGGGCACCGAATACACCAAACAACCATAATAAAATTAAATAAACAGCAATGGATTTGTCCGCATCAAATTCCGCACGCCCGCATTTTGGACACGCCCGGGCGCGGTCAGAATGTTTGCATCCACAATCACGACAGTAAATCATCGCCATGTTAAATCCTTTTGGTTTTATATGACTTCAATCATATTCTATCATATTTTGGGAATGTTTTCAAATTTGAAGTAAGTAGATTGACATTTGTGTGTTTTGTATTATAATTATCCTCGTAAAAAAAAGACAAATAAAAATGGACGTATTAACAAAAGCGAAATTTTTGCACAGTGGCATACAAAATATGCTGCGTGGTGAAAATATATTGCGCGGTCGGCAACGCGATGCTTTTGATGCGATGGCGAATATATCACCCGAACAAATTGCGCACAGTTATTTTAAATTGCCAACCGGCTTTGGCAAGACGGTTATGTTCTGTTTGCTTGCACATGAATATGTGAATCAAATACGTGCGAATAATATCGATCTGGGTAAAAACAAGGTTATAATTTTGGTCCCGCGTCTAAGTTTAATTGGCCAAACACGCGAAAAATTAAAGGAATTTGCGAACATTGCAGACGTCAGTGTTTTTGATGCTAAACATAAACAAACGAATCGTGATATTATAATTTCAACATATCAATCGATGGAAAAGTTATTTTATCGTATCGGCGCGGAAAATATCGGTCTGGTTATCGCGGACGAAGCACATCATGCAATTGGCGACAAAAGAATGTCGATATTAAATCAAATATCAAATTATGCCCCGATTATTGGTTTTACCGCGACACCGGTTTATTCTGAAACACATGCGGTGTCTGATTTGTTGGGCGCGGAAATATATTCGATGGGTATTGGTGAGGCAGTAAACAATGAAATGCTGTGCCCGGTAAAAAATATCCTTTATCGAACCAGCATGGTGTTTGATCCATCGGCTTTTGGATTTGTCCAAGGTTCTGGCGATTTTAATTGGAAAAGTATCATAGACGAAGGAACCGAATTTGACATTATGGTCAAAGAAATTGCACAAATATACGCGTATGGCGAATGTGATGGCAACCCCTTTCGTGATATGAAAACAATGATAAATTGCCCGAACATAGATATCGCCACCGCCCAGGCGCGTGCAATAAATCGTGCAATTGGTCATGATGTTGCGGTTCCCCTGCATAGCCGGCAAAAAAACTTTTCACATCTAATGCAAGATTTCCGGGACAACAAATTTAATGTTGTATGCCAGGTAAATACCCTAACCGAAGGGTTTGATGATGAAGAAGTTTCGTTGTGTATAAATTATCCATCTGCATCTGCTGTTCGAATAGAACAGGCCTCTGGTCGTGCTTTGCGTATTAATCCAAAAAATCCACATAAAATCGCGTATGTTTTGGATACGGTTTTTCGCGGTGGCGAACAAGAACCAATTGAAGACACAATCATTACCGCACGTCAACATGGCCAAGTTTTATTTCGTGATATTGCGGGTGCGGCCGTGTTAATTCCGAACGGGTTTCAATACGAACCACATAATGGTGGCGAATACGGGGGCAAAAATCCAATTGATTTTAATTTTGATATTATCACGGACAATAAACTTTTGATGACAATAGAACAGCACTACAATGATTGGGTCGTGGCCAATAATAAAAAATGGTTGTCCCCAAGTATGTTAAAAAAATATTGTGAACTAAGGGCATCAGAAACAATTGAAAACCGTTTGAATGAAATGCGTGTTGATTCCCGGATGCACGATCGTATTTGCGATATGCAATTACTAAACGGTCGAATTGCACCGTGTTTGCGTGGTGATAGTGAATCAATCAAATTGTTTCAAGAAATGCTTCACGAAACTTGGCTGACCCCATCGCAATTGCAACAGCATTGCAATTTCCAAGGATCGACCATCGAAAATCGCCTGCGCGAAATGCGACACGAACCCGAAATGAAAGACCGTATTCAAACGCGAAAATTAATTGGTGGTCGTGATGCTTTGTGCTTGCGTAATGACGAAAAATCAATCGAATTATTCCAAAGCTTACTAAATGTAAAGTGGCTGTCGCCAAGTTCACTTGCAAAGATTTGCAGTGTAAAAAATGCGATAAAAATGGAACAACGTATGAACGAAATATTTAATGATCCAAGGTTGACGGGTCTGATTCGAATGCGGGAAATCGGCCCAGATCGCGTTGCGCCATACCTGCGGGGTGACAAAAACACAATCGCATTATTCCAACAAGTGCTTGATGAAACAACATGGTTGCCACCAAGTTTGTTACGAAAATATTGTGATATAACAAATCCGATGGCAATCGAAAAATGTTTGTGTGAAATGCGAAAAGATCCAAAAAACAAAGACCGTATTCAAGATATAAAACTATTTAGAGGACGCGTTGCACCATGTCTGCATAACGACCCGGATTCAATCGAATTATTTCGAAAGTTTTCAAAAGAAAAGTGGCTAAGTTCATCGCCACTTGCCAAACGTATTCATTTGCAAAGACAACGTGTAGAAACGGCCCTTTGGAAAATGAAAGATGATCCACGAATGGTTGGGCATATTGAAAATAAAACATTACAAAATGGCCGAATCGCGCCATGTTTGCGTGACGATGAAGAATCTATTAAATTATTTTTGGAAGTTTTCAGGGAACAAAAATTGGCTGATCTGAGACATGGTATGGCTATTGTTGCGACGGCAACCGTGGTTAAAACACAACAAAAACCGCAATTAAACGAACATAAAAAATAATAAGCAATTTGCGTTTTCCAATTGTATTATTTTTGTAAATTTTCTATAATATGGGCATGGCAAAAATACCCGACCTTTTTATTCGTGCGGAACACGCAGATTTGATGAAAAAACTGAACGCGTGGGATATTGCGTATCATCAAAATGATGCGCCGGTTGTGGACGATGCAACGTACGATGCGGCAAAGAAACGCGCATTGGAAATTGAAAGCGAATATCCGGAATTGGCCACCGCCGGGGCATCTACGCATGTTGGGGCGGCGCCATCAACAAAATTCAAAACATATCCGCACAGTGTGCCAATGCTGTCGATTTCCGATGTGTTTGATGAACGGGAAGTTGCAGATTGGTTTAACAAATTACCAACCAAGGATTTATTTATTGAATTAAAGGTTGACGGTGTATCATATGCCGCGCGGTATGAAAACGGTGTGCTTGTTCGTGGTCTTACGCGGGGCAGTGGGGTTTCCGGCGAAGACATAACCGAAAATTTAAAAACAATTCCCGATATTCCACAAAAACTTTCGGGCGATTTCCCAGAT
>JAFOVN010000004.1 GCA_017392345.1 Alphaproteobacteria bacterium | reverse complement strand
GGGCACAGTGCATGCACGGCGGACGCCGGCACACCATACACAATTGATGCGGGTAAAAATTATGCACTAAATGAAACGGGTGGCGAACATTGTTGGTGCAAAATGGTGGGACCGGAAGAAAGCCCATGGGTATATAACAAAAGTGGCGACACAATGGCGGGCGGATGCGAACGTTCGTGCGCGTTGGAATGTTTATCCGCGTTGCGTGCAGAACCCATGCGCGCCGCGATGTTTAGTGTTGTAAAACTAAACGGTTCAAATGCGAATACAAGTGATGAACGAGTTATCGGCAATGATTTAATTACGGCCGTCACACCGCCCCCACCCCCGAAACCAAAACCGGCACCAACACCCAAACCAGAACCGCAACCGGATCCTTGTTGGAAGCGCGAGTGGATAGGTAGATACAGCCTAATACAGTTGGATGGAACTAAGGAGAGCGGCATAAATGACCCTAATAGTCCTAGTTGGGATGTTTCTTCCGGGATATCGTCCCCGGGGGACTGGAAAATCATTTTCCCCTGTGGCGCCATAATATCTGGTGTTGCAAAATGCGCCTCAAATGCTGGAAAAAAATGGTTACCAAAAGGCACCCCACATGGTGAAGGTGAATATTGTTGGTGCAAAGCAGAGACCGAATCCACCCCGTACAATTTTACCCCCGTATGGGTTTTTATGCGAAATTATAATAATGATGACTATGCTAATTGTGCAAACCATTGCGCTGAACAGTGTGTTGATGTTATAGCTCTTCATTTTCAACCGGTCAGTGCGCTATTTGGACTGAAGTATGAAGAGTATGATGATTAAAAAATAATTTCCTGGTTCTCTACAAGCATAAGGAGATACCGGCTTTTGCCGGTATAACATTTATATTTAATCACTTACACCGGCCACCAAAATATGTTATAATTGCCCAAAAGGAGTAGAGAGATGAAAGTGGCGATTATTGGTGTGGGGACCGTTGGTTCGGCCGTTGCAACGGCGGTTAAAAATACCGGACTTGTGCATGAAATTGTTCTGTTCGACCGCGATGCGGTGCGCGCGCGTGCCGCCGCCGAAGATTTGGGTCATGCGGCAAGTTTTGGTTTTGATGTGAACATTTCCGCGGCCAGTAATTATCGCGCAATTCGTGGTTCGGACATTGTTATTATTGCCGCCGGTAAAAATCAAAAGCCCGGCGAAACACGGACAGATTTATTGCAAAACAATGCCGCGGTTATTCGCGATATTGTGCCGCGCGTGATGGCGAACGTTGATTCAAAACGTGTAATTTTAATTATCGTGACGAACCCGTTGGATGTGATGGTTATGTTGGCCCAGGAACTTTCGGAATTGCCGCCGGCGCGCGTGATTGGAACCGGCACAATGTTGGACAGTGCGCGTTTACGCACGATATTGGCGCGGGGACTTGCCGTGTCGCCACAATCGATTCATTCGTATGTTCTTGGCGAACATGGTGACAGCAGTGTTATCGATTGGTCGTCGATTAGCGTTGGTGGATTGGCTTTGGAAGATTTTTGTCGCCAGTTAAAAATTCCACTGACCGCCGCAATTCGCACCAGTATCGAAGAACACGTTCGCAACGCGGCGTATGAAATTATTCGTGGTCGTGGTGCAACGTGGGACGGCATCGGCGCCGCGGTTGCAGATTTGTTAAAGTGCATTATAAACGACGAACACAGGATTTTAACCGTATCGATTGCCGCGGGCACAGGCGCACATGTGATTGCAATGTCTTTGCCACGCATTGTTGGCGCGAACGGTGTTGTCGCGACACTGAGTCCCAAAATGTCACCGGCGGAATCAGCGGCATTAAAGAAAAGCGGAAAGATAATTCAAAAGAATTTTTCACGGATTTGATGCACAGCGAAAGGAAAGATTATGAAATATATATTAAAAGGCCCAAGAATTACATTGATGCATTTGGCACCATGCATGCATAATGCAAAACTGCTGTATGATGTAGAAAGTAAGAATAAAGACTTCTTGTTGCCATGGCTATCATGGGCAAGAGATATAAAATCCGCCACGGACACTTACGCCTTTTTAAAACAATCTGATAAAAGTTGGGAAAATAATTCGGCTTATGAATATTTTATTATATTAAATGATGAGATTATTGGCAATTGTGCCGCAAATTCCGTTGATATAAAAAACAAAAAAGCAGAACTAGGTTATTGGTTGGCAAATGATTATCGTGGGTGTGGGTATATGATAGAGGCCGTTCGAATGCTAGAACAAGAATTATTTAAAAATGGTTTTAATAAAATAATAATTCATAACGATGTGTTAAATAAGGGCTCTGTAAATGTTGCCAAAAATCTTGGGTATGAATTAGAGGGTGTTTTAAAACAAGAAAAATGGTTGCCAAAAGAAAACCGTTTTCGCGATATCAATTGTTTTGCAAAATTTAAGAAGAAATAAAACTGCAACAGTTTCTTGATGTTGCCAATTTTGATGACAAAAAAGCATTTCAGAGAATCGTCACACCGCTGAAGAGCGGTGTCCAGTTTTTGCAAATGCAAAAACTGGACACGCATGGGATTTGTTGTCGCATTGCGACAACAAACTGTCTGCGACGCAAGTGCTCACATTCGTTCGCACTGGATCCCGGCCTTCGCCGGGATGACGCGGATATGGGAATCATCGCATTATTACGGCAATCTTGTCACAAAATTTCGTAACATCTGTGTGCAGATATCAAAACGCGGAAAACATACCCGACTTTTGGCAAACATTCATATTCATACCGCACGCCGCGCGTGGTATAGTTTTGGTATAAGGGGGACAATATGTCATTAGATATTGAATACCAAAAACTTTCAAATGGAAATGGATTCTGTGCAAAGTGTGACGGTAAAATAATCGGTGAAATAGATATTGTCTATGTCGGCGCAAATCGTTTAATTATTGAATCCACGCAAATCGATGGCGCGTTTGAAAACAGTGATGTATGCAAAAACCTGGTGCGGTGCGTTGCGGAATCTGCGCGCCGGGAACATCGAAAGATTTTATCGCTTTGCCCGCGGGCGCAGTCAATCTTTAACCGGTATGCGGAATTCGATGATGTGAGACTCATGAAACTTGCCGCGTAAAGTTTTATTCCATATTCAAATTATCAAGGACAAATTTCCAATCGATTAGGAATTCCAAGAAATTATCAATAAATTCCGCGCGCCGATTTTGATAATCCAAATAATACGCGTGTTCCCACAAATCCAAAACCAGCACAGGTTTTAATCCATGGACAATTGGTGTATCCGCATTTGCGGTCGATATGATTTCAAATTTTTTATTTGAATTTTGTACAACCCAAACCCAGCCCGAACCAAAGACATCGTTCGCAACAGATTTGAATTTTTCTTTGAATTCGGACACGCCGCCAAACGCATCCGATATTAAATCTGGAATCAAAGTATTCCCGCGCCCAAGGCAATTGAAAAAGAATTCGTGATTAAAAATTTGCGCCGCGTTATTAAAAATTTTTGTCGCGTTTTTATCCTTGGCCGATGCCAAAATAATTTCATGCAAATCCATGTCGGCGTATTCTGTTCCATCGATTAGTTTATTTAGGTTCGCAATGTATGCGCCCATGTGTTTATCGTGATGCGTACGCACCGTTTCAACGGACATATACGGGACCAGGTCTGTTTCACGAAATGGTAATGGATATTCGGCAAGGTTAAACATTTTTCTATCTCCTTTGTGGGCATTCTTGCAAAAATACGTGGCCGTGACCATAGGAAAAAATGTTTGTTTTTTATTAAAAACCACTTGCGCTATGATAATGTATGTTTCTATAATCACCATGCAAAGTAATAAAGGAGAAAAAATGAAAAAAGCAACTTTGTTTGGTGCACTTGCGGGTGCGATGTTTATTGGTAATGCGATGGCCGCGGATATTACGATTTACTATTCGCCGACGTGTCCGCACTGTCATCATGCGCGTGAATTTATTTCGCAGAATTTGATTTACGAATATCCGAATCTGAATGTGACAACGGTAAATGTTATGGACGCCGCAAATCGTGATGAATTTATGGCGACACTTAAAAAGTGCGAATACGAATCGGGTGGTGTGCCGGTGATGGTCGTTGGGGAAAAATGTTTCCAAGGCTATGGCGATTCCATGGGCGATTCAATCCGTGCGGCGATAGAAATTGATATGGACGATGCCGCCAAGGGGGTTGCCGCCGATAACAAGAAAGCAATGGAATCTGATGCGGCCGCGTTTCGCAGTGCACATGCGGACCGCGTGGCGGCGGTTGTTGAACGCGTTGTTGAAAAGACCGAAAACGCGGACGCAAAAAAAAACTAATTAAATGGAACGCGAACTGGTTCTATTACGGAATACTTGGGATTTTTGTTGTGGGATTGGTTTTCGTTCTTTGCCGTAAAAAGAAATAAATAACAGGAAAGCACGATGTTTAATTTGACCGGACTTGATTATGCATATGTTGGGGTGTTGCTTGCGTCAACCGTGTGGGCGACGATACGTGGCGGAATTTATGAAACCATCGCAACGTTGTCTTGGGTGGTGGCGGCAATAACCGCGCGGTTCGTGTCGCCGATGCTTGATAAATTGCTTCAGGGTTGGTTCGGGTTGCCCGAATCAACCGTGGGCACATTGGTCGCGTCGTATTTCATCGTGTTTTTTGTTATATTGCTAATTGTCGGGTTCTTTAATCAGAAATTGCGTGACAGGATTCAGGCCAGTGTGATGAGTGTCACCGACCACACACTGGGCGTGATTTTCGGAATCGTTCGTGGCATTGTTGTTATGGGCGTTTTCTATTGGGTTGCGCTTTGGTATTTTTCAGACACGCCACGTGTGCCGGCGTGGATTACCGATGCGCGCACGCGCCCGGTGATGCAGGTGACGGCGTTAAAATTGGACGAATGGTTTGTCCCGGGACAAACAAGTAAACTGTTGCTGCGTGATATAGAGGGTTCGCGTGAGGCACAGCGGATTTACGATAACCTGATAAACCCGCGTGTGGTTGATGATTCAAATAAAGATGGTGCGAATGCGGGCGCGGAAGAAACGGGTTATAAAAATTCCGAACGGGGGGCATTGGAAAATCAACTGTTGCAAATTGAAAATGTCGCCAACGCGGTCGAACAGCGCGAGAAAGAACGCCAGGGAAAAAATTAAAAAAAACGGAATCATTTGATTCCGTTTTTTTATTTTTGATTTTCCTTATTTTTTAGTGTAATATACATGTTGACAAGGCAGTTGCTTTGTTGGGGTGTCAGAACCCGTTTTTATGCTCGGTGTCCGCGGGGACAAAAAATACCTCCAACCAAACGTGGTTGGAGGGCGGTGAATATGTAGAATAAGCCCACTATTTTTCCGAGCATAATAGTTCTGAACCTCCAACCACATGCTTTGTCTTGTGGTTTTTTATTTAACAAATTTAACCAAAAGGAAAACAAATGGATAAAAGAACAGATGCAAAGAAAGATGTAAAAAATCTAAAAATAAAAGGGTATAAAAAAGGCACTTTATTAGTCCCTAAAAATTCGGCGGAGGCTGAATTGCAAAAGGTAAGAAGACACAGACGGTTGGGAGCATTATTGGCCGTTACGGGTGTGCTTGGTATGTGGGCACCAATTATCGCCGATGAACTTGGGGTGGACGAAAAACGTTTAGAACTGATAGAGAATATGTGGGCGATTGATGTGGTTTCATTATTGGTGAGCAGCATTGGCGTAGCAGCCATTATGGGCGGTTCCGTTGATTACGAAAGAGTAGAAAAGCAACTTAAAGACCTGTTAACCGGAGCCATGGAGAACGATGTTTTCGTTACAGAACTTGCCAAAATGGGACCGGTTTTTCAAAGGATGTTAAAAGACCTTTTAAATAGAAAACCGGCACTTGCCGGCTGGGTTCTGCAGGCCGATTTTAGTAAAATGAATGAACAATTTATTTACGGGTATACGCATGACTATTTAAAAGCACACCCAGATGATGCGCAAAAATTTTTGTCGCTATTGACGATTGCCGGGGTGCCGAAAAACATTATCGATAGATTCATAATGACATATATTCCCGGGACAATATCTTTTAATATGGCACAGGAAATGTTGCAAAAACGTTAAACCAAACCATGACACCCTGGTTATAACCAGGGTGTTATAGTCGTGATTTTCGCATGCGATAAAATTTGTTCTGGCCCGCCTTCGCCGATAAGTGTGAAATTTGTTTTTCTTGTTACGACCAATGCTACGGCGAGGCATTCAATTTTCTTAAACAAAAAACCGCAGGAATGCGGTTTTTGTTAACGAAAATTGATGGTGCCAGTTGTCGGACTTGAACCAACGACCCTCTGATTACAAATCAGATGCTCTACCAACTGAGCTAAACTGGCAATGCGCATGTAATTATACATATCGCACCAGGTAAAGCAAGAAAAAATTTCAAGATGCGACAATTTATTTGACGTCTGCGACGCACCACACCCCCCGGCGGTTCCGCCGGACCCCTCTCTAGAGGGGAACTTTGCGTTCTGGAATAATCAACCTGGTTTGTTTTAAGTGTGCATTAACAAATTTCAAAAAAATCTTGCAAATGGCGGGGGGCGGGTTAGTATTACACTTATGATGAAACTACCTGAACTTTTGGCGCCGGCGGGGACGCTGGACGCGTTTCGGACCGCGATTTTGTATGGTGCGGATGCGATTTATGCCGGCCTGCCCGGGTTTTCAATGCGGGCGCGGGCGAAAATTTCAACCGACGAAGTTAAAACCGGAATCGAACTTGCGCATGCGGCGGGGAAAAAAGTTTATTTGGCGTTCAACCTTTTTGCGCATGATTCTGAATATGCAAATATGCCGCGCGTGTCGGAAATAATTCGATATTTATCGCCGGATGCGCTGATTGTGTCCGACCCAGGTGTTTTAATGTGGGCGAAAGAAAACCACCCTGATATTCCGATTCATATTTCGACCCAGGCGAACATTTGTTCCGCCGCGTCCGTAAAGTTCTGGCAGGCGGCGGGTGCGTCGCTGTGCGTGCTTGCACGCGAAGTTTCACACCGGGAATTTGTTTCTATTCGGCGGGCCTGCCCGGATATAAAGTTGGAAATTTTTGTGCATGGCGCAATGTGCATGGCGTATTCGGGGCGGTGTTTGCTGTCGAACTTTATCACGGGGCGGCCGGCGAATCGTGGGGCGTGCGCGCAACTGTGCCGGTGGAAATACGATGTGATTTTGCGCGAACGTGAAAGCGGAATCGAAATGCCGATAGAAGAAGACGCGCGCGGCGCATATATTATGAACAGCAAAGATTTGTGTTTGATGCCACGGTTGGCCGATGTGTTGGAATCCGCGCCGGATTCACTTAAAATCGAAGGGCGCAATCGCAGTGAATACTATGTGGGCAGTGTTGTTCACGCGTATCGTGCGGCGATGGATGCGTGGGCGCGCGACCCGGAAAATTTTAATCCATCTATCTATATGGAAATGCTAAACGTATTAGAATCGCGCGGATATACAACGGCGTTCTTTGATGGCCCGGTGCCAAGCGACGCGCACAACTATGATTCCGCGCGGTCGGTGTCTGAATATCATGCGGCGGGCGTTGTGGTTGCAAAAAATGATTCGGAAATCACACTTGAACTGCGAAATGAAATAAAGACCGGCGACGAAATTACATTTGTTATTCCGCATGATGTGTGCGGTGTGCGCGTCAAACTTAAACAAATCATTAACGCGCGTGATAATTCCATTTTACCAAAGATGTCCGCGGGCCAGCATGGTGCGATAAAAATTCCGCGCGATTGGGTGAACGCGGTTGACTTTGATAAAATCGTGCCGTTGGTTTTGGCGTATAAGCATAAATGAATTACCGATGCGATTGGCGCAAAAAGTATCGACGATAAAAGGTTTCAAAATCCCCGAACTCTTTTATATCCGACTGATACGGATTGCCATAGAACCATGAAGTAAAATCTTGTTTGTTTAATATATCGGAATGTTTAAATGGTGCCGGTGTGCGATTCAACACACATAAAACCCTCGGTGACGCATCGGCAATAACACTTTCAAAATTGTTGATAGCGTTTATAATTGCATCAGTCATATCAACATTCAAAGATTCTGAATCAATTTCATCCATGCCTTCGAATGTCATATTCTTTTTTGCCGTGGCCGAATAATGGGAATCGTTAAATTTCCTTAGGTACTCTATTACAGGGTTATTATTTTCGTGTGTATTTATGATTTGGTAAATTTTGCGACTTGCGCTTTGTTGCGACTGGCCCCGGGTCTGGCCCTTGGCAAGGTATGCCGTTACCAAGGCGTCATATACATTTTGATATGCGTGCGCCAACAAATCTTTTGTTCCGTTTGAAATATCATTAGTGTTTTTCATTTTGTGTTCCTGCTATTATCTCTTTCGTACACGTTCATATTCGTGTTCACGCCCATTTACACGTTCCATATTCATGGACATGGTGTTTTGTATTCCGCGTTGGGCGCCCCCGGATACACCAACCGATATTAAATCATTTATAACACGTGTTCCCGATTCTATGAGTGACACTGCATAACTTTTCAAATCGTTCAATTCCGTATCAGATGCGCCATCAACAATTGAATTTCTTTCATTGCTTTGCAACATTTTTGATTGCCACCGCCCGCGCAACGCAAAAACCGCAACACGCAGGTATTCAACAATTGGCGCGGTATTTTTTATTGCAAAAATTTCATCACGCAGTTCGTTCATCGCCGCGTCCCATGCGACGCTAAGTTTTCCGCCACGCGTCCAAACCAATATGCTTTTGCCACGGAATATAGAATCCAGCGCACCGTCAACCCTAGCCCGAACATCCGGTGAAATAGAATTTTCATCAAAGCAACCACGATCTTGGCCGGCGGCCATGGCGATAAGTTTTTTTAGGTTCGTTTCCATTTGAATCTTTTCATACACCTTGTTACTATATGATAGTGTTTTTTGCCACGGATTTCAAGGGTTATCACAAAATCTTTGACTTTATTTTTAACTTGGGCAATCATATACGGGTCATATTCCGAATAAGGCACTGTTGCCAATAATGGGTGGTGCGGGGGTATGATACCAATCTTGCCAATAATGGGGGTTGGTGAAAAAAACTTTTAACGAAAGGAAAATCAAAATGAAAAAAATACTTGGTATTGCGGCGGCAACGGCGGCCATGGCCACATCGGCAATGGCGGCAAATATGGAAAATCCATTGTTCTTGCCGGG